>NZ_VPAF01000007.1:0-174106 GCF_013419345.1 Acinetobacter sp. YH12086
GACAAGCATCGTCATTTTATTATGGTCAGCCTCAGGGTGAAGTGTGTCTAATCAACAGGGTTTTCGGTCTCTAAGTACTTTTTAAAGGGAACATCATCGACTCAAATCTCTATTTGCAACAGTGCCAGATTATGCAACAAACTGGTTGTGGCATTACAACCATGAAAGACCACACCAAGCAAACAAAGGAAGGCCACCTCTAATGGCTGCTTAACCTCTACTTTTAACTTCGGTTATTTATGGGAGGATTACCGGGGAATGCCTATTGCAGAATTAAGGCATTTAACAGGAAGAATTGGGGAACTTTATGTAGCTATGATGACCTTAGGACAATTAGCTGATTCAGTTAATCAGAGAGGTTATGATGTAGTTTCCAGTACTGGACGGCTTTGTTGCACAAAGATATCATAACTATATGATTTTAAAAGTTTTGATTATTTTTTGATCCAAAATTAAATTTATTTAAATCAGATGCTTACATATTTATGCAACAAAGCCTCATTTTAAGGGATGTTATCAAGTGCTACAAAATTTTTTTGAAAAGAGTAGATTTTTAGTTATTATAGTTATTATAAATTGCATACTATCTTCTATTTTTTTATATTTATCAACTATATATCTTCTAATTGATGCAATAACTTTTATTATAAAAAATATATATGCAACTAATTTTGAAGTAAAAATAGTTGTTGTTAAATTTTTAAAAATCCTCGATGTCTCGTTAATTGCTATTACATTTCATTTAATTTCAGCAGGTTTTTATAAATTATTTATTCGACAAGCTATTTTTGACAATAGTTCTTTTCTTAAGACACTATCAATTAATAAGTTTCATGATCTAAAACTTATTATATTACATGTATCTATTATAGTTATAGTCATCTTGTTTTTAGAAGATCTTGTTGCTTTTGGTGGAACTTTAGCCAACTTATATGCTGGTATTTCTTCTAGCCTAGTCATATTAGCAATAATTTTTACTTGTAAGCTATTCGATAATGATCATCACAAAGACGATGAATAACTTAAATCGCAAGGACTCATTTATAATTACTCTTTTATTTGAGCATTTAATTGAAGTTAAGATTAGAGATCGTCATGTATTGAGAAAAAATGTCTGATTCAAACTTCACTAAACTCAAAATTGCGTCAAAGATTGCAGCTTCAAATAGAAATACTGTACTCTTTCTTTAATCAAAAAATCTCCGTGAACCGTACCGGGTTTGTCGGAGACTTTTTATTTAAGTTAGGCCACCAGACCTAACGGATTAATTTTATCATAGTACATTGCTTCAAAATCAAAAGGTGGCACATAACCTAGTGCACTATGTACACGCTCTTTATTGAACCAATCTACCCAATTTAATGTCGCAAGTTGTACATCCGCTAAACCTTGCCAATCTGCTTTTAAATATTCAATCACCTCTGTTTTGTATAAGCCATTCACTGTTTCAGCCAAAGCATTATCGTATGAATCACCGGTCGTACCGACTGATGCTCGTAAATTTGCTGCTTCTAAACGATTGGTATAGCGAATGGAAAGATATTGAACCCCTCTGTCACTATGGTGAATCACATTCTTTGGCATGTCTCGAGCATGTAACGCTTGCTCAAGTGCATCGAGCACCATATCTGTATTCATCCGTGTCGATACTTTCCATCCAACAATTGCTCGTGAGAAGACATCAATAATAAATGCAGTATAAACCCAGCCTGAATTTGTTTGAATATACGTGAAGTCAGCGACCTGAGAAGTATTGCTTCGCAAGGGTCAGGATGATCAGCACTAAAATTGCGTTTCACCAAGTCATCTGCTCGTTTTTGATCCTCTCGGCTACGGGTAGTTTGTTTATTCTTACCACGCCAAACACCTTGTATACCTAGTTTTTGCATCAATCGAGCAACTGTACAGCGAGCAATAACATAGCCTTCACGTTTCAATTTTTGCCAAACTTTACGCACACCATATCGACCTGAACTTTCCTTCCAAATTCGTTTAATTTGTTCAGCATGATGCAAGTCATGTAGATCTCGCTTTGCTCGATGTTCTGGGTTTTCAACGAAATCTAGTGTTCGATAATAGGTAGAAGCCGCGATCGGTAAAATCCTGCAAATCGCCTCAACACCATATAACGCCTTATTGTTATGGATGAAATCTACCATTATTTGTGTGGGCGGTCGAGCTCCGCCTGGGCGAAAAAAGCGGCTGCTTTACGTAGAATTTCGTTAGCACGTTGCAGTTCTTTATTTTCACGTTCGAGTTGTTTAATACGTTCTTGATCTGAAAGTTGCTGTACTTTAATTGGGTTTTGTTTATCTAAATATTTTTGATACCAAACACGTAGAGTTTCAGGAGTACAACCTATCTTGGGAGCAATAGCGGTGATCGCAGCCCAATTCGATGGATAATCTTTCTCGGATTCAATCAATAATTGAACCGCTCTTTCTCTGATTTCAGGGGTATATTTTACTTTTTTCATCGGGACATTCTCTCAGAAAGCTTGGTCTCCGACAAACCCGGTACGGTTCAGCCACGTACTAAGAAGACAACAAATGAAGATCAAGGGCTGTAAGCGTCAAGCCTTCCTAGATCAAGCTGTACTGAATGGCGGTCTACCAATCTTCTACCTAATCAAATGTCGGAATAAGGAAGAGTCATTTTACAAACTCGGCATAACAATGAACAACATACTCACCAGATACGGTACAGTTCGCTCTATGCCATACGAATGGGAGATCCTACTAGAACTACCCGATACAGCAGAAGCAGTCTATGACATAGAAGTAGCGTTCAAAACAGAAATGAACGACTACCACTATAAGCCTAAAATTTCATTCAACGGATCAGGTACAGAATGCTATACTGAACTATCTGAAGCTTTACAACAGCTTATAAAATGACCATTTTAAAAATAATTCTAAGTTCAATTATGGTGTTTGGTTTACCAATATTGACACATGCAACTCCAGATTATGTTTATGAATATCCCACAATAGAATTAACTAGTCGTGAACAAGTTGTACGTGAGTTTGCTTTGTATGAACAACTTCAGATGCGGGATAGGCAAATCTATGTAAGATCTAGAGATGAATTAGATAGAAAAGCTAATCTGTGCAGGTCAAATTTCGTTCATTATAATTTTATAGCCCAAATACAAAGAAATTTAAAAGTAATTAATGCAGGAATAAGTGACGACTACGCTTATAGAACATATATAAAATCTGCGGAAAAAGAAATTGAGAAGAATAATAGAGAAGTAGGTAGAGACTGTAGGGATGTTTTGAAAGAAGACAATGCAAGATATAAAAAATTACTAGGGATTAAATAATGCAAATTAAGACTACCCTACTGAGCCTGTAAATAATTTTGTGTAATTGCTTTTCATAAATTTAAAGGCGATTGCTTAAGCGGTCACCGAATTCAATAATAAAGCGGCTCATGGCTAAACGCCAGTCGCGAATAGGCATATTCCACTTTTTAGACGCTGCATCAATTGCCAGGTAAATCACTTTACGTACAGAATCATCCGTTGGAAAGACTTTACGCTTTTTGATCGCCTGACGTATTACGCTGTTTAATGATTCGATCGCATTGGTGGTATAGATGGCTTTGCGTATCTCGGCTGGATAAGCAAAGAAGGTATTTAGATTCTCCCAGTGTGTACGCCAGCTTTTGCTGATCTGTGGGTACTTGTCATCCCATGTTTGGGCGAATTGATCCAAGGCCATCAAGGCTGCCTCTTCAGTAGGTGACTGATAAACGGCTTTTAAATCCTGAGTGACCGCCTTGTAATCTTTCCATGATACGTATTTCAAGCTGTTATATGAATATTAAGTTTATGAAAAAAATGATAAAATTTAGTGAAACTTTTAATTAATAAATCAATATGGCTAAAAAAAAACCTATAAAGATATCTCAAGCTAAACTTGCCTTTAGAAAGGGGCAAGCGCTTAGAAAAACCCCTTTAGAAACGTTGAGCAATTTAAGAAAGAGTGCTTCGATAGCTGAATATAAGGAGTGTATAAAGCAATTTTGTATCTTTGGGTATGATGATGCGAATGTATTTCTGAGTTTAGGTAAAGATAAATCAGAAAAATTAGTAGGGCACTTTATTGGATTAGAACCCTTATCATTAAAAAACGAGCTGTATTGGGCTGCTTATTGGTTAGAATCACAAGCAAATAGTCTCAATCAATATTTAGAAATTAGGAATGCTACACAAAATTTAATTCTAGAAGATAAATTCTGTGAAGCCAGACAATTAATAGATTCATTTATTGATCAACATGGCTGGACTTTTTGGGCTATTGAACTTAGATGTATTATCGACCATCGTCTTCATGGAATGGAAAGCCTTAGTCAATGGTTAAGCCCGTTAATTAGTGCGTCAGGTAGAAAGATAAACGGTCTGATATACGAAATTCTAAGTGATCGTTGTGATGAAACCTTTTCATTTTATGCATTCTATGGGAAGTGTCAAAACTCATTTCCTCGGCTAAAAGGTATGGATTCATGGGTAATTCCATATTTAGAATATCGGGCTTTTAACACCATTAATAACATAGAAGAAAATCTTCCATTATTGCTGTCTAAAGAAATTACATCATCATTAGTTGATTATTATGAGATTTTTATTGAGGCTATTCTTTATGTTCAAATTAGTAAAGATTTAGAACATTTAAAACCTAATGTTGGGAAAATTATAATAAAATTAATTGAAGCTGGAGTTAATGATCCTAGACTTAATAAATATTTGAAATTAATTATTAGTGATGATGTGAATTTTTTTACTGAAATTAAAGAAAATGATTTTTTAAAAGCATTAAATTTCAGTTCAGTAGAAGAATTAGAAGAAGATAATTCTTTAATAGGTAATATTAAAAGTTTAATAAAAAAATGTGAGCATCAAGGTAATGGTGCTCAAGATGAGATTGATAATTTATTTAAGATTGCAGTTAATTATAAAAACTTAGATATAGGCCAAGTTGTACTTAATTCAACTGTACATTTTGTGTCTAATGACATTGGGTATAATCAAAGCCCTAACCATTTCATATTCAGTAGTAATTTCACTTTGGAAGATATAACAACATTCTCTTTTGATGTTGGTATAAAACTTTTGAAAGAATATTTTTCTAAAGAAAACAATGAAATAGTCGAGAGTGTGCTTGGGTTTGTAGAAGGTAAACTAGATAATAAAGTTAGTAGAAATGTCATTTTTCTATGGTTAGCAGATTATTTATTTTCGAAGGCACAATATGAATTATTGGACATTTTATTAAATGAGTTGGATAGTTTTGGTGGCTTTTGGTCAAGAGAGGTTGCTAAGTTTAGGTTGGCAATATTTAATGAAAAAAATCAAGTAATTGAAGCAATTGATTTAATTAATGAATGGGTGATTGATTCACCTCGTATCATAAATGAATTTAAGGTTTCTGATATATTTGATAATAGAAAATGGAAATTTTTTAAAAATTTAGATTTTTTGAAAGTTGGTCTAATTGCACATTATACATATCAGCTTACGGATAATGAAGGTATCGCATATATATGTAAAATGGCTTGTCGCTCTATAATTGTTAATGGTATTAGAGAGAATATTAATGAATTATTTTATAATAATGAAGATCTTAAGAAAATAATTATCCACTTTTTTCTTAATGTATGGGTAGATGAAAATCTTTCACTCTGTGATGATTTAGATACGACAGAAAAAATTAGACAAGAACGTATTGAGGTTCTGCAACTATTACTACAGTGGGATAATGATAAAAAGAATGCTACAAAATATACTGATGAAATTAAAGATTTGACCTTTGATCAGACGTTGCAAAAAGGTTTAAAAACAATTAATCAAACAAGGGTTTTTGTTAATGAATCAGCAATCAATAGATGGGCAGAATCAGAAATTTTAACTGATTTTAATCGTTGGATTGCTACGAAAAGCTCGTCTTCTGGTACACGTTTTATAGATGATATTGTCAGTCAATTCTCAGTGGATGCTAAGCATCTTCAATTACTTCAAGATGTATCGGATGGTCAGCCAAGTATTTCATCTGCAATGTTAATAGATATTATTGATCGATTATATAAACGTTTTTTAACTGATCCTACAGATGGATTAGATTGTTATCTAAGCTTAAGAATTAGACATGGTAGTTTAAGGGGTACTATTCTTGGACCTTTGGAAGAAAAAAGACTGCTATATTTTTCAGGTGATATATCTAAGCGTGAGTTCGTTAATGAATGGTCTGACAGTTTAGAATTTAATCATCTAACTCTAGAGGAAATTTTAGCTATTCTTGAGGATTTCTCTAAAAAAGTGAAATTTTTAGTAGATGAGTTAGTAAATGATTTTGTTCAAATTAATTCTAAAGAAAAACCCCGTGGAGCATTTAAATATTGGTTTAACAAGGAATTTTTGAAAGTGATTACGGGTATGTTGGATGATTTTGATGAAACAAATTTATCATTCTCAGCCTTCCTTGCTAGTTGTTACTTTTTGTTTTGGAAATCTTTAGTTGATTTAGGGCTAAAAGATATTAATTTGTATATTACCAATGATTTTAAAGAGAAAATTAAAAATGAATTTGATGGATTGATTTCTAAATTTAGAAGTTTGAATATTGGATCTGATTTATTGCCACTGATAACGATGCTTCAGCGGATTTCAACTGATACTCAGACGCAATGCGATGTTGTTTCAGATTGGTTCCGATTACCGAATCATGCTAATGATGAAGATTTTCAGTTACCTGATGCTATTAATATTGCACAAGCAGCAACACAAAATGTTTACAGAGCGTTGGATGCAAATTTCCACCATCAAGATACTATTAAAATTTCTCTGACAACTACAGCTCTAGCCGTTATAACAGATTGTCTATTTGTGATCTTTGAAAATGCTTGGAAGCATTCAGGTCTCGGATCAGATTTGAAAAATATCGACATTGAAACTGAATTTAATGATTCAAATAAGCTGTTAACTTTAATAGTCTATAGTGATTTATCGGAGGATAAATTACGTGAATTAACACAGAGTGAAATTGATCGTTTAAAAGAGAAATACATTGCTAATACCTTGCCTATTCACTTAGTCAGTAAGGAGGGAGGTTCTGGTTTTCCTAAACTTCGTAGAATTGTCAGATCTGTGAAAAAAACACAGTGTCCAAATCCTTTTGATTTTGGCTTAAAAAATTCGCGATGGTTTGTGCAGATAACAATTCAACTTTTTGAACGTGAAGGACGTTTCGAAGCTCATGTATAATGAAAAAAACGTACTAGTTATTGAAGACGATAAGCCAAAATTAAACTCGATTCTATCATTTCTTAGATCGATATTAAGTCCAGATGTCCAGATAATAACGGTTGAATCTTTATCGAGTGCAATTACTGAAATATCGAATAGGGAAATTGTGCTCGCTGTAGTAGATATGTCAATTCCGACATTTGATATCGCTAAAGACCGATTGGGCGGAGGTCGGCCACTAGGTTTTGGTGGAGCAGACGTTTTGAGATTTATTGATAGTGAAACTGAAGATACATATAGTGTTGTTCTTACTCAATATGAAGAATTCACGTTACCTCAAATCAAAGAAAAACGTGATCCTAGAGGATTGCAAGAAATATTGGAACAGGAGCTAGATCAACGATTTTTAGGGGTTATTCATTACACTGGACAATATGGACCATGGCAAACTGCTTTGGTTGAAGTTTTAGAAAAAATTAATTTGGTAGCTAAAAAATAATGCATGTACTACTTATAGATGATTGTGACTTAAAAATTAATCAACTTAGACGATTTTTGATTGGGCAAGGAATAGATGAAAATGATTTATTGATTGCTAAAGACGCTGCAGATGCAAGTAGAAAATTAAATCAATATAAATTTGATTTAATGCTCATAGATGTATTATTGCCAGCGCGAGGGGGGGCAAAACCATCTGCTGATAGCAGCATTAACCTGCTTAGACAAATAGTTGAAGATCGAGTTTTTCCAACTCCTACACATATTCTAGGTGTTACAGCATGTCAAGAAACACTTAATGCTGTTGATGATCAGTTTAGAGAGTTAGTTACAAGTGTGTTGCACGTCTCACCAGATCAGGAGCAGTGGAAAAATGCTCTTCAACAGTTTGTGCAACGAGTATTAAGAACGGAGAGTGAGAATACATCATTTAATTATGATGTAGTGATTTTAAATGCTCTAAGAAAACCTGAATTAGAGGCTGTTTATAAAAATTGGCCACTTAGTCTCTCAGAGGAAAAGCTACTCGGATCAAACATCAACTATAAAACAGGGCAATTGAATTTAGTTAGTGGTAAAACATTAAAAATTGCATGTGCCCATCTCAATCAAATGGGACCAATTGCAGCGACACATTCAACGGAAGTTGTGTTAAAAAGCTTCAAACCGAGAGTGTTAATCATGACTGGTATATGTGGTGGGTTTGCAGATGCAGTTTCAGTAGGTGATGTTGTTGTAGCTGATAAGAGTTGGGATTGGCAAGCAGGAAAATGGACAGAAGATGGGGCATTACAATCTGCATCTGATGCCAAAGAGGCAGATTATGAATTAGTTGCTATAGCTAAGACAATTGATAGCGAAATGCGTTCCTTCTACGAAAATTACAAGGAATTTAGACCTCAGAATCACCCTAAATTAGTATCTGCGCCTATGGTTTCTGGGAGTTCAGTTGTTGCTTCTGCTGATATACAAAAAGTATTCAGAGGTCAGCACAGAAAAATGGCTGCTATAGACATGGAATGTTATGGTCTTTATTACAGTTGCGCTAATCACTATGGACAAACGACGAAAGCTATTTGCATTAAATCTGTTTCTGATTTAGCCGATAGAGCAAAAGATGATGATTTTCACAACTATTGTAGCTTTATGAGTGCTAGTGTCGCTCTGAGGCTTATAGAAAAGTTTTTTAATAAATAAAAGCTCATTTATGAGCTTTTTAAAGCCAAACTAATTGTTAGTAATATATCTTGATTTGGAGTTACCCAAAATTACATGCATTGAATTTTACCCCTATTGAAACAAGTTTGTAGAACTAGATGAAGAAACTCTATAATAGAAAGAGCCTCGTAATAGAATAATTTGTAGTCCTGAATTTTTAAGATTTGAAGCGAAAGTGAATTAATCTAGCTTAATCTAATAACTTCATGGGTATAGATGACCTATTAAGAGGGAAGTGAAATTAAGGTGGTTGAATGAAGCAGTATCTAGATTTGTGTCAACGCATAGTTGATGAAGGCATATGGGTTGAAAATGAACGAACTGGAAAGCGTTGTTTAACCGTTATTAATGCTGATTTAGAGTACAACGTAGGGGCAAATGAATTTCCTTTAGTGACGACTCGAAAAAGTTATTGGAAAGCAGCTATTGCAGAGCTATTAGGCTACCTACGAGGATATGACAATGCTGCTCAATTCCGAGCTATTGGCTGCAATACTTGGAATGCGAATGCTAACGAAAATGGAGCTTGGCTAGCTAACCCCCATCGTAAAGGTCAAGATGATATGGGGCGCGTTTATGGAGTTCAAGGACGTCATTGGCGTAACTCCGAAGGCAAAGAGTTTGACCAACTTCGTAAAATCTACGATGACTTACGCAATGGCATTGATGATCGTGGTGAAATTCTAACTTTTTATAACCCAGGTGAGTTTGATATGGGGTGCTTACGCCCATGTATGCATACTCATACCTTTTCTTTGGTAGGAGATACTCTTTATTTAACTTCATCTCAACGTTCATGTGATGTACCGTTAGGTCAAAACTTTAATCAGATTCAAGTTTTCACTTTACTTGCTCTGATGGCTCAAATCACGGGGCATAAAGCAGGAAAGGCTTATCATAAAATTGTGAATGCACATATTTATGAGGA
This sequence comes from Acinetobacter sp. YH12086, assembly GCF_013419345.1. Classification (NCBI taxonomy): domain Bacteria; kingdom Pseudomonadati; phylum Pseudomonadota; class Gammaproteobacteria; order Moraxellales; family Moraxellaceae; genus Acinetobacter; species Acinetobacter sp. YH12086. The sequence goes on from NZ_VPAF01000007.1 coordinate 9,892, forward strand.
TCAATTAGAACTCATGCGTGATGTGCAATTAAAACGTGAACCTTATCCATCTCCAAAGCTTCATATTAATCCGGATATCAAAAGCTTAGAGGATATTGAAACATGGGTAACATTGGATGACTTTGAGGTTGAAGGCTATCGATATCATGAGCCTATCGCCTATCCATTTTCTGTATAAGTAATAGATGGAAAGCTAATGTGCATTGATAATGCAAATTTGGCCATCAGACTATAATCTTCTAAGATTACCCATTTTGATTAATATTTAATTAATCAAAATGGGTAAATTGATATTCTTATAATTAATTTTTGAACTGATCAGGACTAATTCCATTTTGTTCTAGTAAATCTTTTAATCTTTCAATCTCTTGCTCAGCGGTTATAAATGATTTTTGACCTGATTTATATAACTTCTCATAATAATCCCGAGATTCTTTTGCTTTTTTTAGCTGTTGCTTAGTATTCTCAAAAAAAACTTTCATCTCTTGGTACATACTAAACCAGTAGATAACTTCGTTTTGTACTTGAGTTAATTTCTTGTCCAATGGTTCAGTCTGCAAACATGATTGTTCTTCACGTAATTTCTCTTTTTCTCTTTCTTTTTTGATTTCCTTAAGTTTTTTGACAGGCCATTCTCGGTTTGAGATGGTATTTCGATGAATTCCTGTCATTCTTTCAAGTTGAGCTACAGATGCCTTTAGATTCTTATTGTTTTCAATTTCTTTTAAAGCCTTTTCGAGAGTAGACGTGTAGTCATTAAAGTCTGCTTTATTCTTTTGGTCATAAGCTTGATGATTCATATCTCAACCTCCTCACCCAGCATTTTTAAAACCATGGCGGCTTCATTAATTACTGCTAGTATTTGTTCAGAACTATGAGCATATTCTGGTTTATTGAGATTTGCTTTATTCAAGCTATAAATTTCACGCCATTTAGGAGCATACTTGCTGGTAATTATCGCTTGTTTGCATCTAACGGGGTTACAGCGCATTGAACCAAGACATGGTAAAGTTGGATCATATTCCTCCTGTTTACCACCATAGCAAAGGCCCTGTCCCATATATACAACAGCTACACCTTGGTCAGCCATAGCCTCATACACTTCTTCTTCACTATAGCCTGAAGCCATATATCCTTGAAATGTTTTAATTAAATTTTCTTTATGCTCTTTCGCTTTACCCCCATAATATATTCCATTCGGATTATGAGCAGCTTTAATTGCCTCTAATTCTGCTGCTCGACGTAAAGATCTATTATCTCCTTGTCGATGCCCATTTTTTGTTAACATTTCTCCAATTTCACCATAGCCAAGAGTTGCCGAAGAAGTGGCTCCAGCAAATGTATATTTAGAGATACTATCCACGAAATGCTTTAGTTGGAAAGATATTAAAGGTAGACCTACTTCAGCTCTAAATAACTGATATGTTAATGTGTGTCTTAACATATAAGCGTTAAAATTGATTTGATGGGCTGTGTTTTTATCTAATAAAAGATTAAGAAAAATATCCATCTGGTGTTTAATACCCTGACTTTGCATTGATTTAGGTAGATCGCCAGGGCTAACAGTATCTACACTCGAAACTAAATAAGGTGAAGCCTTAATTTTAGCAATATAAGAAGCTGCTAATATTGCGTCTCTAACAATTGGTATCGCAACCCATCTATCGTCAAACAATCCTGTAGTAATTTCTTCTCTATGCTTTTTGACAATACTTTCAATGAGCCAGACCCCATCTCCTTGAACTAAGCATGAGCAATTTTCTACTTTTACCTCTGATAGTTCGGAAGGCCTCATTCCAGTATATTGACCAACTAAGTAAAGGCATGAATAAGATACGAGGTTGAAATACCTTCGAAGACTATCTAATTCATAACCCCATTTTCTCAATTCTTTACGTAAAGTCAGTCCTCCAAATACATCGGACTTATTGTTTTTCATCCAATCATAAGGTTTGATTAGACTTGTGACAAATTTTGAGGAGTATCCTTTGTCTCTCAATCTGAGTGCAGTGTAAGCTTGGAGAATCTCATGAGTAACCCTCTGTTGACTTGCCCATGAAGAGTGATTACTTGTATTGAACCTTTCTAAAGAATTAGTATCCGATATTTTCTCTCGATCCCCTATAGCATTTAAAAAGTCAACTACAATAAAAGAAGCAATTCTTGATAGAGATTCAAATACTAAATCAGGCAGTACTTGCTGCTTCTTCGTTTTTGCAGCTAAGGTTACTTTATTCCATTCCAAGCTATTTAATTCTACATAAGTAAGAGGTTCTTTAAATACATACTGACGAGAAGCTGGATGACGTAGATATTTAAAGAATATATCTAATTCTTTGCCTTTCACACGTTTATAATTTTGAGCAGCTTTGTAATATAGCTCTGGTGTTATATCTGATAATGTTTTGATCTGTGAGTGAACAAACTCATTGCCAAATTCATAAGATGCTTGTTTGAATATTTCATTAACGAACTCTAGGCCACTTTCAAAAATTGGTATCAATGAGTTGGCTTTTATAATTTCTTTTATGCGGCTTTTTTTACCTGTATTTTGAGGCTTAAAAATTAGATTGTTGAGTAAGGCAAGCTCAAAAATAATTTTCAATTCGATTAAAATAAATACTGGAATATCTGGGAACTTAGCAAAATTAATTCGCAGTTTTGCACCTTGGACATTTCGTGCAGCATTAGGATATTCATTATTAAAATCCCAAACATTATCTGAGAATCTTGATTTTTGGGATATAGGTTTTTCCATAAGAAGATTCATATATGCTGAAGTAGAATCAGTATCTTCTTGCTGAGAATATTCAGAGATTGGATCTTTAATAGGATCCAGCCTCTTCAAAATATTGGTACGATATTTTGAAAAACTTGTGAGAACATTTAATATTTCTTCACTATCCATTAAAGTGCTCCATCAACCAATATTGTCGTTTCTATATATTCAGATAATCTTTGTCCCTGTTCTAATTCTTGTATCGAAAAACTAGATAATTCTGGATCTAGAATACTTTCTATAAGTTTTAGATTTTCTTTAATGACATGCCCGTAAGGTGTGTCCATAACACGGGTATGTTGGGTTAGCAGGGTGTAATCACGTTTCATTGCAAAAATTTCAGGAAGATTTTTAGCAGTGATGATGACATTGTCACAACCTAGACATTTGTTGTATTGAGAACATGGGGTACCCGGTACATACGAGGATAATTTTTTTACAAAGTCGGGAGGGTCGAAAATATTTTTGCATTCAGCTAAAGGAGTATGAAAAGTTATCACCGATTCTTTTTTATCTTTTAGCTCTATCTTTTCTGGTAATTTTTTAGTTTTCTGTTCTAAAGTAGATAGATGTATTTCACTCAACTTATCATTAATTTTCTTTCTACTTATTGAATTAAAGTCTAAAGAGTCTAAATAACCAATAGTTGTTTGGATCGATGAGTGTCCTAACATAAGTTGGATTTCGCGTAGAGATACACCATTATCAAGCATTTCACTTACAAAAGTCGGTCTAAACCGACTTAAGGTCAATGTTAAGGGCTCTCCTTGGTCATTCTTTAAATTGTATTTGTCAACAAACCTAGAAAGATGGTCTCCCAGTTTCTTTGCATTTTTATCTTCCATTCCTAACAGAGGAGAAATTCTCCCATGCTTTTTTGTACTGTTTGATTGATAAATAAACAACCTCTTTCTGATAGTTTCATCTTCAATTTCTTGTCTCATACTATTCGTCAATTGAATTACTTCTTGAAAAATTTCTTTTACAACGTTGGCTTGTGTTGATGTAAGCCAAGTCAGTTCAGCTTTGAAAAGATCAAGGTGATATTCCTTAAATCCATCAGACCTCTCTTTCCAATATCGGAGACAAGGTCGTGACGTAGCTGGGTGGCAAGGCTCATAATCATCTAGAGTGAGAGAGAGTAAAGAGTCTGTATTTAAACCTGTAACTTGGGCCAGCTTTAAAAGATAAGGTAATAATAAATCGGCTCCGATCATTGGGGTGACTCCCCATTCGTTATATACCTCTATTAAGCCTTTATCTGAATTGCTTATGATTTGTAGAAAAGCCTTTTCAATAGGTGATTGAGCTGTACTATGATGAACAGGCTTGCAATCTAACGGATTTTCAAAGAGCCATCGTGCATTATCTAGTGTTGATAGCCCTCGTATCCTAGCTCCGTTACTATCAAGAGGGTTTTTACCAACACCAACCTTTTTATAAGGTGATAGATTTGCTCTAGATTCCTGTAAACCCTTTTCAATGGCATCAAGTATTTGGAGTCGTTCATTCTTCGAGAATGGCTTTTTTAAATCGGTTTCTCTACTAGTATGAAACCCATTTACATCATAAAAACTGTAACCAATATCTTGTATTTGAACTAATCTATTCAATGAGATACGTACTGAACTTAAAATTGTATTGGCGTGAGAACTTGATATTTTTTTATTAATTATTTTCTGTTCTAAATACTTTCGATATCTTGATAGTAAATGTTCGTTAAAAACCTCCTTAATTTTTAAAGGCTTATGTCCATAAAATTCAGATAAGAATTCAATAAATTGAACATATGCAATTTGAAAGTTACTTTTACCAGATTCCGATGCTACGGTATTACTTTGCGAGGCAAAAAGTTGTTCAACTTGGATAAATGGTTCCAGTTTTGAAGGTTCAAAGAAGTCAGTAGAAATATTTAACTTTGTCGCGGCTAACCTTTTAAAATGCTCTTTCTGATTTTCAGAGTTGTTTTCTTGAGAAAGTTTTTTTTGAGCTGATCTTTGGGCAACACTTTTATAATTCGCACTGATTAGTCCAATTTTTTCAAGATCTTGATGGATAAAGTTCCATGCTTCTTTAACTAGACTGAATCTTAAGCATCCTTTAGTTATTGGGCACTGATTTAAAAACATTTGACCGAGCGCAATTTTATTACCAAAAATAGGTAATAATTTTTTCTCTTCTAAGGATAACTGCCGATACCAATTAATTAACTTTCTTCGATTTTCAATAGCTGCAATTTCGTAAGTCCCCTCTGGAATTACTAAAATTCCTTCTTGAATCATTTTTTCAATCAATGGGTAGGCATACTCTCGATATTGATGTGCTGCAGATCGTGAAATATTAAGAGTACGTTGGATATAATTGACATCTACATTAAAACCTATAGGTATATTAGCCTTGCTAATTGGTATTTCCCACAATGCATCTACATCTTCAGATACTGTCGAAACCCATTTTATAACCACAGATTTAACATCTTTAACTTTATTCATTTGATGTCTCTGATCCCAAATTTTAATTGTGTGGCTTTACTTAAGCGCTCCATTTTTTCGGCTCTAGTTAATAGTTCTCCATTCTCATCACACATACTGTTATAAATATCCTGAGGAATACTCGTATACATCTGTGTAGTACTAAGATGATTATGTCCAAAGCTTTTTTGAACAATAACGAGCCTATCAAGATAGTCAGTTCCTAAATCATTGGATTGTAATATTGCATAAGCATTGCCATGTCGTAGCTTGTGTGGAGAAATTATCCTTTGAAGTCTACCTTGTTTAATTGCACGTTTACTTACGCGTTCAAGTAATTTGGTGATTGAACTTGGAGTAAAGGGCGTGCCGTTAGCATTAAAGAATGCTGGGGTTTCTGCTGGAGTGGTGTATTTGCGCGCATACTTCTTATATAAAAGTGATGCGTGATACTTTTGTATACGTTTAATGGTAGCTGAACTAATTAAGGTCCAACGAGGTTTGATTTGATTTGCTCGACCTTTGCTACCTTTAACTTCTAAAGGGATATAATTGGCCTGAATAGGTTGGTCGGAATCGTTAGCAATAAACTTTTCAGAATTAAAGTTAGCAGCGTTCCAGAAATCTTCAAGAGTAACTCTAGGTAATTCTGAACGACGTAAGCCAGAATCATATAGAAATTGTAGTAACACCCTTTCTCTTTCAAAGGAAGTACATTCTATTAATGTGGCGAGATCATCTAGAGTACAAGAGTTAATGGGGATTCGTTTGGGTGGATTTGAAAGGTATCCATTGCTATATGGATTGTCTTTTCTGAGCTGTTCGCGACCTTCTATAGAGTCACAGAGAAACTCCATGAAAGCACGAATAGTGGCATCACGATTTCTAATCGTAGATGAGCTCTTTTCTCCATCTCGAATTAAGAACGTTAGATATTCTTGAATTACATATCTAGGAACTGTAGTAAATACCTCATCGGATTCATCATCGTCATAATCAGGACGATTACGAATATACTTCAAAAAGTAAGTTAAATTTTTACCGTAGGTATCTACTGACTTATAAGCAATTTTTTTATGTTTGTGTTGATATGATAAATATTCGGAAATAAGAGGCAGGATCTTACCGTTATCGTCAAATACCCCAACACCGTTTACTTTCACTGATTGTTTTAGTGGTAAGTTTGAGATTTGACTATGCAAGAAAGAATTTGATAAGTCTAAACTTGTATTAGAACAAATTTTGACATCCATAATTTACGCCAAATTAATACACTGATTAAGTTATACAACATATTGTGCAAAATTCAACGTCACTATAAACAAAGATATGTAAGAGTTCTTATGCTGCTAAAGTTCCGTACTGTGCATTTTTAATATGGGGGAATAAAAGGAAAACGTCAGCACTACGTTGATATAATTGGCAAGATAATTTTCCGTTTTGAACAAAAAATTGAAACAAGGTATGGCATGGTGGCAATGCAACATTACCTGCCTCATTTGGGTTCCAACCAGACACGATTAGACGACGTGAGTTAGGATTGGTTTTGATTTCATTGACCAACCATTTAATTTGGTCAAAACCATCTTGTTCATATAGGCCATCGGCTTTTTTGGTTGCACCGAAATTACGCCATTGATGACCGTAAACAGGACCTAATTCTCCGGCAGGACGACCGAAGCGTGCAGTTTGTTCTGCTGTAGACCATTCATCCCAAATCGAGACTTTATTGTCTTGCAAATATTGAACATTGGTATCGCCTTTAAGGAACCACAACAGTTCAATCACGATAGAGCGGAAATGAACTTTCTTGGTGGTGAGTAAAGGGAAACCTTGAGAAAGATCGAAGCGCATTTGATGACCAAATACAGAACGTGTTCCCGTACCCGTACGGTCGCCCTTGTCGCCGCCGTTGTCGAGAATGTGTTGTAAAAGGTCTAAATACTGGCGCATGTCTCTCTCATAATTTGCTAAATTTCTTGTGGCACATATTAGCTTGTTTTGCGTGAGGAAGGAACTGCGATGGGCACTTGAATATGGTCGGGTTTAAAAAATCAAAAGCATACGGTGTTTATTGGGTGATGAGAAAATTTTGCAGGCAACAAGCGCTGGATTTTCTGAGTTGAAGAGGTCTATTAATAACAATTACATCAAGCGTTAACGAGACAATATGTCTGTTAAATCAAGCATGAGCTTAGAAAACTTAAGCTCTATTGTTTACATATTAAGCGATTTTACATTCGCAGCGTTGAAAAAAATACAGATAAGTTTGATTAAAAAATACACGTGATTTTTCTCATTGTGAAGAGATGATTTTGGGTTATTATTTCTGAATAAGAGTTTGATATCAAAAATAAATCTATTTGAATTAAAAATAGACGGTCGTATTTAAATGTGAAGATTTGTTTAAGAAATCTTACATTTTTTACATGAAAAAACATGATTTACGCGGTACTATCACCCTCGTTAAAATTTTGAATGTCTAAATGTAGGCGGGAGTGTGGGTTAAAGAATGGCTTATGATCACAATGTAAACTTGAGTGAAGTGCATGCTCCAGTTCAGGCAAATATCATAATTCGTTCTCAGGCGAGTAAAAATACGGGCAAGTCCAATACCACTCAAAAAGCAGCGACTAAAAATGTGGTATCCCGAAATGGTCAGCGTATCGATATCGATCGTTTGACTGGATTTTTACAAGGCATTACCCGCCAAAGAAGTACTCAGAAATGTGCCCGCAGTGTTCGTCTAGCACTTGAGTCCGCTGGGGCACGTTTTAACGGTCACCCCGTTGCTGCAGCAGACTGGGGCAGCACATTACAAAAAATTGGTTATCAAAAAATTAATTTAGCGTTTGATCGACCAAAGAAAGGCGATATTTATATTATCGACCGCAATCAAAGTAGTCGTTATGGTCATATCGCAGCATATTCAGGTAAGGACTGGGTGTCTGATTATCGTCAAGCGGGCTATGCGGTCTATCGAACTCCAAATGTGAAATACAGCTATTACCGCTTAGCAGATTAAAGCCCATGGCTGCAAAAAAGGTTAGTCTTCAAACCTTTTTGCACGCTGACTGTAGATCGAGACGATAAATAATCCAATTGCAGCAAAGCCCACACATTGCAGCGCTAAAATCCAGCGTTGCTCATTGAGTAGAAAATAAATTAAGCACACTAAACATAAAATTGGCAAACTAGCCAAACCGCATTTTAATGACGGAGACAGTGTTTTTAGTTTGTCTTGTCTGAGCTTATAAAGCAGATCAATCATCAAACCAATCCCTAAACTGAAGCCCGCAAAGCGGGGATCTAGTTGTTTTTGTTCAGCGCATAGAAAAATAAGCACACAGGTACTGATACAAATGAAGAGCTTGATTTGTCGGTTACAGCGCTCAGAGTACCAAAACGTCAGCATTTAAACTTTACCTTCGGGCGAAGTGTTCTCGTTTTTATTCAGCAGTGAAATCGGGGAGAGCAGGCAGATCGCCAAAGCCATAAAGCCAATGCCTTGAGCACCCGGAATCAAAATTTCACCCTTATTCATGTTGATAAAAACCAATGCTAACAGCAGTGCAATCGGTATCCAGGTCAATAAACGATAGAGCAAACCTGTTGGGTTTTTTGCTGCAAAATAAATCTTGCAATAACGACAAATCAGGAAAATCACGCCTGTACCCATGAACATGAGAATGGCTTGAAGTGTTAGGGGGGCCATCCAATACAGAACACCGGTCAGTACGACCATCGCAATAAAAAACAGGATTTTTTTAAGTACAGAAACGCTGGGGTTAAACCAAAATTCAAGCATGGATCGATAGTTTAAAAATAAGCTGAATAAACTTTAGCACAGATCAGTTGTCTAATTCAGTCACTTCATGTCCAGTAAATGCGTATGAAGGAGTAAATTTCAGCGCATAAAAAAGCGAGGCTTAAACCTCGCTTGCTTAAAGACATTTAGAAAATATTAGTGATTCTTTTGTGGACCCCAGTCATAGATTTTTTTCTGGTAGGCATACCACATCATCCATAGGCCAATCAGAATCATCGGAACCGTCAGGAACTGACCTTTACTCATCCATCCAATGAACAGTTGACCATTGTCCGGCTCACGGAAGAATTCAACGGTGAAGCGTGCGATACCATATCCGATGAGGAACAAAGCTGAAACGGCATAACGTGGACGAGGTTTTGAACTAAACCACCACAGCACGATAAACAGAATTAAACCTTCACAGAGGGCTTGATAAAGCTGCGACGGATGGCGCACCAACTGAAGTGGATCGGTCGGGAAGATCATGCCGAAAGCAAAATTTGGGTCAGTCACTGCACGACCATACAGTTCGCCACCAATAAAGTTCCCAATACGACCAAACATTAAGCCTGTCGGAACGCAGGGTGCAATAAAGTCGAGGGTTTGAAACCAGGTCATTTTATATTTTTTGCACCACAGTAACATGGCAATCATGACACCAAGGAAACCGCCATGGAAGCTCATGCCGCCTGTCCAAACTTGGAACAGCCACAGTGGGTTGGCAAGGAATTGATCGAAACCATAAAAGAAGACATAGCCAAAGCGTCCACCAATCACGACACCCAATGCACCGTAGAAAATCAGGTCAGAGACCATTTCTGCGTTCCAGCCGTCACGTTGTTTTGCACGGTAGCTTGCCAAGCCCCATGCAAATAAAAAGGCCAATAAATACATCAGACCATACCAGTGAACTTGTAGTGGCCCCAGTGATATCGCCACAGGGTCGATATTTGGATATGTCAGCATTGCTGTTCCTTGTCATTATGTTTTGCACAGATTTTAGCTTAATGTGCTGAAAAATGTTGTACATTCAATGTGTAAAGATATTGAGAGTTGAATATGTGCATTGTGGCTTTTGCTTGGCAGGTCTTGGATGACATGCCACTCTGCCTGATTTCGAATCGTGATGAGTTTTATCATCGACCGACGGCAGGCCTAAAGCAATGGGTAGATAGTCCGATTATTGCAGGGCAGGACTTACAGTCTGGTGGAACATGGATGGGGATAACCGCTCAAGGGCGTTGGGCGATTGTGACCAATTTTCGTGATGGTCGTGATCAGACCACATATCCCACTTCACGTGGCGCTTTGATTCAGCAATTTTTAGAATCTGAGCAAACGCCCATTCGGTTTGCGCAAGCACTGGAACAAATCCAATGTAATTATGCTGGCTTTAATTTATTCGTTGGCGATGCCACTCAAGCCGTTTATATGAGTAATCGCGGTGAAGCGCCACAAGTCTTAGCCAAAGGGGTGTATGTCACATCTAATGGTTTAATGACTGAACATTGGGAAAAGACCCGACATTTACGTAAACGTTTCACGCAAGAATTTTTGCCGATGCTACAAAGCCAGCAACCACAGGCGGATATAGACGCTGCTGCGTGGGATATTTTGGAAGATGAACGTAAAATCATTCCATCATTGTTACCCAATACTGGGATTCAGGCGGAAATGGAACATTTGCTGTCTTCAACCTTTATTCAAAGTCCGGTGTATGGCACCCGCTGTTCAAATTTATTGTGTATGCGGGATTCACAGTGGCATTGGCAGGAAAAACAGCAGCAGGGTGAGCAACAAGGACAGATCACCCAGATAGAAGTGCATTTAAAGCCATAAAAAAAAGCCGACGATTCGTCGGCTTATTTTTTAGAGGTGTCTTATGCGGTTTTTTGCGTTGGCTGAGCTTGTTCTACCGCTTCGCCAGCAATCACCCCACCATCTTTACGGGTGATGACTACGGTCGCTGAGCGAGGACGTGAAGTCGCTGCTGCATTGGTTTGTGATGCAGGCCAGTGGCTGGTCGGTTCAGAATAGGATGCTGAATCTTCACCGGGATGTTGCACATTGATAAAAATCGCTTTGTAGTCAGGTGTCATCGTCACACCTGTGATTTCACATTCTTTAGGTCCAGTCAGGAAGCGACGTAAGTTTTCATCATTCAGTTTTGCACCCACAATGGTTTCTTGACCCGATGATGTCGTGGCTTTTGTGCCATCACCGACTTGACCTGGAAGTGCAGCAAGCATCATACAGTTGGTGGTATCGGTATAAGCACCGTCATCGGTTTGAATCCATAACACACCACGTGGGTCGAACCACATCCCATCAGGTGATGACAAGTCGTTATTGTCATTTAAACCGGATAAGTTAATGTTGCTCGCCATTTTTGCTTCAGCACCAAACAGGTAAATATCCCAAGTAAAGCTGAGCGCTGTGGTTGTATCCCCATCTTCACGGAAACGGATAATATGACCGTTGACGTTGCCTTTACCACCTTCAGGGTCGGTGTAGTTACGAGGGTTGGCAGCATCTAGTGCATGCGTCGTACCACGGTTCGAGTTATTGGTGAGGGTCACATAGACTTCACCATTGTCTGGATGCACAGCGACCCATTCAGGACGGTCCATTTTGGTAGCACCGACAGCATCTGCGGCAAGACGTGCGAAGGTCAGAACATCTGCTTGTGAGCTAAACGGATAAACGCTGTTGCTTTGGTTTAAACCATTGACGTTATAGCTCAATTCAATCCATTGACCTTTGCCGTCATTGTTAAATTTGGCGACGTATAACTTACCGTTGTTCATGTATTTGTCGCCCGCGGCATAGCCACCGTTGACATCTTTTTTATTCCATTTTTGGTCTGATACAAATTTATAGATGTATTCACCGCGCGAGTCATCGCCCATGTAAAACGCAAGGTTGTCATCTTCACGTAAGCGACTTGCACGGCAGTCTTCATGTGCAAAGCGACCCAGTGCTGTACGTTTTACGGGGTTTTCACGACGGTCAAATGGATCGATTTCGACAATCCAACCAAAGGTGTTTGGACCATTACGATAATCTTCTGCTGCCTGAGTACCGGTAACATTCGCCGACCAACGGTCATATAAATCTTGAGACTCATTACTTCCAATCGCTGTTTCCCAACCATAGCGCGAGTTCGCACCCGCTTTTAGGCCATAACGGTTGAGTGCCACAATTTCAGCCGGACTACGTTTGGCATCATCGTCTTTTGCACGAGCAAAGTAACCAATGAAGTTTTCTTCTGTTGTCAGGTAAGTGCCCCAAGGGGTATAGCCATTACCGCAGTTGTTGTGTGTACCACGGGTTTGCTGGCCATTGGTTGAAAATTTCGTGCAAACTAAGCTTGAGCCTGCAACTGGGCCTTTAAAGTCCATTACGGTCGATGCTGTGATACGACGGTTAAATGGAGAGTTTTGTACCAGTTTAACGGCTTGAGTCTTGCTGTCTTTTTCAATTTGAATCACAGAAACACCGTGTGCATTGACTTCACGGATGACTTCATCTTCAGGGCGACGGCCATCTACTTTGGTTGGGCCTTGTGGGTGTAAGAAGGTTGGATTGATGTATTCATGGTTCATCACCAACAAACCTTGGTCAGACTGTTTGGCATCATAACGTCCAGAGGTGATATTTAAACCAAAGAAGCTCATACCGTCATGGCAGTCACCAGAGCGGAATTGGAAGCTCGGGCCAGAAGGAACATTGTTATCATCCCACGCTGGGTATGCAGGGTTAATCGAGTCACCCATCGCATATAGCACATGCGCTTGATAGCCTTCAGGAACAGTCACAATATCGTCTAAATTTTTTTTCACCGGTGTGAAATTGAACTTGGTCGGTTTTTGATTTGGATCGGTAACTGGTGGTTTGGTATTGCTATTTGAATCTGAGTCATTGTCATCATTACACCCCGTTAATGAAGATGCCAATGCAAGTGCGACTGCACCACTCGCAGTCTTGGTAATCAAGCTACGACGGCTGATGCGTTGTTCTAAAATGTCACGAAAATGAAGGTTATCCGAAGTGTTGTTATCAAGTTCTTGATCTTCGTTATATGGCATGTTTGTCATGAATTTAAATCCTGGCAAAGGTGTGCTGGGTAAAAGTTGATCACATAAAACTATCGATAAAATATGACAATGCTTTGAAGCTAATGTTGCAAACTGATGAAATAGGCGTTTGGCTTTCACGGCGTGAAAATTGCAAAACATTAAATGGGTGCATAAAAAAAAGAGGCTATCTCAGCCTCTTAGGTGTAAAACTCACCAAAATTGTCGAAAAATAAGTTTGTTTAAGGTGCAGATGCACGTCGTTTTTCAATCAGCTTGCCAAAAAATAAACCTAGCTCAAACAGCATCCACATGGGGATGGCCAACATGATCATCGAAAGCGCATCGGGTGGCGTGGCAAACATGGCGACAAAAAAACAGCCGACGATAATAAAACGACGCTTCTCTACCAAGGTTTGAGTAGATACCACCCCGATCAAAATCAAAATTAACGTGATGATTGGAATTTCAAAGGTCAGTCCAAACACCAAAAAAAGCTTTAAGCAGAAACTTAAATAACTATTGATGTCCGTCATTGGGGCGACTGTTTCAGGGGAAACACTCATAAAAAAATGCAGGATGGATGGTAGGGCAACCCAATAGGCAAATGCAATTCCGGCATAGAAGAGGACGATACTGCCGAATAATAAGGGCATCGCCAAATGCCGCTCTTTTTCATACAGTGCAGGTTTGATGAAGGCCCAAAGTTGATAAATCACGAAAGGCATCGCGAGCATAAGCGCGACAAAGAAATTTAGCTTAAACGGCGCCATAAAGGTGGCGGTCACATCCGTTGCGATCATGGATGAGGTCATCGGCAACTGCGCACGCAGAGGCTCTGACATCAATTGATAGCTTTGATTGGCAAAGGGTAATAAACAAAAGAACAGAATCAAAATGAGCCCTGTAATTTTGATCAAATGCCGACGCAAAATCACCAAATGTTTGGTGATCGGCATTTCTTCCAAATCAGGCACAGTGTTCTGTGAATTGTTCAGTGAAAGATCTGTCATACGGCCACCTGATATTCTGCTAATGCATCGGTCGAACTTAATACAGGAGCTTGATCTGTTTTAATTTCGTGCTTTATTTTCATTTGGGGGGTAACCATGGCAAAGATCGTGCTCTGACCACGTTCGATGTATTGATAACGTGGGGATAAATTTTTATTGTCAGGTAGGACTGCTTCTTGTTGTTTTTGCGCAGTCTGTTCTATGGGGTGTTGCGTTTGTTGCAATTCATTCATCTGCGCCTGCATACGCGCTTCGAGCTGTTGAATACGTTGCATTTCTTTTTGCATTTCTTCACGAAGTTCGGACATGCGAAGTTCACGGTCAATATCTGTTTGTACGTTACTGATCAGTCGTTTAACTTTCCCGTACCATTTACCTGCAAAGCGGATACCTTCAGGCAGTTTTTCTGGGCCAAGTACGATCAGCGCAATAATGCTGAACACCAGTAATTCGCTAATACCAATATTAAGCATTATGACAACTCCTTAGCTTTGAACTGAGGAATTGGTTTTATTTTGAGCTTCATGCTCTAGCGTGCGAGGCTCATTAAGCTGTGTGTTTGCTGTGTCTTCATCACGCATCGATTTTTTGAAATCTTTGACCGCGCCGCCGACATCTTTGCCCAAGTTTTTTAGTTTTGATGTACCAAAGAGTAAAATCACCACAATTGCAAAAATCAGTACATGCCAAATCGATAGTCCAGCCATCTTGTTATCCTCTTGTTGGTCTGCACAACATTTCAGCAGTTGTAGATGACAGTGAAGTGACCAAGATGTTGCAGTTTAAAGACAGCCGCGAAGCTTATGTTCAGTGTTACTATGCATGGATTGAGCAGTGAGGGTGGTGTAGTGGCGTTTCTTCTTCCGATATTGGGTTTTTTAAGTGGCCTCGGATTGGCATCATTATCAGGAACCGCATCGCTCAAATCGATTTTCTCTAGCTTACTTGCACGCTGTTTTATTCCAGCCGTGATCATCTATAACATGGTGTTCTATCAAGCAGGAAGTTTAGCACTCATGCTTTTTAGCTTTAGTGTTGCCGTGCTGATGTTTTATTTATTTCGCTGGCTGTTAAAAGATAGTTTACGTGCCTTGTGTGTCAGTTATTTGAACTTAGCTTGGCTGGGTTTTCCTTTTGCATTAGCACTGTTTGGCCCTGAAATTAGTGCAGCGATGGTGGCTCTGTATGTCGGTGGCTCTATCTTTGGCAATATGTGGGCCGTGACAGCCGTCAGTTCAGCCCAACTCCCATGGTCGAGCGTGATTCAAAAAGTGGCGATGTCACCGCCTGTATTTGCCTTGATGATTGCAGGTGTCTGTCGAATAGTTGGATTACAGCATATAGAAGAACATCAGCTCTTAGATTGGCTGTGTCAGGCTGCAAAAATTGGAATGAGTTTCACAGGGATGTGCGTTTTAGGCATGTGGCTGCGCCAAACTAAGGTACAGTGGCGTGATCTGATGAACAGTAGTCGTATTTATGCGATGAAACTCACCGTTGGCGCGGTGATCTGTAGTTTGAGTTATGCCTTTCTTCCGATTCCCCAGATCGAGAAATATATTGGGGTGATGTTCATGCTGTTCTGCTTACCCCCTGCAGCCAATATTGTGGCTTTAGAAACGCATTATCAAGGAACAGGCACTTCGGCACGTTATATTGCTTCAGGCACGATTATGAGCTGCATCGTCGTCAGTTTTTATGGGTTAATTTTGCATCTTTTTTCGCTTTAAAATGAAAAGTGAATTATAGATGCCCGCAAAGGGCGACTACTTGAGCTGTTTTCGAATCTGCCAATCACGCACGAGGGCGTATATCATTGCGATACCTATCAGGCCTGGAAATCCAACCTGACCTTGCGACAGATTAAGCATGATCGACAGTATGATCAACACTGCAAAAATAGCGTAAGTGGTACGAAAGCCCGAGGTGAGCGGGTAGGTCAGTTGCGCATGGCAATGAGGGCAGCTTATTTTTTGAAAACCAAGAAATGAGCGTGTTGGGATTTCAGTTGAAGTGTGATGGCAAGCGTTGCATATGATCTGTATCGGTTGAAGTGCCATAATTATTCTATTTTTATTCAGGAATTGGAGTTAATCTTTGGCATTAAGATTAACTCCAATTCAAATTATTTCAAACTTGCTTTAAATAATTTCATCGCTTGACCACGATGGCTGATTTTATTTTTTTCTTCTTTTGATAATTCAGCACTAGAAACGTTTAGTTCAGGCAGCCAAAACAGTGGGTCATAGCCAAAGCCATTTTCACCGCGTGCTGCTTCCATCACTTCACCGCGCCAAATCCCTTGGAAAATTTGTGGGAGTGGGTCTTCTGCATGTTGGACCAAAGCCAAGACACATACAAACATCCCTTCGATGGCTTCACCCTCTTTACGGAGTGGTTTGAGGTCAGCAAGCAACTTGGCATTGTTAGCGGCATCATTGCCATGTTCACCTGCATAGCGCGCAGAGTAAATCCCCGGTGCGCCACCAAGCACAGGTACGCAAATGCCAGAATCATCTGCAATGGCTGGCTTGCCTGAAATTTTCGACGCATGACGCGCTTTGATAATGGCATTTTCAACAAAGCTTAGACCGTCTTCGATGGCATCTTCAATGTTCAACTGACCTTGTGGAATCACTTCAACAGGCAAATTCAGTTCCGCAAACATTTTTTCAAATTCTGCAATTTTGCCTTTGTTATTACTTGCAAGCACCAAAGTGCCTTGAGATAACCAATCAGTTGAAGCCATGTGAATATTCACCATAAAACAAGATTTGAGGCTATTTTAACAAGATGCTGTGGTTGACAGGCAATAAAAAAGCACCCGAAGGTGCTTTTTAAGATTCAAAAACTTATTGTGCTTGAATCCATTTGTCTGCACGGTCACGTGCTTGACGAATTTGGTCTTGGCTTAAGTTGGCTGCCAATGCCGTTTTCTTACCTTCAGACAAGCTAATCACTTTGTTGTCGAGCATGCCATCACGGGTAGAAAGCTCATACCATTGGTATGCACCCATGTAGTTTTTCTTTTGCTCTTCCATCATGGCTAAGTTAAAGCTTGCGCGGTTATCACCACGGCTGGCTGCTTTTTCGAAATATTGACGAGCAAGCGCTTCATCTTTTTTAGTCCCAATGCCATCTGCAAGCATACGACCTACATTAAGCTGTGCTGCAGATAAACCTTGATCAGCAGCAGCCTTATACCATGCAAAAGCTTGACGTTCATCTTTGGCAACGTCTTTACCTTGTTGATATTTAGTGCCTAAGTAAAACTGAGCACCGGGCTGACCTGCTTTAGCAGCTTTACTTAAGCTGTGAATATCCATAATTGAATATTGAGCAGCTTGGCTAGAAACTGAAGATGATGGAGCAACATAATCCGCATGGGCTTGTATGCTAAAAAGTCCAATCAGTAGCGTCGTGCTTAATAATAATTTTTTCATAGAGCGCTCACTCGATAAATTGCGACTTCACCAAATAGATTTGGAAGACGTTTACTGAGTAAACTGTCTTGTTGATCCCCATTCACGGCAAGTCGGTTAATAATCCGGATGTTATTTTCAGCACACAGCGCTTCAAAATCACGGAAAGTACATAAATGAATATTGGGCGTGTTATACCACATATAGGGTAACGCGTCTGAAACGGGCATCATTCCTTTTAATGCAAGGAAAGAACGAGTCTTCCAATGTGCAAAGTTTGGAAAGGTAATAATAGCCTGTTTCCCCACACGCACCATGTCTCTTAAGAGAACGTCTGGTGCATCTACAGCTTGCAAGGCTTGTGCCATAACCACATAGTCAAAAGACTGGTCGGCAAAGCGACTTAAACCTAAGTTCAAGTCCTGTTGGATGATATTTAACCCGCGACTGACTGCAATTGCAATCTTTTCTTGATCAATTTCTAAGCCATATGCACGAATATTGTGCTTTTTGCTCATATGTGCAAGCAGTTCACCGTCACCACACCCTAAATCGAGTACGCTTGAATCTGGTTTAATCCAACGTTCAGCCAGTTGATGATCAATACGCATTAGTTGGTCTCCTTCGGTGTTTCTTGCAGGTGTTTTACACCGCCTAGGAATGCACGTAAGCTTTTCACATATAACGGAATCGGGAACAAGAAAGAGTCATGGCCTTGTTCAGCATCAATATCCACATAGCTCACAGGCTTATGATTGCTAATTAATGCATCTACAATTTCTTGCGAACGAGCAGGGGCAAAACGCCAGTCCGTTGTAAACGAAACAACTAAAAATTGACACTTGGTTTTAGACATCGCGGTTTTTAATGATTGCTCATATTCACGTGATGGATCGAAATAATCTAAAGCCTTGGTCATGATCAAATAGGTATTGGCATCAAAGTTACGGCTAAATTGCTCACCTTGATAACGCAAATAACTTTCGACTTGGAATTCGACGTCAAAGCCATACATAAATTTACCTGACTTTAAGTCACGGCCAAATTTTTGTTTCATGGCTTCTTCAGAGAGGTAAGTGATATGACCGACCATACGGGCCAAGATCAAACCTCGCTTAGGATAACTATCATTTTCTAAATAGCGACCATCATGGAAATCAGGGTCAGACAAAATCGACTGACGCGCCACTTCGTTAAAGGCAATGTTTTGCGCAGACAGTTTTGGTGTACTCGCAATAATCACGCACTTTTGTAAACGATCTGGATAATCCACAGACCATTGTAGAGCTTGCATGCCCCCTAAAGAGCCGCCAATCACCGCATACCACTGCTGAATTTCTAAACGATCAGACAACATGGCTTGGGTTTTGACCCAGTCACGGACAGTCACTAATGGGAAATCAGGACCATAAGGACGATTGTCATTTTCAGGATTTGGAGAGGTCGGTCCAGTAGAACCGCTACAGCCGCCAATATTATTTAGTGCTACGACAAAGAATTTTGACGTATCAATGGCTTTGCCTGGTCCAATACATGCGTCCCACCAACCCGGCTTACGGTCATCTTCATGATGATAACCTGCTGCATGGTGATGGCCTGACAGAGCATGACAAATCAAAATGGCATTGGATTTGTCCGCATTCAGTTCGCCATAAGTTTCAACCATGAGCTCAAAACGTGGGAGTATGCGATCGCATTCGAGCTCTAACGGCTCTTCAAAAATAAACTTTTGTGGGGTAACTAAGCCCACTGAGTCAGCTGGAAAAGACACAGGAATAATTCGCCTTAAATCTTTAGTATGAATAATAAAAGGATACCACTTGAGGGTATCCTTCTAAAGTCATTTTATTGCTATTTGATATTTATACCATTGAATTAGACTGCAGCAGCAATCACTTGTTCAGTACTCAAAACACCTTGTTCAATTAAACGGTTAGTGCTGGCAATAATCGCCTCGATAGATGCGGTCACGATATTGTCATGCACACCTGCGCCGAATGCAGACTTACCTGTGCCTTTCACTTGAAGCTCAATTAAAGCCAAGGCTTTAGCATGTGCGCCTGAACTGATGCTACGTTCTTCATAGTTCAAGACATCAATCGGCAACTGCAAGGCATTTAAGATGGCAGATATTGGGCCGTTGCCTTCACCACGTAATTGCTGGATCTCACCGTTCACTTCGACATCAAGCTCAATGACTTGTTTGCCATTTTCATCATGTAAGCGGTAGTTTTTCGCCGCATAATGCGTATCTTTGGCAGCCACATAAGTGTCTTTAAACAATGACCAGATCGCTTGCGCAGAAATTTCGGTACCGTCTTCATCTGTTTTTTGCTGTACGATTTGCGAGAACTCAATTTGAATACGACGAGGCAAAACCACGTTGTAATTTGATTCTAACAAGTACGCAATACCGCCTTTACCAGACTGTGAGTTGACACGAATCACGGCATCATAGTCGCGGCCCAAGTCTTTCGGGTCGATTGGCAAATAAGGCATATCCCACATTTCTTCGTTCTTTTGGAACTCGAAACCTTTTTTAATGGCATCTTGGTGTGAACCAGAGAACGCGGTGAAGACCAAATCACCAGCATACGGATGACGAGGGTGTACCGGCAAGCCTGTGCATTCTTCAATGATTGAAATGATTTCGTTAATGTTTGAGAAATCTAAGTTTGGCGCAACACCTTGGGTATACATGTTCAATGCAATCGCTGCAACGTCCACGTTACCTGTACGTTCACCGTTACCAAACACACAACCTTCGACGCGGTCAGCACCAGCCATAATGGCCAACTCAGAAGCGGCAATACCACAGCCACGGTCGTTATGACAGTGCACAGAAATAATCACACCGTCACGGCGTTGAATGTTACGGTGCATCCATTCCACTTGGTCTGCATAGACGTTCGGACCTGAAACTTCAACCGTTGCAGGCAAGTTTAAAATCACTTTGTTCTCTGGAGATGCTTCCCAAATTTCAGTGACCGCATCACAGACATCTTTAGCAACTTCTAATTCTGTTGCAGTAAAACACTCTGGACTGTATTGGAATACAAATTCAGTTTCAGGCTGTTTTGCAGCGTATTCTTTGACTTTCGTTGCGGCATTAATCGCTAATTGTTTTGCACCAGCAACATCAACATTCAACACTTTATTGCGGAAGGTTGGAGAGTTTGAGTTGTAGATATGCACGATGGCACGTTTTGCACCTTGTAAAGATTCAAATGTACGTTGAATCAAATGATCACGTGCTTGAACCAAAACTTCGATGTACACATCATCAGGAATATGACCGCCTTCGATCAACAAACGGGTGAAATCAAAGTCGATTTGTGATGCAGAAGGGAAGCCGATTTCAATGTGTTTGAAACCAATTTTCACAAGCATTTGGAACATTTTAAACTTTTGTTCAATGTTCATTGGCTCGAAGATCGCTTGGTTACCGTCACGAAGGTCGGTACTCATCCAGATCGGCGCTTTATTGATTTCGTTATTTGGCCATTGACGGTCTGGTAAGTCTACACGTTGGTACATGCGACGGTATTTTTTGCTTGGATCTGCCAACATCATGTGAAAACTCCTTATAGCACCGTGGATAAATGTCGTGGATAAACGGCAAGGTACTACTTATATAGATTGTGTCTATTCTAGCAATTTACAAGTTTAATATCGGAGTCTTTAGTCGAAAGTCGAAATAAATCTGTAAAGATTCACATGACTTAGCTTTACCGTAAGCTCGTAAATGTATAACTAAATATTAGTCCATATATTCCGGAAATAATTTCCTATTTTTGCGTCAAGATGCCATTACTGGAAAATATTTTTCTATAAAATTAGCTTTTTTGAAAAATATAATCTTTATTGATCTCATCGACGGTGGCTGTTCCCATCAATGCCATCGTAATCTCAAATTCTTCTTTCAGTATTTTGAGTACATGGGCAACGCCTAAAGCCCCCGCAGTCGCTAAACCATAAATGCAAGGACGTCCAACTAATACGGCAGATGCACCCAAGGCTATCGCTTTAAACACATCTGAACCTCGACGAATACCACCATCATATAAAACTGGAAAATCAGTAGGCACAACTTTTTTAATCAGTTCTAAAGCGGTGAGAGGGGAAATGCAACTATCCAGTACGCGCCCTCCATGATTCGACACAATAATGCCTTGCACACCGTGTTGCAGGGCAAGTTCAGCATCATGTGGATTGACAATGCCTTTTAAAATAATCGGTAATGAGGTGTTTTGACTGAGCCAAAGGATATCCGCCCATGTTGGTGCGATTTTCATCAGACCGTTAAATACGGGATGGTCGCCATCATTGAGCTCAGGCAATGGGATATGTGCAGGGGTATGCGGATGTTGCATGCCTTCAGGCAAATGGAAAAACACTCGACGTTCACGGTCACGAATCCCTGTATGCGGGGAATCAATGGTTACTACAATTGCTGTATAGGCATGTTCTTCTGCCATCTTGACCAGCGATAATGACTTTTCGCGTTCTCCTTGCCAATACAATTGGAACCATTTGTAAGGATTGTCCTGCTTTAACTCACGCATATCTGTATTGGTAAACGTACTGAGGATCATATTGCTGCCAAGGACTTCGGCAGCGAGGGCTGTTGCAGCTTCAGCATCAGGATGAAATTGTTGTTGATGACCTATCGGGGCTACAAAAATAGGATGTGGGAAACGTTGCCCTAAGATTTCGATTTGGGTATGACCTTGGGTTAGATCTTTCAGCATACGTGGTAGCAGTTGTATCTGTTCAAACTGAGACAAATTGCCACGGACACTGTGTTCATCCATCGAGCCGCCTTGCAAGTACTGCCACACCATTTGAGAAAGGTGTTTTTCAGCCTCGACTTCATAATCTGCAATGGTTTGCAAATGAGCTGGTATTTGTGTCAGTGGCGCTAAAATGTTGTGATCAGTAATTGGTAGTTTGTCCATGTCTATTGACCTTAAGCTTTAAATTTCGGCCCATTTGCGGATGAGGTTGTGATACAGACTGGTCAATTTGACGACTTCACTATGTGCATCACCCAATTGCATACGCAAATTTTGAATGCTTTGATCGAGATTAAATAACATGTGACGCTCAGCATCTTCACGGATCATACTTTGCAACCAAAAAAATGATGCAATACGACAGCCTGCAGTCACAGGAGTAACTTCATGCACACTGGTAGATGGATACAAAATCAAATCTCCGGCAGGCAATTTCACTTCGTGGTAGCCATAGGTGTCTTCTACCACAAGTTCACCGCCTTCATATTCTTCGGGTTCACTTAGAAAAATCGTGCAGGACAAATCGGTACGAATTTTTTGATTGCTGTCGGGCATCCAGCGAATGGCATTGTCGACATGGAAACCAAACGTTTCACCATTTTCATAGCGGTTAAAATAGGGCGGCAAAATATTGAGGGGGAGAGCCGCTGATGTAAAAAGCGCGTGTTGTGACAATTCATGCAGAATAATGTCACCTAAATGCTGTGTTAATGGATGGTCTATATCTAGCTGTTGGTTGTTTTTTACATTTTTAGACAGTGAGCCCGTAGTTTTTTGACCATTAATCCATTCTACTTTTTGCATTTCTGTGCGGAAGTAGTTGACCTGTTCTTTACTCAATACATTTGGGATATGGTGAATCACGGCCTAACCCTTTGGAACTGTAATATTAATGTTTTGATCATATACAAAAATAGCCTCGAAGCGAGGCTATTTGAGTCAATACCATAAATTATTTATGGTATTTATTTCTTCTTAGTATTTAAAGTTAACAGATAGAACTGCACTGCGGCCTTCTGCTTCAGTTGCATAGTGTGAGGCATACGCTTTAGTGAAGTAGCGTTTGTCAGAAAGGTTGTTTACATTCAACTGTAAATCCACATTTTTGTTAACGGTATAACGCGCCATAGCATCGTAGCGTACGTAGCTTGGAACCCATTTTGTATTGGTAGCATTACCAAATACTTTATCCATGTAGGTAGCGCCACCACCAATTGTGAACTGTGGAAGGACTTGGTAAGTTGTCCAAAGTGTTGCTGAGTTTTTCGCAACGTTTTGAACTTGGTTACCATTGCTTGGATTTACAACATAGTCGTCACCGACTTTCGTGAAACCACCGTCAACTAATTCGCTGTCTAAGTAGGTATAACCTGCCATTACAGCCCACTTATCAGTTACATTACCAGTAACACCAAGTTCGATACCATCAACACGTGTTTCACCAATGTTGCTTGTAGTACCCTCTGTTGTTGTTGCACGTGTATTGGTTTTTTCTGTACGGAAAATTGCAGCAGTTAAGTTTAAACGGTCGTTTAATACATCCCATTTCGTTCCTAACTCGTAAGTTTTAACCTCTTCGGGTTTAAGATTTTCGATTGCTGCAGTAATACCTTCTGAGCCATCACCACCATCAACACCGACTGGATTTGAGGATGTCGCATAGCTTGCATAGATACTGCTATTTTCAGTTGGTTTAAATGTTAAACCTGCTTGCCAGTTAATAAAGTCTTTTTCATTTTTGATTGATACTTTATCGCCAGCTTGAGCTTTAGCAGGATTTGAGGTCACATTGCTGTTGAGCGCACCATAAGTCATCGTTTGCTCTGTTGAGTAATCATCCCAACGTACACCCAAATCTAAGATCCATTGTGGGTGTAATTCAATGCTATCAAGGAAATATACTGAAGTATTTTTAGTTTCGATATTATAAAGATCTGCGCCAGCAGTACTTAAAGAGCCTGTCCAATTACCACGGTCAGGGTTTTGCACTGATGTACACCAACCATTTGCGATCGAATCTGCCGGACAAGATTGATGTGCAGAGCCTGTCGAGTTTTTGCCGTCAATAATATACTGGGTACGATCTGTTTCTTGATCTGAATATTCTGCACCCAAATTAAAACGATGTTTTAAAAAGCCTGTGTCAAATTTACCAGTTAAAGCCAGTTGATCAGTAAAGCCATCTGTATCCGCAACTCGTGAGTTTGCACGTGCCCATACATTGCCTGTTACTTGGCCTGTTGCTTTATCAAAAAAGTTACCTTTTGAGTCGTCTGGGTTTGTCCATAGATAGTCATTTTTTGATTTGCTATAAACAGCAGTATTAGTCAATGTCAAGTTGTCAGTTAAGTCATGTTCTAACTTAATTGTACCAATATGATTTTCTTGTTTTTGGAAATCACGATCTTTCCAACCGTAGTAAATGCCTTGTTTGACATCAATCGGTTTACCGTTACCGTTTAATGGGCGGTAGTCCATTTCACCAGTTTTAGGTGCGCCAAATGGATTGTTATATGGCACACCAGAATCAGGTGTATCATCCGATTTTAGATAGTAATAGCCAACAGTTGCACGAGTAGGTGTGTCTAAGCCGAAAGTAATACTAGGGGCAATACCAGCACGTTTGTATTCAGCACCATCAGCTTGACCAGCTTTCTCATTCATGTGGCCCATAACGGCAACACGTGCAGCAATCCCATTGCCAAAATCTTTGTTGCCATCAAGCGTCACACGTGCATAAGCATCTGTTCCACCAGCAACTGAACCTTCTAAAAAGTCACCTTTTTTCGCAACTTTCGAAATCATGTTGATACTGCCGCCAGAAGTACCTGCACCACCCATAGCAGAAGCTGAACCTTTGGTAACTTCTACTTGCTCTACAGCAAACATCTCACGGTTTTGAGAAGTTGAGTTACGTACACCGTCAACATACATTGAGCTTTCAGAGTTATAACCACGAATAAATGGACGGTCACCATTTGGGTTACCACCTTCACCAGCACCGAGGGTAATACCAGGTACTGTACGTAAAGCATCACTTAAAGTTGTGACTTGCGTGTCTTCAATCAGTTGTTTAGAAATCACTGATACTGATTTTGGTGTATCAAGAAGTGGAGCAACAAATTTAGCATTCGCAGATTTATCAACTTTTAAGCTTGGTGCTTTTTCAGCAGCAACTTCTTGGTTAATCGTTGGAAGTTGAGTAACTTGCTCTTGTGCGATTGCATTAACGGCAATAACAGAAAGAGAAGAAGCAATTGCTGAAGAAACAATTTTCTTACGTGTTTTAATGAAGGCCATTTCGAACCCGATTTGGAATAGTGAATTTGTATGCGAATAATAATGATTCTTATTTTTTCTTACATCTTTATGTAATTGTAAATCACGATAAATAATCATATTGTGATAGTAGTATTTAATGTAATGATATAACAAGTATTAATTAAGACTATGTTTTATTTAAATATTGATAAAATGTATTGTTTTTTTATGTTTAATTGAGATTATAAATATAGACATGATTGTGAATTAAATAAGAAGTAATCGTAAATTATTTATGCAAAAAAAACCTGCCGAAACAGGTTTTTTATTATGTGGTTATTTAGAATTTAAAGGTTGTACTTAATTGTACACGGCGGCCTTCCTGAGTATTGCTATAACGGTTGTAGTAGCTATTGGCTACTTTCTCATAATCGTTAAAGTCTTTATCAAAGACATTGTACAGAGCAACCCCAATATCCCAATTTGGGGTGACATTAAAGTTTGAACCCACATGTAATAGCGCATATTCTTTGTAGTCGCCTAAAGCGTCATACACTTGTTGATTAGCTGTTGTGAGATTGTCATAAGTTGATGTGAAGCGTGCACGTTCACTTCGATACTCACCACGCGCCCATAAATTCACAAAGTCAGCAGCTTGCCATTTAAGTGAAGCATTGACCATATGTTCTGGTGTGTCATTAAGTACAGGATTACCTAAACTACTATCTTTAATTTCAGTTTCAGTCCAAGTGTAGTTCAGACCAAATTTCCAATTGTCGGCAAATGCCCAGTTTAAACCGGCTTCAATACCATAAACTTCAGCTTCTTCGGCATTCACAGGACGAGTCACATTCCATGAATCTGGTTTGCCACGGTTATAATCCATCACCCACGGCGTTCCCACCGATGCCATGAATGCTTCACAGTCCGCTTTAGACCAATTAATACCCGAAGTTGTTGTGTTATCAGTATTACAGCTAATTTCTTTATTGCCCGTCATAATTTTATCTTCAATTTGGCTAAAGAAAGCTGTTACGTTGAAGTCAAAATTATTATTGGTAGAAAAGTATGTACCAAACTCAAAGTTCTTGCTGGTTTCAGGTTTTAGATTTGGGTTGCCAAAAGTTGGTGTACGACCCTGACCACTGACATTGACCACACCATCAGTTAAACGTTCTAAACGTGGGGCTTTATAACCTTCACTATATCCGCCTTTGAAGGTCCAGTTTTCATTTGCATTCCATACCAAATATGCACGTGGTGTCCAAAAGTCACCAAACGTGTCGTGGTCGTCATAACGAAGACCAAGTGTTAATGCAAGATTGTCGTTCAGCGACCAAGTATCTTCGGCGAATAGACCCAATTGCTCAAAAGAAACTTCTTTTTTTACACGTAAACCATCACTGATACTGGCTTCCCACCATTGACCGCCTAGAGTAATACGGTGGTCTTCAAAATGTTGAGTGGTAAATTTAGTATCAAAAATCGTATCTTCACTTTCTAACACACGAGGAGTGATGGCTGTTGACATTCCTTGTGCACGTGCAGGAATTAAACGTCCAACCGTTTCTGTTTGAGTATTGATAATACTTGACTCAAGTTTGCCAATAGCATTATTCCAAGTATGTGCGAGGATCATTTTCTCACGATTATATTCTTGAGCATCACCATAACCACCGTTTGCGCCAAGCGTCCCTAATTGACCTTTGCTATTGTCATACCATTGTTCAGTTTTTTCATATTCAACTGAAATATCATGGTCGCTGTGCGGTGTCAGGGTTAAGCGAGCACCGATAGTTTCTAGATCTGATTTAGTTGGGCTATTTCCGCCACTAAGTTCAGCACCAGTATCATCGTCATCACTACGTATTAAATCTGATTGATCACGTTCCGCTTTACGTGCACGGATTTGTAAGCCCAATAAATCTTGAATGATTGGCCCTGTTAAAAATGCATCGACAGCGCGTTGGTTACCAAAGTCTGAGTGATTTGGCAGTACTGTCCCTTCTAACGTGACCGAACCAGTCCATTCAGGTGAAACTTTTTTGGTAATGATATTGACCACACCACCAATTGCATCAGAACCATATAAAGTAGAAGCTGGTCCGCGGATGACTTCGATGCGTTGGATAGCCGAAACAGGGGGGATAAAACTATTATTCGACTCACCAAATCCATTAGGGGCAATGTCACCTGTACTATTTTGTCGGCGGCCATCAATTAAAACCAAGGTATATTCGGCGTCCATACCACGAATACGAATATTTAATCCGCCAGTTTTCCCTGCTGTAGGGCTAATATCGACACCTTCTACATCACTTAATGCATCTGCAACGGATGTAATTCGTTTATTTTTTAAGTCTTCAGCCGTAATCACGGTAATTGAAGCAGGAGCATTCTTGATCTTTTGTTCAAAGCCCGCTGCAGAAACAACAATGGTTTCCATCTGTTGAGCTTGAGATTCAGTCGTTTCAGCATGTGCGAAACTCGTAGTAGTTACAATTGCCCCAAATAAAGCAGCGGAAAGAGGGTTGAGATTAAATTTACTCATAAAAGAATACCAAATATGGACAAGATAAATATATGAAAATAAATTAAAAAAATATCATTAAGAATAATAGTGAGAAAGTTTCTCATTTTCAATAGTGAATTAAAAAATAATCAATATTTCTTCGAAAAAAGCTGAAAAATTCTAAAAATAAGAAGGGCATCCATGCCTGAATTTATAGTGTTATAATCCATTTTTGTATATCTTTAATTGTTGTCATATAATGTGGCACTTTTTTTTAAAACTGTTTTAACTAACAAATTATCGAGGAAGCCATGCAAGTAACTTCTGAAGCGGTTTCGGGCGTTGCCCGTCGTTTAAATGTATCTGTACCGACGAGCCGTATTAACGAGCAGTTTGAAGCTCGCTTGAAACGCACTGCCAAAACTGTGAAGATCAACGGCTTCCGTCCAGGTAAAGTACCTGTAAACGTTGTTCGTCGTGAATACGGTGCTGGTATCTATCAAGAAGTTGTAAACGACATCATTCGTGACACAGTATTCGAAGCGATCCAACAAGAAAAAATCAATGCTGTTGGTATGCCAAACATTGAAAAAACTGAAATGAAAGATGATGCTTTAGTTTATGAAGCAACTGTAGAAGTTTATCCAGAAGTTGAAGTTAAGTTCGAAGGTCTAGAAGTTGAACGTAAAACAACTTCAGTTGACGACAAAGACGTTGAGAAGATGATTGAAAATCTTCAAAAACAACGCGCTTCATGGGTTGAAACTAAAGGCATGGCTAAAAAAGACATGCAAGTAACTTTCGACTTTGAAGGTACTGTTGATGGCGAGAAGTTTGAAGGCGGCGCTGCTGAAGACTTTAAACTCGTACTTGGTTCTGGTCGTATGATCCCTGGCTTCGAAGACGGTATCGTTGGTATGAAGAAAGGCGAAGAGAAAGTTATCGATGTAACTTTCCCTGAAGACTACCAAGCTGAAAACCTTGCTGGTAAAGCTGCTCAATTCAAAATCACTGTTAAGCTTGTTGAAAAACAAAAACTTCCAGAAGTTGATGCTGAATTCTTAAAAATCTTCGGTCTAACTGAAGAAGAAGGCGTTGAAAAACTGAAAGCTGACGTGCGTAAAAACATGGAACGTGAAGTGAAAAACGGTCTTCGTAACCAAGTGAAAGGTGCAACTTTTGATGCGCTTGTAGCTGCAAACGAAGTAGAACTTCCAGAAGCAATGGTTGCTCAAGAAATTGACCGTCAACGTCAACAAATGATCCAACAATTCACTCAACAGTTTGGTGCTCAAGGCGCTAAAGCGTTTGATTCAAGCATGCTTCCAGATGACCTATTCAAAGAGCAAGCTGAAAAATCAGTTAAACTTGGCGTATTAGTCAGCAAAGTATTAGCTGATGCTAAAATTGAAGTTGATGCTGCACGTGTTGATGCTTACATCGAAGACATGGCTTCTTCTTACGAAGATCCTAAAGAAGTAATTGAATACTTCAACAACGATAAACAGCAACGTGCTCAAATCGAAGCTGTTATTCTAGAAGACCAAGTTGTAGATCACATCTTAGCTTCTGCTAAAGTAACTGATACAACTGTGAGCTATGAAGACTTATTGAAAGAGCAACAAGCTCGTCAACAAGGCTAATTTCTAGCTTTCAAAAAAAGGCGCATTAAGCGCCTTTTTTTATCGAAATTTGCCCCCAAATAAGTTGTCCTGATTTCACAATGCTTATGAAAAAAATATCTGTTATTTAATTGGGAATCTTTTGCAATTTCGACAAATATCCCTCATATTGTGAACTATGGGTTGAGTCAGAAAAATTTAGGAATAAATAACGTATGTATGTTCCAACAATTGAAAACGCACTAGTGCCAATGGTGGTAGAACAGTCATCTCGTGGCGAGCGTTCTTTTGATATTTATTCACGCCTTTTGCGTGAACGTGTGATTTTTTTAACCGGTGAAGTTGAAGACAACATGGCAAATTTGATTGTTGCCCAAATGTTGTTCTTAGAAGCAGAAAACCCAGATAAAGATATTCATTTATATATCAACTCACCAGGCGGTTCGGTTACTGCGGGTATGGCGATTTACGATACCATGCAATTTATTAAACCTGATGTTGTGACTTACTGCATGGGGCAAGCAGCATCGATGGGTGCATTCCTGCTTAACGCCGGTGCTAAAGGCAAACGTTACTGTCTTGAAAATGCCCGTGTCATGATTCACCAACCACTCGGTGGTTTCCGTGGTCAGGCATCTGACATTGAAATTCATGCACGTGAAATTCTATTCATCAAAGAACGTTTAAATCGTTTAATGGCAGAGCATAGTGGTCAAGACTACGAAACTGTTGCTCGAGATACTGACCGTGACAACTTTATGACAGCGCAAGCTGCGAAAGAATACGGTCTTGTGGACGAAGTTTTATCTAAACGCCCATAAGTTTTAAAGAATTAATTATTGGAGTGAATATGTCCGAACATCCTCAAGGACAAAAGCATTGTTCATTTTGCGGTAAAACGCAGTCTGAAGTCGGGAAACTGATTGCAGGTGAGGACGCGTACATCTGTAATGAGTGTGTGGACGTATGTCTTGACCTAGTTCAGACCAGTCAGCAAGTTGAATCAAATGACTGGGCAACTCGTCCTTTACCAAAACCGCATGAAATCCGTGCTGCGCTTGACCAATATGTGATTGGGCAAGATGTTGCGAAAAAGACCCTCTCTGTTGCGGTATACAACCATTATAAACGCCTAAAAGTTGGCACCAGTGGTAAAAAACCAGAAGACGGAGTAGAGATTTCGAAAAGTAACATTATGTTGGTTGGACCAACAGGTTCAGGTAAAACACTGCTTGCTCAGACACTTGCGCGTCTTTTAGATGTGCCATTTGCGATGGCAGATGCAACGACTTTAACTGAAGCTGGTTATGTGGGTGAAGACGTTGAGAACATTGTTCAAAAACTCCTTCAAAAAGCCGATTACGATGTAGAAAAAGCACAAAAAGGCATTATCTATATCGATGAAATCGACAAAATTACCCGTAAGTCTGAAAATCCATCAATCACTCGTGATGTATCGGGTGAGGGTGTTCAGCAAGCGTTATTGAAAATGATCGAAGGTACGGTTGCGTCGATTCCGCCTCAAGGTGGTCGTAAGCATCCGCAGCAAGAATTTATCCAAATTGATACTTCAAACATCCTGTTTATCTGTGGTGGCGCATTCTCTGGTTTAGAGAAAATCGTACAGCAGCGTCAGGAAAAAGGAGGTATTGGCTTTACAGCTGAAGTGCGTAAGAAAGATGAAACTAAAAAATTATCTGACTTATTCCGCCAAGTTGAAGCGACAGATTTGGTTAAATTCGGTCTGATTCCTGAATTTATTGGTCGTTTGCCAGTCATTGCAACCTTGGAAGAACTCGACGAAGAAGCATTGATGCAGATTCTGACTGAACCAAAAAATGCATTGACACGTCAGTACCAATATTTATTTGAAATGGAAAATGTTGACCTCGTATTTGAAGACTCAGCATTGCGTGCCGTGGCTAAAAAAGCCCTTGACCGTAATACGGGTGCACGTGGTCTACGTTCGATTTTAGAAAATTCATTGCTTGAAACGATGTATGACCTACCAAGTCGTTCAGATGTGGGTACGGTTGTCGTCAATGAAGCGGTGATTAATGGTGAAGCGGAACCTGAATTTAAATCAGAACGTCAACCAAAGAAAACTGAAGAAGCTGCACCGAAGTCAGATTTAAAAGTTGTAAACTCTAAATCTGCTTAAGCGCTATTCGTCTGAAACGTGTGTAAATCCAAGATTTGCACACGTTTTTTATTTCCAAAAATAAAAGCAGAATGTTAATCTCAGCAGGATGGCGTGGATGCCTGAATGTAAAAAACTGAAAACAAAAGTGTAAAAATAAAAAAAGACGCAGTGAGGGATAATCATGCGTGGAGTTGCAATTCTACTTTTAAGCAGTGTAGCGCTGCTGGGTTGTCATGGAAAATCAGCCATTGAGCAAACGTCATTGGCTTCGACATTAAAGCCTGTGGATCCTGAAAGTACACCGGGTCATATTGAGCAATATCGATTGGGTATGTTTACCATTGGTGGTTGGGTCAATCAGAAACAAGGCCGACATTTTCAAGAAGTGAAAGCTCAGCATGATCAAGCAGCGATTGTGTATTTATATCGTCCAGACAGTAAATGGAATCGTCAAGAAATTGTGGCCAGCAGCTTATTTCTGAACAGTGAGCGTATTCCAAGTTTATTGAATAATCATTATTACTGGGTGGAGTTACCGGCGGGGAATTACCGCTTATCATCGAGTCGCCCTTTGGGGGTGAATCATTTTCAAAAACCTAAATATTTAGACTTTGATGTTGAAGCAGGTCAAACTTACTTCATTAAATATGATGAAGAGAATTTATCCAGTAAAAGAACGGTTTCAGGGCCATTGCTGCTCATGCCTGAAAAAATTGGTCGAAATGAAATCGCATTTACAGAGTTGAAATCCAACAGTTTTAGCTTTGTGGCAGAAGATCAAAACTCTGGAAAAGTACGGAAAAGTGCTCAGAAGTTGAAGGCACCTCATTATGATCCTGCGGAAGATGTGCAGTTGACCAAGCCTTTTAAACTGTGGAATCCATTAACTTGGTAATGTAATTAGCTCATGTTTTTGAGTGTGTGAAAGCATTAAATAGCGAATGTCATTCGACAGACAGTCTAAATATTGACAATAAAAAAGCACCCGATGGGGTGCTTTTTTTGATCTTGAACGTGGCGAAATTAGTTCGCAGCAGCATCAACTACTGGGATTTTACCAATTTTTGCTTGCCAGATTTTTGGTGCAGTTGCGTGAACAGAAGTACCATTTACGTCAACAGCTACAGATACAGGCATGTCTTTTACAACAAATTTGTAGATCGCTTCCATACCTAAGTCAGCGAAAGCAACCACTTCAGCTTCACGAATCGCTTTCGATACTAAGTACGCAGCACCACCGACAGCCATGAGGTAAGTTGCTTTGTTGTCTTTGATTGCTTCAACAGCAGCAGGACCACGATCAGCTTTACCAATCATACCGAACATGCCAGTTGCTTCAAGCACTTGACGTGTGAACTTATCCATACGTGTTGCAGTTGTTGGGCCAGCAGGACCAACGACTTCGTCACCGACTGGATCAACAGGGCCAACGTAGTAAATAAATTTACCTTTAAGGTCAACTGGAAGTTCTTCACCTTTGTTTAACATGTCAACCATACGTTTGTGCGCAGCGTCACGACCTGTATAGATTGTACCGTTAAGAAGTAGTGTGTCACCTGGTTGCCAAGAGTTCATTTCTTCTTGAGTGATGTTATCTAAGTCAACACGTTTAGACGTTGATGAATCCCAAGTCACTGCAGGGTAGTCTTCAAGGCTAGGCGCTTGAATATGCGCTACACCTGAACCGTCTAATTGGAAATGCGCATGACGAGTTGCAGCGCAGTTAGGAATCATACCCACTGGTTTACCTGCAGCGTGACATGGGTAGTCTTTGATTTTGATATCAAGAACAGTCGTTAAACCGCCAAGACCTTGAGCACCAATACCTAAAGCATTTACTTTTTCGAAGATTTCGATACGAAGTTCTTCGATTTGGTTTTGTGGGCCACGACGAAGGAGTTCGTCCATGTTGATTTCTTCCATCAATGCTTCTTTTGCAAGCATCATGGCTTTTTCAGCAGTACCACCAATACCGATACCGAGCATACCAGGAGGACACCAACCTGCACCCATTGTTGGAACAGTTTTAAGTACCCAATCTACGATAGAGTCAGAAGGATTAAGCATTGCAAGCTTAGATTTATTTTCTGAACCGCCACCTTTAGCAGCAACAGTAATATCAACTTTATTACCCGGAACGAGTTTGTAATGAATTACAGCAGGGGTGTTGTCTCTGGTATTTTTACGACCAAAAGCAGGATCAGCTAATACTGATGCACGAAGAATGTTTGAGTTTTCAAGATAACCTTGACGTACACCTTCGTTGATTGCATCGTCTAGGCTCATGGTTAAATCAAATTTAACGTCTAAGCCCACTTCAAGAAATACGTTCACAATACCCGTATCTTGACAGATAGGACGATGGCCTTCTGCACACATACGAGAGTTAATTAAAATTTGTGCAATCGCGTCTTTTGCGGCTTTGTTTTCTTCACGGTCATACGCACGGCTCATCGCTTGGATGAAGTCCTGTGGGTGATAGTAAGAAATGAACTGAAGCGCATCTTTTACCGATGTGATCAAGTCATCTTGCTTGATAATAGTTGTCATACAAATATCTCTTGAGCGGGCTGATAGCTAGCGGGCTAAATTATAAGACAAAAACACAGTTGTGTGGGTATTTCGCTTAATCTTTGGCCGAAAGTTTAATAGGGTTTAACAGTGCCATGTCTCGCTGTCATAAATGGCCTGAAAATGACGTTTTCACTGTCATATTTCATGAAATATTTGTCACAAAACTAGAGAGGGAGATATGTTTTTATTTTTAAGTTGTTGAAAATAAAAGATATTTATTATTTTAAATATTTCATATTTGTCATATAACTGTCATAAAACTTTTACATAATGACGTCATTAAAGTTAGAGTGTGAATTATATGGTTACTCCAGTGTTGTCAGTTATTGGTTTTTCTCTGTTTATCGCAGCAACTTGGTTCTACGGTCAACAAGAAGATCAAGCCTAAAGCTTTATCTTCTTTTTTTTGCTTTAAATTTGATAAAAATAATATTCTTCTTCAAATCTTCAAATCTTCAAATCTTCAAATCTTCAAATCTTCAAATCTTCAAATCTTCAAATCTTCAAATCTAATCATG
Source organism: Acinetobacter sp. YH12086 (assembly GCF_013419345.1). Taxonomy (NCBI): domain Bacteria; kingdom Pseudomonadati; phylum Pseudomonadota; class Gammaproteobacteria; order Moraxellales; family Moraxellaceae; genus Acinetobacter; species Acinetobacter sp. YH12086. The sequence goes on from NZ_VPAF01000007.1 coordinate 44,890, forward strand.
AGTAATAGCTAATTTTTAGTCTTGGCATTAGTTTGCCTCAGAGTGATAATCATGGTTGATCGCTAGAGCTTTCAATTTTTTACTAAACTTTAATTATAAACGCTAAATTTTGAAGTAATTACTTGAGAGATAAAATAAAAATGAGCTCTATTACTGTACCTTCAACTGTTGAATCAGATTGGGAGATACTGAAAAATTTACGGCTAGAAGCATTACAAGACAGTTCCGATGCATTTACAGCAACTTTTGAAAAAACTAAAACTCATAGTGATTCTGAATGGCGTGATAGAGTTGCGCAAAAAAGACCATGCCAGTTTCTATTGGCATTTGACGGAATGAGAGCAGTCGGCATGGTTGGAGGTACTATTGATAAACAGCATGAATTTACTGTAGTTGCAATGTGGTTGTATGAGAATTATCGGGGAAACAGTGTTGCTGATCTTTTAATATATAGTCTACAAAATATGCAGCAAACCAAGGTTATACAAAAATTGTACTTCGTGTTGAATTAACTAATTTACGAGCTACTCAATTTTATTCTAAACAAGGTTTTATAAAAGTTCTTGAGCAATCTTCTTTAAAATCAGGCTTAGAGCTAAGCAGTCAAAAAATGGAGTGCTTGTAGTCCTTTTTATGGTCAACTTTTTTTCGTATATAAGTGCTTAAAAAAAATAACTCTAATTTTTATATTATCAAATATTTATATTTAACTTTTGTTTTATTTTTCATGTAATTGTCATGGGATTGCAAGTGTATTGTCATACAGAGTCTTTAGGTTATTGCAGTATTTCTCAAGGACCAAAGAGGTTAGACGTTGAATTACAAAGCACTCATCTGCTGTATGGTTTTCACCCCCATGCTGACAATGCAGGCAGCACAAGCAGAATTTATTGAAGATAGTAAAGCAGAAATAGATTTTAAAAATTATTATTTTGATCAAGATCAAGAGCCTAACGATAAAGATTCGACAGTTTGGGGACAAGGTATTGAATTGAGTTATCAATCTGGCTTTACCGAAGGTCAAGTCGGTTTTGGTTTAGATGCTACTGCGGCAGCAGGTATACGTTTAGACGGCAGTAAAGATAAAGCCAAAAATTCGTTGATGTTTCCTTTAGAGGGTGATGGTAGTCCAACAAATTATTGGACACGTGCATATCCCACTTTAAAAGCGCGCTATCAGAAAACTGATGTAAAAGTCGGAGAGTTACGCCCTAATTTGCCCATTTTAAGTCGAAGCTTTGCTCGCTTGCTCGAATCTGCCTATTTAGGTGGTCAAGTCACTTCTAAAGATGTAAAGGGATTGACTTTAACGGGTGGTTACGTCACTAAAGCAATTCCACGTGCATCACGAGATGCGTCAAAGCTTTCTATTAAAGGCGCGACTGAAACCAGTGATGGGTTTATGTTTGGCGGTGCGGACTGGAAGCCCAATAAAAATTTAACGCTACAGTACTATGCAGGTGAGCTAGATGATTTTTATGTACAGCAATTTATCGGCGTGAAACACAAATTTCCATTCAGTGAAAACCAGAGTTTTAATACGGACTTACGTTTATTTGATACTCAAGCGACTGGAGCTAATGAGCGTGGTGAAAAAGGCTATGGTGCCAAAGTAGATAATCAGACAGCCAGTGTAGACTTCAAATACAAATTTAAAAATCATCAGCTGCAATTTGGCGCGCAAAAAATTGGTGATGATGGCGATTTTCTGCATATGAATCAGGGCAGTTTAGATAATGGTGCGGATGGTACGTTCATTTATTTGCCAACAAATCGTTTGTTGCAGAACTTTACTAATGCAGGCGAAAAGTCCACATGGTATGGCTATCGATATGACTTCAATAATCAATACTTAAAAGGCTTAAATGTATCGTTCCTGAAAGTACAAGGACGTGACTTTGGTAAATGTGGTTGTGCAACTGAGTCTGAAATTGACTATACCTTGCGTTATAAAGTGCCGGAAGGCAAATTCAAAAATTTAGGTTTTACCGCTCAATACGGAAAATTCAAAAAAAGTACAGGAACAAAGCAGGAACAAAGCCGTATCTACTTGACCTATACCATGCCAATTTTCTAATCCAAAACTGATCAGATTAATTTATTAATAAGTTTATAGAGAAATAAAAATGAATCATATTAATTCGAATCGTCGTCAATTCTTAAAGGGTTTGATGGGAGTCGGGTCTTTAGCGTTATTTTCTGGACTGAGTCCAGTAAGCACGTGGGCAAATGCCAAATTTCCGATTAGCCCATTTCAATTAGGTGTTGCCTCAGGTGAACCTTGGCCAGATGGTTTTGTGATTTGGACCCGAGTTGCACCATATCCACTTTCAGTGGATGGTGGGATGCCGAAAGAAGCAGTTGAAGTAGATTGGGATATTGCTACAGATATTGAATTTAAGAAAATTGTGCAAACTGGGAAGGCGCAGGCACATCCTGACTTACATCACACAGTACATGTAGAGATAAGTGGTTTAGCACCGATGACACGCTATTATTATCGATTTAGATTGGCCGGTTATGAAAGTTCTGTAGGTACAGCAAAATCAGCACCTGCCGCGCACCAAATGCCAGAACGAGTTCGAGTCGCTGTAGTGGGCTGTCAGCATTATGAAACGGGTTATTACACGGCCTATGACTACTTGAGCAAAGAAAAAGAGGTAGATTTAGTTTTCCACTATGGTGACTATATTTATGAAGGACCAGAGGGTAAAGGTGGGGGGCGTGCAATTGGAGATTTAAGAATTTCAATTCCTGCACGTCAACATATTGGTCCGGAAATTCAAACTTTACTGCAATATCGTATTCGTTATGCACAGTACCGTGCGGATCCCGATTTACAAGCTGCACATGCATCTGCACCTTTTGCGATGACGTTTGATGATCATGAAGTAGATAACAACTGGGCTGCAGATATTGAAGAAAAAGGCGAGAAGAAAGACATATTTTTACTGCGCCGCGCAGCAGCGTTTCAAGCGTGGTACGAATATATGCCTGTACGCTTAAAACAGAAGCCGAACGGTCCAGATATCCTTGCTTACCGTACTTTAGATTATGGCAAAATGCTACGGATGAATATTTTAGATACACGCCAGTACCGTTCTCCAATTTTATGCACCAAAGCTCAGTTAGAAGATGGGTTTGATAAAGTAGATTACTGCCGTACTGAGAATAGCCGAAATGAGCAGGTTCTTGGTAAAGCACAAGAGCAATGGTTGGCGAAGCAAATGCGCCATGATAAGCGTTGGAATGTCTTGGCACAGCAAATTCAGGTTATGCCTTGGGTACGTTATAACAAATCAGGCAAAGCTTATTTTGGGAAAGATACGTGGAATGGCTATCCATACGCACGCGAGCGCTTGATTGAATCTATCAAAAAAAATGCACCTCATGGTAATACGGTAATTTTATCAGGAGATTTGCATCAATATTTTGCAGCGAATATTCCAAGTGATTTGAATGATTTTAAGAGCCCATCGATTGCAACTGAATTTTTAACTACATCAATAACCTCTACCGGCAATGGTCAACCAATTCGTCCAGGGCAGGAAGATGTGCTGAAGTTAAATCCACACATCAAATTTATCAATGATCAACGCGGTTATCAGACTTTAGACTTTTTTAAAGACTATATGCGTACAGACTTAAAGGTTCTAGACTTTGTTGAAAAACCAGGTGGAAAAATGACGACCGTAGCAAGTTTTGAAGTGGCTTACGGCAAGCCAGAACTGAAGCAGATTGAATCTTAATAAAACGGTATCAAAATACTTCTGCTAAATTAAATAAAGCGCTTAGATGGTTCTAAGCGCTTTATTTTTATATTGTACATGCACATCTATTAAAAACCACTGCCCATGCATGTGATCTACTATCCATGCAATGGGACAAGATGCTGACTTTTTAATCAGATTTTTTGTGTGAGGCAGAAATGAGATGGTTAATTTCAGTTTTGGCTTTGATCATATCGGCTTTAAATTGTGGATCTGCCTGTAGGCGTGAAAATTGCGCTGCTCCCATAATACGGCCAGCATCGACATCACTTTGCCAATGCATATTGCACACGACTCGGCTTTGACCAAATTCAATACCACGTTTAAGAATTTGACTTTGACGCTCAGGACGTAACTCTGCTAAGACTAATGCATATGTCCAACCGATAGTTGTATGTCCAGAAGGATAGGAAACATATTGATTTTTTTCATTTTCTTCTTCAGGGGTACAAGTGCTGACATTAAAATAGCTATATGGACGTTCACGGCTATATTTCTTTTTTGCAGTTTGAGTAGAGTATCTACTATCAAGTTTAATCTTTCTTAAAATTTCAAATAAAATAGGTGTATTTTTCTCATTAATTTCTACGCCAAATGCAGATGAAAAAGGTCGCCCTAAGTGTGCATTTGAAACATCAGCATCAATTTGTGCTTGCTGCCAGCGAGCCGTATTTTTCAAATATTGAGATTGTTTAAAAATACTTTGATCACGAATAAAATCTCCACTATAGGCTTGTGGAGGAGTAGATAATATTTCAAGACTATTTGGAGCTGAGTCAGGTGTTAGATATGAATCTGCGGCCATGGAGTGTGCGCTTAAGCAAACCCATATTAATGTAGAGATGGCGCATGGAGTATAAAATTTTAAGTTTGTCATGATATAGCTAAATTTTGAATAATTAAAAAAGCGCTCATACCATAAGCAATAATATTGACTCTAAGATGACAAGAATTAATAAGATGAAAATTATCGCAATATAAATAAGATTGAAATGCGGGAAAATCGGAATGAATAAAAAAACCACCCAGTCTTTCGAAAGGGTGGTTAAGAACTCAAAACTAAAATTAAGCTTCTTGCTGTTCAGATTGAATTGCCGTTAATGCAATGGTAAACACGATGTCATCGACCAAAGCGCCACGAGACAAGTCATTTACAGGCTTGTTTAAACCTTGAAGCATTGGGCCAACACTGACAACATTTGCAGAACGTTGAACTGCTTTATAGGTTGTATTACCTGTATTTAAGTCCGGGAAAATAAACACATTGGCACGACCAGCCACTTTAGAGTCAGGTGCTTTAGAGCGTCCCACACTTTCCACCGATGCAGCATCGTATTGAAGCGGGCCATCAATGAGTAAATCTGGACGGCGTTCTTTGGCAATACGTGTTGCTTCAGCCACTTTCTCGACATCTGCGCCTGCACCAGAAGTACCTGTTGAATATGAAATCATCGCAATACGTGGGTCAATACCAAAAGCTTTCGCTGAATCAGCAGATTGAATCGCAATCTCTGCAAGCTGTTCTGCATTTGGATCTGGATTAATTGCACAGTCACCATATACATAAACTTCATCTGGTAACAGCATAAAGAACACAGATGAAACCAATGAATATTCAGGTGCGGTCTTAATCAATTGGAATGCAGGACGTACGGTATTCGCTGTAGTATGTACTGCGCCTGAGACTAAGCCATCCACCTGATCGAGTGCAAGCATCATGGTGCCTAAAACCACAGTATCTTGTAGCTGTTCACGTGCTTGTAGATCATTGAGTTTACCTTTACGCAGCTCAACCATTTTAGGCACATAGTTTTCACGAATCAGATCTGGATCAATAATTTCTAAATCATGTGGAAGTTCGATATTACGTGCTTTTGCAACTTCAATCACGGCTTCAGGTTTTGCCAATAAAATACAGTGTGCAATGCCACGTGATTGACAAATGGCAGCCGCCTGAATGGTGCGTGGTTCATCACCTTCAGGTAGAACAATTCGTTTTTTCGCAGCAATAGATTTTTGTACCAATTCATGACGGAATGCAGAAGGGGACAAGCGTGGTTGATATGAACCATTTAATACTTCAGTAATCCACTCAGCATTGATGTGGCTTGAAACAAAGCGAGTCACTTGCTCTGCACGTTCGACGTCATCGACAGGAATTTCATTGCCTAAATTTGAAAGTTGTTGTGCCGTTTCAAAAGTGCTTAAAGGCGTATGTAAAATCGGTAAGCCTTGCTTAATCGCGGTTTGGCAGAAATCCAAAACTTGTGGGTTCGGTTGATGATGTTCAGTCAAAACCAAACCGGCAAGTGGAATACCATTACTACTTGCAAGGCTAGAAGCCAACAACACATCAATACGGTCAGAGGCGCTGATAATCAGTTCGCCTGCCACAAATTTGTGAAGTTCATGTTCAATATTAGATGCAACTAAGCTGCTATGTAGTACACGGCGATGAGCAGCATCGCCTTGGTTGATCCATTCCGCTTGAATATGTTTCGCCAAGTCGGACATGCGCGGTACGCTGAGCGTATTGCTAAATGGAACGAGACCAATAACAGGTAGCTGTGTAGAACCAATTTGCGGATTACTTTGTTGTAATTCGAGTACAAATTTATTGGTATCACTGATTAAACGCAGATTTGGATCAAGCGTGACAGGAATTTGCGCAGATTCTTCTGGCAAACCACGTGTGCGCATAAACAAAACGCCCGCAGTGCGTTCAGATGCTGCACCACCGAATTGGCGTAGAGAACTGTCAATTTTCTCAGCCGTTTTCGTGGCATTTTGAATATCTGCTGTGCTGACAATAATCACTTTAGCATCGAGTGCTTTTGCTAATGTCGCGTTCAGTTCTGAGGCAAAGTTATCTCGGCTGTTTGGAACCAAGCCTTCAACAATAATCAGATCATGCTTTTTTGCAATTTCACGGTGCAAACGAACTGCTTCTTCGAGCAATTCATCACTTTCATCATGACTCAGTTGTTTCACGATGGTGGCATGATGAATGGGTTCTACCGTTTCATTATTAAATAAATGACGATAAAGAGCCGTTGTACGGTCTACAGTATCTGCGACATTTTCCTGTGAAAATGGTTTCAGAAAACCTGCTTTGACCCCTTGGCATTCCAAAGCATAAATTAAACCTAAGCATGCAGATGTTAAACCTACACCTTCCCCAGTTGGCACGAGTAAAATTGTTTTCATACGGTGTCTAAATTAAAGCTAAAAATTAATATTGAAGGCGAAGGGGCTGATGCGATTGCTTATGCAATCGCAGCTTCAGCATCAGACTTTTTTGTAACAGACGCTGTCACCTCGTCTACAACATGCTCAGTTTCTTTGGCAATACGGCCTTCTTCATCGGTAGGAACAACCCAAATTTGTGGGCCAGTACCGTGGTCAATACGACCCTCAGTACCGCGTTTTAGGTTGTCATTTAATTCTTTACTCAGGTTGAAACCAAAGTGCGGTAAGTATGAAACCGTTTTTTCACGAATGTAGGCAGAATTTTCACCAATACCACCGGTAAAGAATAAACCGTCAATACGTGGTAGACCACAGCTGAGACCTGCCAAAGATTTTGCTAAACGGTAGCAGAATACTTCAATGGCAAGTGCGGCATCTTCGTTGCCTTGTTCCGATGCTTCGATCAACGTACGCATGTCATTTGAAAGATCAGACAAACCGAGTAGGCCTGATTGGCTGTTCAGCATCTTATCGATTTTGTAGATATCCCAACCTAAGTTGCTTGCAAGGAAGCTGTGAATACTTGGGTCGACATCACCACTACGTGTGCCCATCACCACACCTTCAAGAGGTGTTAGACCCATTGACGTATCTACAGATTGACCATTCCAAATCGCACAAGTCGAGCTACCATTGCCTAAGTGAGCAGTTAACCAACCACCTTGTTTAAAGCTGCCTGCCAACATTGAGCCACGCTCAGATACGTAGGCATGGCTAGTACCGTGGAAGCCATAACGACGCACGTTATGCTGTGTGTACAAGAATTTTGGTAAAGCATAGCGGTATGCATGAGACGGCATGGTTTGGTGGAATGCTGTATCAAATACGGCTACTTGCGGAAGTTCAGGGAACAAACGCATGGTTGCTTCGATACCCACCAAGTGAGCAGGGTTATGCAATGGAGCAAGCGGTGTTGCTTCACGAATACGTTCAATAATTTCTGGTGTTAATAGCTCAGCTTTGGTTAATGTACCGCCGTGAACAACACGGTGACCAATCGCTTGAGGATTATGGTGAGCCAAACGCTCTAAAATAGTTTCGAGGGCTTTTTCATGGTCAGCATGTGGAATAGACAGCTCAAGCGCATCACCACCTGTAGTGACCCCTTTAATACGTGCATCAGCAGAACCTAGGTTCTCGGCTAGACCAAAAATACGATCTTCACGGCGCTCAGAAACTAACGCATATTTGATAGAAGAAGATCCGCAGTTAATTACTAATACTGATGTAGACACGTTTAAATACCCGAATTCTAATTGAAATACTTATCCATAATATTGATCTGATTGCAGTTGTATTGATTGATGCAATTTAGATCTGTGATGATGTTTTATCATGGGTTTTTTTATCGTCCTAGATAGACTTTAGGAGATTAGACTTAAGCACTATCGACCCTGAGCACAATAATAATTAAAATTTATCAGTTCATAGTTTTCATTTATTAATAAAATAGTCCTCAAAATTTATACGATTTAAGGGATATACATAGAACATAACATGCGATTGCTGCGCTGTAATCCTCAAATTGTTGCAAAAAAACTGGTAAATTTAACTTTTCTCATTCTTCTTAAGCATTTAATTGTCAAAAAATCTATTTTCGATTCTATATCCTGTGTTTGCAGGCTTATATTTCAATATGTGAACCTTGGGTCTAGTTTTTAAAATTGCCATAAAAAAAGCTGTGCCTTTAATCAGAAAAGCACAGCTTTCATTGTCTTATTGGGTGTTATTGGCGAATTTGACCATCACCAAATACAATCCATTTTTGAGAAGTCAGACCTTCAAGACCGACTGGACCACGTGCATGGATTTTATCGGTTGAAATACCGATCTCAGCACCAAGACCATATTCAAACCCATCTGCAAAGCGCGTTGAGGCATTAATCATCACTGAACTTGAATCTACACGCGCCAAGAACTGACGCGCCAAACTGAAGTTTTCGGTAATGATTGAGTCGGTATGGTGTGAGCCATATTTGTTGATGTGCTCAATTGCTTCATCTAAGCCTGTAACGACTTTCACTGCCAAAATTGGGCCTAAGTATTCGGTGTACCAATCTTCCTCAGTTGCAGGAACAATCGACTCACCCAAAATGCGCTGCGTTTCAGCACAGCCACGCAGTTCAACTTTTTTCTCAGCATAAAGTTCAGCAATGCGTGGTAAAAACTCTTCAGCGACATTTTCATCGACAAGTAAGGTTTCCATGGCATTACATACGCCATAACGGTGTGTTTTGGCATTAAGCGCAATAGGTAATGCTTTTTGCAAATCAGCCTGAGCTTCCACAAAAACATGGCAGTTACCATCAAGATGTTTGATAACAGGCACACGTGCTTCATTGGTAATACGTTCAATTAAGCTTTTGCCACCACGAGGTACGATCACATCGACATATTCAGGCATAGTAATTAATTGGCCAACCGCAGCACGGTCTGGGGTATTTATCACTTGAACGGCATGCTCAGGTACACCTGCGGCAGTTAAGCCATGTTGAATCGCTGCCGCAATTGCTTGGTTAGATTCCAAAGCTTCAGAACCACCACGTAAAATAATCGCGTTACCTGATTTAAGCGCTAAAGATGCGGCTTCAAGCGTTACATTCGGGCGAGATTCGTAAATCATGCCGACAACACCTAGCGGTACGCGCATTTTGCCCAGCTGAATACCTGTCGGACGAAAGGCCATATCGGTGATTTCGCCAATCGGGTCAGTGAGTGCGATTACATCTTTTAGACCTTGGAGCATGCCTTTAAAGCGTGTGGGGGTAAGTTCTAAGCGATCAAGTAGAGCACTATCCAAGTTATTGTTATGCGCTTTGGTCATATCCACTTGGTTAGCTGCCAAAATTGCAGTTTCACTGTTTTGTAAAGCAGTATAAATTGCTGATAAGGCATTATTTTTAGTCTGGGTAGAAGCCCCTGCGAGCACACGTGATGCTGTGCGTGCTTGCTGTCCTACCGTTTGCATGTATTGTTCAATAGACTCTTGCATAGCGGTTTGATCACTTAGAAATTTCAACTCGATATTAACAGCCTGTGACTGAACAATGAAGCACTTAAGTGCATATTCGACTGTACTTGCTGACCAGAATTAACATTTTGAAATTGTTTTTAGAGCAAAAGTAGATAAGCGGCGGGGATATCAGTTGCTTGTAAAATGAACCTCTGTATAGAATGAAACAATAGCGACATTGAAGTCGTACAAATAACGATTAAAGAGCAGGACGCTAAGTCGAGCAGAGTCTCTAAATGAATTCCTGACAATAAAAATAAGGCAGGAATGGAGGAAAGGAATATGAATTCCATTATCCAAATGGATCCCACCGTACAGGAAAGTACGCATTACAGTTTTTTCGATCTGTATGACAAGCAAAGCTTTAAACAGCCTGCCAGAACGACATGGATTGATGGCTGGAAGGTCGAATATATGGCCATTGCACAACCTGAAACCATTCATCGCACCCCGATTGTTATTATTGGTGGTGCATTTCAAAACTTTAATTCCTACAAATATTGTGTCGAACAACTATTTGCGGCAGGACCTATTATTTTAATTGATTTACCCTCTATGGGCTCAAATCAGCAAATTACCAATGTCGATACTTCGGTGTCGGCAGGGACTTTAGAGTTGAGTGATCTGGCACAGATGTTAGGCGTTTGGTTGGATATCGTCGGGCTAGAAAAAGTATCCGTGATGGGGATGTCACTAGGTTCAGTGGTGGCTGCAGGACTGGCGGATCAACGTCCTGAATTGATTGACCGCATGATATTGATGGGCGTAATGCAAAAAACGCGCAAGAGCTGGCGCATGTTGCTTGAAGAATCCTTGCATTTGATGAAAGAACAACGCATGGATGAATTTGGTCAAGCGGTGATTTTGTATTTGGTCAATCATGCCAAACTGGATGTGACGCGGATGTCACCGACAGCAAAGCGTTTGTTCTTTAGACAAATGGCTGAATTCACCAATACCGAACAAGAGCGTTATGACATTAACTGTAACCGTTTGCTGCGTTTGCAAGACGTGCCGATTCCACAGTGTGATGTATTGGTGTCTTGCGGGCAGTACGACAGTTTTACTTTGCCACATGAAAATGCGGGCTTTGCCTTGCAATGTCCGAATATGCAATTTGCCATGATTGCCAATGCGGATCATTTACCGCAGTTGCAACGCCGTAAGGAAACCATGAATTTGTTTGCAACTTATCTACGCGGTGAGTCTATTCAGCAGTTGGAAGGAATCATTCCAATGAGCCGAGAGCAAATGCAAAATATTGAACGCCGTGGCGAAGCGCGTGTAAGTGTACAACAGCCATTCACGCATTTATCTCATCGCCATTCAGACCTCGTGGTTGAAACTCAAATTACGGATTTAAATTATTTCGGCGTGTTGCTGAATGTACAGGCTGAAATGTTGGACTGCATGCACGCATATCCACGGGATTTGGCATTACATCTAGAAGATGAAGAAGGTGAGTTTAAAATTGAATGTCTCATCTTTGACGTTGTGGATACGCAGGTTCGAGCTTTGTTTAAGCATGGTAGTTTTGAGTTGGCAGAGCGTCTATTGCGCTTTGTACAACGCCAAAAAGAAGATGTGTTGTTATTAGAAGCCGTAAGTTAAAACATGAACAAGTAAAAAAAAACAGCGCGTTAGCGCTGTTTTTTTGTTTTGGCATGGACCATCCAAACCAAATCTCCACTGTGCTGCTCTGCATCGTGAAATGGAATCACTTGATCTTGTTGCTGTTGTGGAAAGTATAAGGCCGGCTGAACGACGTCTACTTCTTCAAATCCTGTATGACTGAAAAACTGCTGTAATTCAGCAGGGGATTGAAAATGAAAAGTAAAAGCGCTGCGAGACATGACTTTGAGTAATTTACTACTGGCCCAAATAAAACGTGCTAAACGGTTCTTGACGGGTTCAGGATAGATGTCGGTCAGATAATGTAATTCCTGAAATGAAGCGCCATATTCGGTGATCCCTTGCAATAACTTATTCAGTAGCGTTTGATCAAAATAATTAATCAGACCTTCGCTAATCACCACCAAAGGACGTTCAGGGTCAAAACTTTGAAAAATACGTTCAAAATCTTGAGTGAAAATGTCACCAGTTAAGACCTCAGGGGCATGCGGGTCAATCTGTTTGAGTGCCTGTGTTTTGATTTTTGCCATATCTGGCAAGTCGAGTTCACGATAGTCAATTTCAGGATGTTTGGTGCGAAAATTCCAACCGCGCGGGGAGAGGCCACAAGCAATTTCAAGGACTTGTAGCTGAGGGTGTTGGGCAATGAGTTGATCTAAATGTTGATCGATCATGGCATGGCGCTGTTTAAGCGTCGAACGCATGCTACCGCCCACATTCTTTTCTGCCCAGCTTTCTAAAGGATGGACTAAACGTGCTAAAAATTTACCTTTACGTGTGGCAAAAACGGGATGCGAAATCCCCATGCTGTACCAAATATAGCCGGTGTAATGTGCAGTAAAGGAAATGTGTCGATGTTCCGATAAACTTTGTGTCATGTCGTCCTGACCTAATGTTGTTTTTATTGGCAATTTTTGTATAGCGCCGAAGCACTTATTTTGTCTTCATCATAAATCAAAAAGGAGCACCTTGTCGTGCTCCATTTTCTAGAATTTTGAAAGTCTTGGATTAGCAATATTGATTTTTAAAATCCACAATACGGTTACGCACGTTTTGCCAGTCCGCCCCGAGTTCAATGCTTTGTCCAATCTCAATTTGTGGGATTTTACCGCGCATACGTTCTAGGCGTTCTTGATTTGGGAGAGCCAAGTTTTGAATGCCATCCAGCGCAATGCATGCAGATTCACGGTTATTACATACAAGGCCCATATCACAACCTGCATTTAATGCTGCTTGGATACGAGCATCTGCGCCGCCAGCGACACAAGCGGCTTGCATGCTTAAATCATCGGAGAATAAAACGCCATCAAATTGGAGCTCTTGACGTAAGACTTTCTGAATCCAATACGGTGAAAATCCAGCAGGATTAGGATCAATATTTTCATAAATCACATGCGCAGGCATTAAGGCATCAAGCTGTGGTTGCAGTTGAATAAAGCTTTGCATGTCTTTTTGATAGATTTCTTCATAACTACGATGATCAACGGCAGCAGCAACATGTGAGTCTGCTTTCACCGAGCCATGGCCTGGGAAATGCTTACCTGTAGATGCCATCCCCGCACGTTTCATACCTTTTAAGAAAGCACTTGCCAGTGGAATGATGTCTTGCATATTTTTGGCAAAACCACGGTCACCAATCACATCACTAACATCATTTAAATCCAGCACTGGTGCAAAACTAAAATCGATGCCGACCGCAAGGACTTCAGCTGCCATCAACCAGCCACATTGTTCAGCCAGTTCAACAGCTTTTTCAGGTTCAGTTAAGTAAAGTTCTCCAAACTTACCCATAGCTGGTAGGAGTGTGAAGCCTTGCTTTAAGCGTTGTACACGACCACCTTCCTGATCGACCGCAATTAAAATATCAGGACGGATTTGACGCATATGGTCGGTCAGGGCACGAACTTGTTCAGGAGATTCAATGTTGCGACCAAATAAAATCATGCCGCCAACTTGTGGTGTCTGTAATAGTTCAATATCTTCTTGGGTAAGTTCTGTGCCAGCAATGTCGAGCATTAATGCGCCAATCATATTCGGTGTCCGTGTTGGAATTTTTAAGGAAAAACAATACCTGAATTCTGCAATGATTTGCTACACTTTGTCAGCAGAGAATATGATAAAACTACACGACATAAACATATTAAGTTGTTTAAGATTTTGAATCTATTCAATTCAGGTCGAAAACCAACACGGTAATATTGGTCTTAATACCAAGGAAGTACAAATTATTTATGAAACTTCAAACATTAGCTTGTGCCGTTGCGATTGCGACAGGTGGATTCTTTTTCACTCATGTGGTGAATGACGCAATTGCTGCCAATAATACAGAAGCAGTGAGCGCGGGTACCATTCAGCCCACACAAGAGCAAGCCTTGGTCTCACGTCAGCTTGCAACATTGGTAGACCGTCAACACTATTTAAATCAGCGTTTAGATGCCAATACATCTAACCGTATTTTAGATTTTTATATTGATAGTTTAGATGCTGAACATACGTTGTTCTTGGCATCAGATATTGAAAATTATAAAAAACGTTATGGCTCAACTTTTGGTGCAAATCTCAAAGCGGGCAATTTAACAGGGCCGTATGCCATTCATGCGCAATATCGTGAGCGCCTAAAACAGTTCTACACCTATATGTTGGAAGAGCTGAAAAAGCCACAGAATTTAAATCAACCGAATAACTACATCGAAACCGATCGTGAAAAAGCGCCATTCTTTAAATCGACAGAAGAACAGCGTGCGCATTGGAATAAAATGTTGGTCTCTCAGCTGATCAATTTAACCATCAGCAAAGAAGAAGAGAAAGCCAAACAGAAAGCGTTGAAAGATGACCCAACACTGGCAAATGGTCAAGACTTAACAGGTCCTGAAGACTTAACACCTGTACAGACTTTAACCAAGCGTTATACGCGTCAGTTAGAGCGGATTAGTCGTTTAAAAAGCGATGATGTGCTCGACAAAACTCTGAATGCCATGATGCTGACGTATGATCCGCACAGTAATTACTTTCCACCTGTAGATGCGATGGAATTGAACCGTCAAACCACGCTGCAATTGGAAGGGATTGGGGTATCGATCCGTCCTGAACGTGGTAATGAAGACTACACCAAAATCGAGACGATTGTGGAAGGTGGTCCTGCTAGCAAATCAGGACAAGTCAAGTCAGGTGATCGCATTGTTGGTGTTGCCCAAGATGGCGACAAAATGGTGGATGTGATCGGTTGGCCGAGTAATGAAATTGTTGGGCTGATTCGTGGTAAACGTGGCACCAAAGTGACTCTACGTTTATTGGGTGCTGGTGCGTCCATGAATCAAGCGCGAAATGTCACAATTGTACGTGATGTGATTCAAGAAGAAGATGCAGGCGTGCGTTCACGTACCGTTGAAATTGAGCGTGATGGCAAAAAGCATAAGTTCGGTGTAATTGAAATTCCATCGTTTTACTTGAACTATCGTGCACGTCGTGCAGGTACAGACTACCGTTCTGTGTCAGAAGATACCAATAAAGCCTTAAAAACTTTAGATGCTCAAAATGTTGAAGGTATCATCATTGACTTGCGTAACAACCCTGGTGGCTCACTTGAAGAAGTGGCACGTATGCTTGGTCAAGTGATTAAATCAGGTCCAGTGGTGCAAATCCGTGATGGCAATGGCAATGTCAGCGTGTTTGAAGATGATGATGGGGGCGCGCAAACTTATGCAGGTCCATTGGCAGTATTGATTAACTTGGCTTCGGCGTCTGCGAGTGAAATTTATTCTGCTGCGATTCAAGACTATGAACGTGGTGTGGTGATTGGTAGCACCACAACGGGTAAAGGAACAGCGCAGGTACAACTTGACTCTTTAGCCTATGGTCAAGCAACCTTAACGCAACGTAAATTTTACCGCGTGACTGGCGGCAGTACCCAAAATAAAGGGGTCGTGCCTGATATTAAGTTGGTTGATATTTACAATGAAGAGTTTGGTGAACGTAAAGCGAAAAATGCTTTACAGTGGGATACCATTCCTACAGCACCGTTTAAACGTGAAGGCTCGATCCAAGCCTATGTTCCCGATTTGATTAAGTCATCTCAGCAACGTGTCAGCATTGATCCGCAATTTAAATATTTAGAGCAACGTACTGCGATTGCGAAAAAGACAGAAGAGCAAAAGCGTGTGGTGCTTGACTTAGCGAAGCGTAAAGCCGAGCTGTTGGCACTAGAGCAAAAGTCTTTGGATGCTGAAAATCAGCGTCGTAAAGTGGTGGGTCAAAAACCTTATGCCAACTGGGAAAGCTACCAAGCGTCTATGGATGCATTGGTGGAGGCACGTGCAAAAATGAAGGCAAACCAACGTCCAGCACTGCCTGAAGAAGAAGTCTTTGTGACGGAAGCAGCAAACGTGCTAATGGACTATGCCAAATTACAAGGCAAAACGCATACAACAACAGCCAAAAAGTAAGTAATTCATCCATAAATAACATTGAGATGATTGCTTGAGTTTTTGACAGAAAAGATGAATTTATCCATTGAGAAATAGCGAGCTACGGCTCGCTATTTTTTTGTGAGTAGGGCGGTGTTCGATTTGAATCTAGAAAGCAATCTATAAATGATTCTAACTTATTCATTTTATTATGATTAGAAACTGTTCTAAAATAATAAACACCTGATGCAATTTTTATCAAAAGTTTAAGTTTTAGTGAACTTCATCAAGCTTTATTTTTTTTAAATTAATCAGTTGCTTAAAATCTTGAAAGAAAGACTTGACCATTATCGTAGACTAATAGATTCTAAGAGGAAATAAGTAAGTAATTGAAAATGTAACAAGTTAAAGGGAAGAGATAGATTGGGTAATTCGGTTAAAGAAAGTGCCACGATAACCTAAGCGGAACGCTTGATATGACCCATATTCATTATGATTACAATCTGGTCGTTGGTTCAATCGTAGTTGCATTATTAAGTTGTTACTTAGCTGTTTCACTCGAACAAATGTTGTTCCGTGGAACGCGACCAAGATATGAAAATGTCATTTTATTATTCAGCGGTGCAATTTTAGGTGCTGCGATTTGGTGCATGCATTTTGTAGGCATGATGGCCAGCCATTTACCTTCAAATCATAGTTTTGATACCAGTCTTACTCTGACATCCTATTTTATTGCCTTTGTCGCGTCCACTTTTGCCGTGTGGTTAACCACACGACTGACGCTACCATTTCCTCGTTTAATTTTAGGCTCAGTTTTAATGGGGCTAGGCATTTCCGGAATGCATTACACGGGGATGCTGAGTTTAGACGTTCAGGGTTATGAGCAACGATACGAACCTTTAATTGTTATCTGTTCAATTTTAGTTGCGATCTGTGGCTCGTGTTTGGCATTTTGGCTAACGTTTAAAAATAAATACTCGCCAAAACGTAACATCATGAATGCCTTTGTTGCGGTCATGCTGACTTTTAGCATTGTTGCTATGCATTATATTGGTATGGCGGCTGTTGATTTTGTACCGCTAAACTCGATGGATGTATTGGTTGCGGCTCAAATTAACCATAATTTATTGCTATTTATTGTCTTATTTGTCACCAGTTTACTATTGATGGCTGCTTTTAGTGTAGCGGTATTAGAACAACGTTTAGAACATCGTAGTTTACAGTTGATGCGCGCAAATAGAGAGCTAGCCAATCAAGCTGTACAGGACAATTTAACGCGTTTGCCGAATAGACTATTTTTGGTCGAATACGCACATTTTCTCTTTACAGAGCATCGCCTAAGACAAGATAAAATTGCTTTTATTTATATTGATATCGACCGTTTTAAAGCGGTCAATGATGTGTTTGGACACCATGTCGGTGATCAACTACTAATTCAAATTGCCACACGCATTCACCGCTTAATTAATGATCAAGTTAAATTGCTACGAATCGGTGGGGACGAGTTTCTGATTGTGCTTGAGTCGGCAAGCAATGACTCTGCCACAGCAATGTCTGAAAAAATATTGGAATTGATGCAAGAAAGCTTTTTGATTGCAGGTAAAGAAATTAACATTTCAGGCAGTATTGGTATTGCGATGTACCCTGAACATGGTGCGAACTTACAAGACCTACTGATCAATGCAGACACCGCAATGCTGAGTTCGAAGTATCAGGGGCGTAATACCTATTCATTTTTTAATTATACTGCCGACCAATTTGAAGAAAAAAGTCAGACGAAACTGATCAATGATTTATATAAAGCGGTAGAGGAACAACAGTTTATCTTATTTTATCAGCCAAAATTTAATGCCGTTGATCGTGAAATTTGTGGGGTTGAGGCCTTAATTCGTTGGAATCATCCAACTCTAGGTATGCTGACGCCAAATAAGTTTATCAATGGTGCAGAAAAAACTGGACTGATTATTGCCATGGGCTATTGGGCGCTTGAAGAAGCCTGTAAGCAAATTCAGCACTGGGAAAAGCTGAATTTGCCGTTGTATCCGATTGCGGTCAATTTATCAGCGATTCAATTTGAGCATAAACACTTATTTAGTACTTTAGAGTCGCTTTTTGCACGGTATGAAATTAACCCGTCAAATTTAATTATTGAAATTACCGAGTCAACAGCGATGCATCATATCGATGCCAGTATCGTGACTTTTGAACATTTGAGAAAGATGGGAATTAAAGTTGCGATTGATGACTTTGGTACGGGACATTCAAGTTTCTTGTATTTAAAAGAACTGCCTGTAGATGAGCTGAAAATTGACCGTGAGTTTATCCGCAATTTGAGCGTCGGTTCTAAAGAAGAAATTATTTTAGAAAGTATTATTCACTTGGCAATTCGACTGGGTTTAACGGTCACTGCAGAAGGTGTAGAGACAGAACAACAAGCAGAAATTTTAAAACGTTTAGGTTGCCAGCAGTTGCAGGGATATTTGTTAGGAATGCCGATGCCAGTGGCACAGCTTGAAGAACGCATGAAAATGAAAGTTGAATAAAGTCCTCGTAGTCTGATCGCATTGCCAATGAGTGAGAAAAAAAGACAGAGAAATGCTTTATATCGTCGATAAAAACAGGTCGTCATCCAATGTAAAACATCAAGACACACCACGCTAAGATTTTGACTCAACCCGATGTGGTTGATTATTTTTAATGGTCAATCTGATACAATATCGCCAATTTTCCATATTGATCAGATCTGATCTTTTGCACTGCGAGTTTTGCAGTAGGTGTCTTTCATGAGTTTTAAAGAAGAATTAGCGACACAGGTCGCTCAGCGACGTACTTTCGCTATTATTTCCCACCCCGATGCCGGTAAAACCACAATGACAGAAAAACTGTTGTTATGGGGACAGGCGATTCAGGTTGCAGGTATGGTAAAAAGCCGTAAATCTGATCGTGCGGCAACGTCTGACTGGATGGAAATGGAAAAAGAACGTGGTATTTCGATCACCACTTCTGTTATGCAGTTCCCGTTTAAAGACAAGATGATTAACTTGCTCGACACCCCAGGGCATGAAGACTTTTCTGAAGATACCTACCGTACATTAACCGCTGTTGACTCTGCGCTTATGGTGATTGATGGTGCAAAAGGTGTCGAAGACCGTACGATCAAATTGATGGAAGTGTGTCGTATGCGCGACACGCCGATTATTTCATTCGTCAACAAAATGGACCGTGAAATTCGTGAGCCATTAGAACTTCTTGATGAAATCGAAAACGTTTTAAAAATTAAATGTGTTCCGATTACTTGGCCACTGGGCACAGGTCGTGACTTTGCCGGTGTATTTAACCTACTCGAAGAAAAATTCTACGTTTATAAGGCAGGTTTCGGTTCAACAATTACGGATATTGAAGTCCGTGATGGCTATGACTATGCAGATTTGCGTGAAAAAGTCGGTGATCTCGCTTGGGCTGCATTTGAAGAATCATTGGAATTGGTTCAAATGGCCAATGAACCTTTAGACCGTGATGAATTTTTGGCAGGTCGTCAAACGCCAGTGTTGTTTGGTACGGCACTCGGTAACTTTGGTGTAGACCATGTTTTGGATGCATTTAGTCAATATGCGCCTGAACCTAAAGCACATCCAACTCAAGACCGTAAAGTTGAAGCGACTGAAGAAGGCTTCACTGGTTTCGTCTTTAAAATTCAAGCCAATATGGATCCAAAACACCGTGACCGTATTGCATTCATGCGTATCTGTTCAGGTAAGTATGAAAAAGGCTTAAAAATGAAACATGTGCGTCTAGGTAAAGATGTGCGTATTAGTGATGCTTTAACGTTCCTTGCTGGTGACCGTCAGCACCTTGAAGAAGCATGGCCGGGCGACATTATCGGTTTGCATAACCATGGTACGATTCAGATCGGCGATACCTTCACTTCGGGTGAAGATTTACACTTTACCGGTATTCCTCACTTCGCCCCTGAAATGTTCCGTCGCGTGCGTTTAAAAGATCCTTTGAAGTCAAAACAGCTACAAAAAGGCTTAAAAGAACTTTCAGAAGAGGGTGCGACTCAGGTCTTTATGCCGCAAAACAGTAACGATTTAATCGTGGGTGCTGTGGGTGTACTTCAGTTTGAAGTTGTGGCTTATCGTCTGAAAGAAGAATACAAAGTTGATTGTATTTATGAGCCTGTAAGTATCAATACCGTACGTTGGGTATCGTGTGATGACGAGAAAAAATTCAACGAATTTAAGAAAAAAGCACACGACCAATTGTCTGTCGATGGCGGTGGTCATTTAACTTATCTTGCACCAAGTCGTGTGAATTTACAGTTAATGCAAGAACGTTATCCGGATATCGTGTTCAGCAATACACGTGAACACTAAGTTGTTCTTTTACAGAAATAAAACAGCTTCTTCGTGAAGCTGTTTTATTTTGTGGTAGAGTTTTTAAATCCATACGTTACGCAATCATTTGGTCGTTTAGGACATCATGAAAAAATTCAAGGATGCTACAGTTTTTGCACTTTTGGGGAGTGTTTTGCTGCTCAGTGCATGTGATTCAGGAAAAGAAAACAAAGCGACAAAGCCGGCCGACGGTGGTGCTTCTGAAGCGGCTGTGATTAATCCAGATGTTTTGCCTTATTTAAATATCCAAGAGCAAGCCGCAAAAATTGCCAAACCGTTTTGTGAAAATAAAAGTTGTATTGATTTAGAGATACAAACCATTCAGACCGTAGATACATGGTTGAATGGCTGGATTGAAAAGAATCAGGCCAGCGTCGTACAAGATCAGATTGCATTAAAGCAAAATATGAATCTCCAACAAGCCGTCGATGCGTATGTGAAAAAATCAGATGCTTGGCAGGCAGAGTTTAAAACCAATAAAGCCTATGAATTGGCCATGTACACACGAGTTCCATATCAACGGAATCAATATGTGTTGCTGCAAATCGGTGTTGATACCAAACAGGAAAATATCACGGTCAAAGAGCGGTATTATTTTTTTGTGGCAGACCGCCGTGCGAAAAAGAATCTTAAACCTTTAGATATTATTGATGCAAAGCAACAGCAAAATATGGATGCTATTGTGCAGCAAGCCTATAGCAAATGGTTAGATGAACAAGAGGTAGATGTCAAAAAATCGGCACCGAAAAAACTCTATTGGGGCCAAGCAAATTGGTTCTTTGATCAAGAAGGTGTCGGTTTGCATTACCGTACAGATGAAATTGTCAAAGATGGTAAACAACTGGATATTTATCTCAGCAAAGCACAAACACAACAAGTATTGAAAGCTGACGTTTATCAGCATATGTTCTAATCAACGAAAGTATTTAATTTGATAAGATATTTACCAAAATAAATATCAATTATTCGAAATGAAAGGTTGAAGCAATGGTGCAAAAAAATAAAATTTGGGCAAGCTCAATATTGGCAGTTTCTGTTGCATTCACGGCGTGTCAGCCACAACAAGCTGAACCTGAAAAAAAGCCGGATCAAGCCAAAACTGAACAGCCAGATTTGAGTGCAAAACTGATTGGTGATGCGGAAAAATTACAACTGAATTTACCTGAATGTGATGGCGGGGTCTGTCCTGAAATTTCAGTTGAACGCTTAAACAGTAATCAAGCCTTTATTGATGAATTTATTGATGCGGAAATTCTAAAACAGTTAGGCGAAATTTTATCTGTTTCGCCTTTAGAAGATAAGACGCTGAGCACTGATGCTCCCGCTGCAAGTGGAGTTCCTGCAGCGTCTGAAGCAAAATCTGCTTTGGCAAATGTTGAAACGCCCAAATTAAAATTGGAAAAAGCCACGCAGCCTTATATGCAAGCGTTCTTAAAGTTAGATAAAGAATTGAAATCTTTAAGTGCCAATCAGCAAATCAGTTTGATGATTAAACCTAAAATATTAAATGCTGAAAAACCCTTGGCAACAGTGGTTTTAAATACCAGCTCATATTTAGGTGGGGCGCATGGTTCTTCTGCACAGCAATATTATAACTTCGATTTAAGCACTCAAAAATTGGTGCAGCTCAACGACATATTATTGCCAAATCAACGTGCTGAGCTTGAAAAGCGGGGCTATGAAGTATTTAAAACTTGGGTGAAAGATGCCAAGTTGGCAGACAATATTCAAGAATACGAACAGATTTGGAAATTTAAACTGTCTGATAATTTTTATCTGAGTCAGCAAGGTTTAATTTTGCAATATGCCGAATATGAAATTGGGCCGTATGTGGTGGGTTTACCACGTTTGACCATTCCGTATGATCAATTGCAAAGTGTATTGAAAAAGCAATATCTACCTCCAGTTGAAGCTGTTGAAGCCTCAGCCGCAAAAGCAAATTAATTAGTTCAATGACTTACTCACTGTTTGATACGCATACGCATTTTGATGTTCCCGATTTTGACGCTGATCGGGAACAGTTGGCGTATGCTGCCAAACAGGCGGGTGTCGATGCGTTAGTATTGATTGGTTTTGTACAGTCACGTTTTCACGATTTGCTGCAAACCCAAGAGTTTTTAGATCGTTTATCCAATGCTCCCAAAAGCTATTTAGCTCCCGGCTTACATCCGTTTTATATTGAGCAACATCGTACAGAACATTTGTTGGATGTGGAGCAGATGCTAAAGCAGCATGATTGTGTTGCTGTCGGTGAGATAGGTTTAGATACTTTTTTGAAACAGCATAAACAGCCTGAACTTTTTCAAAAGCAGCAGCAGTATTTTTCCGCACAACTTGAATTAGCACAGCAGTTTGATAAACCAATATTGCTGCATATTCGTAAATCCCATGCGGAGGTGCTTTCGATGTTGAAAAAGCATCAATTTAAGCTCGGTGGTATTGCACATGCATTTAGTGGTGGTGTTGAAGAAGCGAAGGCATTTACCAAGCTAGGTTTTAAAATTGGTGTAACGGGGCAAATCACCAATCCCAATGCAAAAAAATTACATCAAGTGGTTCAGACTTTAGGGGCGGCACATTTGGTCTTAGAAACCGACTGTCCCGATATGACACCCTTATGTTGTCAGCATTCGACGGAAGGGCGTACCCGTAATACGCCGGTCAATTTGCCCTATGTCTTGCAGGGGTTAGCTCAGAGTTTAAATCGTACCGAATCTGAGATTGCAGATATATTATGGACTAATTCATTACAAGCATTGCATCTGGACGCTTAAGCGGCAACAAATATGACGCCGCTTGATTGAATCTGGCTTTTATTCGCATCGTGCATGCAATGATGGTTTTCTAAAAAAAGGTGCATTATGCAATTTCTAAAATGCTTTAGACTTGGCATTATGCTGTTAAATTATTTTGAGTGAGTTTCACATGGCACAAGGACTATTGGCTGGCAAACGCTTTTTAATCGCGGGTATTGCAAGTAAGTTATCAATCGCATTTGGTATTGCGCAAGCTTTACATCGCGAAGGTGCAGAACTGGCTTTTACTTATCCAAACGAAAAATTAAAAAAACGTGTAGATGATTTTGCTGAACAATTTGGTTCAACTTTAGTTTTCCCATGTGATGTAGCAGTGGACGCTGAAATTGATACCGCTTTTGCTGAACTTGCTAAACATTGGGATGGTCTAGATGGTGTTGTGCATTCAATTGGTTTTGCACCGGCACATACTTTAGATGGCGATTTCACTGATATTACCGACCGTGAAGGTTTTAAAATTGCTCACGACATCAGCGCATATAGTTTTATTGCGATGGCTCGTGCAGCAAAACCTTTATTGGCTGCGCGTCAAGGTTGTTTATTGACACTGACTTACCAAGGTTCTGAACGTGTAATGCCAAACTATAACGTTATGGGTATGGCAAAAGCGTCACTAGAAGCAGGCGTACGTTATTTGGCAACAAGTCTTGGTGCTGAAGGTATTCGTGTAAATGCGATTTCAGCAGGTCCGATTCGTACCTTAGCGGCTTCAGGGATTAAATCTTTCCGTAAAATGTTAGATCTAAATGAAAAAGTTGCACCGCTTAAACGCAATGTAACTATTGAAGATGTCGGTAATGCAGCATTGTTCCTTTGCTCGCCTTGGGCAAATGGTATTACAGGTGAAATTCTGTATGTTGATGCAGGCTTTAATACTGTAGGTATGAGCGCTGATCTAATGGCAGATGCTGAGTAATTTGCTCCTCCCTTTTTAAAAGGGAGGGTGGGAGGGATTTTGTTAAGTAGAAGTAAATCCCCCTCATTCCCCCTTTTAGTAAAGGGGGAAGCTAAAAGGCAATAAAAAAGACCGCAAAAGCGGTCTTTTTTAGATTTGAAGATAAGCGATTAAGCTTGGCCTTCAGCAGCAGTTTGCGCACGTTGCAAATTCGCTTCGAATTCAGCATCGAAGTTAATTGGTGTAAGCAATAATTGTGGGAAGCTGCCTTTAGTAACCATATCGTTCACAGCTTCACGTAGGAATGGGAACAAGATATTTGGGCAGTAAGCACCAAGAATGTAAGGAAGACGTTCTTCTTCAACGCTATCGATCAGGAAGATACCTGCTTGAGTAACGTCAACGATAAATGCAGTGTCACCCGCATTGTTCGCTTGAACGACAACTTTCAGTGAAACTTCGAAGTGTGTTGGATCAACTTTTTCTGCAGAAGAAGAAAGGTTGATATTTAGTTCAGGCTGCCATTCTTTAGTAAATACTTGAGCCCCAGGTACTTCGAAAGAAATATCTTTAGTATAAATACGCTCTAATGCCAATTGTGGTTGAGCTTGTTGTTCTTCACTCATTGTTTATTCCTTAATATGAGGTGACGATTTATGTTTAAAATTAAGATAGCATGCCGTCGAGTTTGCCTTCACGCTCTAAAGCATAAAGTTGGTCAAAACCGCCAATAAACTGATCATTAATAAAAATTTGAGGAACGGTACGGTGGTTGGTGCGTTGCATCAATTCAACACGTACTTCAGGCGCTTCATTTGATAAATTAATTTCTTTATAAGCCACGCCTTTACGCTCTAGGAGCTGTTTTGCACGAATGCAGTAAGGACATACAGTTGTTGAATAAATCGTAACTTCAGCCATGTTAATCTCCTAAGAAGCGCTTATTTGCTTTTAACTAGAGGTAAGCCTTGAGCTTTCCAGTTGCTAATGCCGCCGTCTAAACGGTATGCATCTGCATGACCGACTTGTTGCAATGCAGAACCTGCCACTTGACCAAGGTTACATACAAAAACCAACGGGCGATCAGAAGTTTTTAACTCTTCAATGTGTTTTGTAATTTGGCTATATGGAATATTACGGCTACCGCTAATATGACCTTCGCGGAAGTCTTTCGCATCACGTAAGTCAATCAATTGAGCATTTTTAGCTTTAACTAAAATCCCTAAAGATTGAGGTGAAATTTTGCGACCATTACGCTGGCCTTCAAGAATAAAGAACAGCACGACCAATACAGCCAGCGTTCCAAATAAGAAGGGGTGATTCCCCATAAATTCGAACCAACGTTCCACAATTCACCTAACTACAATTTTAAATTGCCAAGAGTATAGCCCATAAATATGGTGATCAAAATCACCCCTTCAAGGGCATGAACAGAATAAAAATTAATTTTTTTGCTGCGCTTCCGTGATTTCGTCGATCAGACGTAAATAACTGTCTAATCGGCGCGGTAAAATTTCGCCATTTTGAGCCGCCATTCTAAGCGCACATTGCTTTTCATGTTTATGCGTACAGTTACGGAACTGGCAATAGCCCAAATGTGACTCGATCTCAGGGAAACCTTGCTGAACTTTTTCCAATTCTAGGTGCCATAAACCAAATTCACGGATTCCTGGTGAATCAATCAATGCAGAACCTTCACCAAACGCAATTAAGCGCGTAGAGGTGGTGGTGTGCTGACCGAGCGCGGAGTTTTCCGAAATAATATTGGTTTTTTGCGCAGCATCCGGAACAATGGCATTAATTAAAGTGCTCTTACCAACCCCAGACTGACCTACAAATGCGACAGTTTCACCAGAAAGTCGAGCAGAAAGTGTGCTTAAGTCACCATCAGATTGAGTTTGCATGACCTCATAGCCCAAGTCACGATATTCTTGTAATAGCGTTAAGATCGGATCGTTGTCTTTAAGTAAGTCTGATTTATTTAAGACCAATAATGCTGGAATATCGGCATCTGCACAGGCCACTAAATAGCGGTCAATCAGGCCTGGCGCTGGCTCAGGAAGTGGTGCAAATACAATCACAATCAGGCTGACATTGGCTGCGACAGGTTTCACTTTGTGATAACGGTCAGGGCGTGTCAGTAAAGATTGGCGTGGATGAATCGCGGTAATAATCCCTAAACCTGTGATCGGGTCAGCTTGCCATTTGACACGGTCACCCGTCACCAATAATTCGAGATTGGTACGGGTATGGCAGCGCCAAACACTGCCTAATTCGATGGGTTTCCAATGTGGTTCAGGTTCACCAGCTTGCACAATAGGTTTTTCAGGATGTTGGTCGGGTGTAGACAGCGCTTGAACTTCAAGTTGACGACCATAATGTTGGACGACCAAGCCTTCCAAATCTGCAGAAGTATCGATTTCTTCCTGACGAGATTTATGTTGCTTCTGAATGCGACGTTGCTGCTGTTCAGTCAGTCGGCGCTTACGAATTAAAGCCATTCATATCCTAAAAAACCGTGAAAACTAGATGGCAAAAATAGCATGAAAGCAGGGTCTATTTACAGCGCAAGCCCAATAAATTTGCTACTATGTTCATTTTTACAGCCTAATAAGATTGCACATTTATGAGCAGCACACCTGATACACGCCTGATTTGGATTGACCTTGAAATGACAGGTCTAGATACAGATAACGACCAGATTATTGAAGTTGCAACAATTGTGACGGATGATAATTTAAATATTCTGGCGGAAGGGCCTGTGCTTGCGGTACATCAGTCTGACCGTGTGCTCAATGCAATGGATGAATGGAATACTCGCCAACATGGTCAATCAGGCCTAATCGAACGTGTACGTCGTAGTAAATTGACAGCACAAGATGCTGAACAGCAAACTTTAGAATTTTTGAAAAAATGGGTGAATCCAAAATCATCACCGATGTGCGGTAACTCAATTTGCCAAGATCGTCGTTTCTTGCATCGTTTAATGCCTGAAATGGAACAATACTTCCACTACCGTAATCTCGATGTATCATCAGTGAAAGAATTGGCGAAGCGCTGGCGCCCAGAGATCATGGGGGGCTTGAAGAAAAATGCCTCACATTTAGCGATGGATGATATCCGTGACTCGATTGCAGAGCTCAAATACTACCGTGAATATTTCTTTATTATGAATAAAGACTAAGGTTGTAAGATCGAAAAAGAGGCGAAAGCCTCTTTTTTTTATCCGAGATATTTTCTCTATCGTTGATAGATGTTGGCTTGATGAATCTCGAGAAAACTTGCAGGTTGAGCTAAATCGGTAAAGCCAAATTGACGATATAAACCATGTGCATCCGCCGTTGCAAGTAACATGCGTCTTAGATCTGAGGAGCCACATTTTTCAAATAAAGTACTCACAATTAATTTTGAATAGCCTTTGCCTCGATGCTCATCGGCGACATAAATATCGGCTAAATAAGCAAAAGTTGCATAATCCGTAATGGCACGACCAAAACCGATGAGTTCATCATCGATAAGTAAGGCCACGGCCAAAGAGTTTTCAATCGCTTTTTTCACCACATGTTTTGGAATATCTTTTGACCAATAGGTATGGCTTAAAAAGCGATGCACGGTGTCTAAAACTATTTCATTTTTGTCATCAGTAATTTTTAAATTATTTGGCAGAGGATGGATGTCCATAGCAATACACACTTGAGCTTTTGATCTATAGTTATATTTTTAAAGCAGATCTCCATTCGCTGTAAATGTTTATTTTGATGGATTTAGACCTGATGCGAATGCCGCTCTGTTGCGCTGACTGCTGAATTGCGTTTTATCAAAGAAAAAAAGCAGTGAATTTGCTAAAATGGCGGCTGATTTAACACTGCCTCCAAACCTATGACTGAACTGCTCCAAGATGATGAATATGACCGCCGTTTTGCTGGCGTAGCCAAAATATATAGTGATGAAAGTTTTCATCATTATGAAAAAAGTCATGTCATGGTGATAGGGATTGGTGGTGTAGGCTCATGGGCGGTCGAAGCTTTAGCGCGTACTGGTATTGGTGAGCTGACCTTGGTCGATATGGATGTGGTTGCTGCATCGAATATTAATCGACAATTGCCTGCCATGAGCACGACATTGGGACATGAAAAAATTGAAGTGATGGCAGAGCGATGCCGTGCGATCAATCCCCGAATCAAAATAAATTTGATTGATGATTATCTCACACCCGAAAATGTCAAAGAAATTTTGGCAGGTGCTCCTGACCTAATTTTAGATTGTATTGATGATGTGAAGGCCAAATTTGCCTTAATGCTACATTGCCGTTTTAATAAAATTCCGTTGATCGTTTCCGGTGGAGCAGGGGGTAAACTTGATCCGCTGAAAATCCGAGTCGCAGATTTATCAAGAACAGAGCAAGACCCGATGTTAGCCAAATTGCGCACACAATTACGCGGCAAAGGCATTTGTAAAAAGCCGAAAGAAAAGTTTGGGATTACCTGTGTTTATTCGATTGATAATCCATTTTCCAGTGCTGATGTTTGTCCAAGTGCGGGCTTACGTTGTGGTGGATATGGTTCAGCAGTAGTGGTGACGTCCAGCTTTGCGATGGTGGCTGTGTCAGAGGTGCTCAAAAAACTTGATGCAAAACGAGCAAAAGCATGACAGCTATCTCATTTTGAAAAAAAATAAAGCACCAAATTCGGTGCTTTTTTTGTATATAGAATTAAAATCAGACACAATGTTGGAATAATTAAAATATTGATTTTTTTGGGGCGAGTATGTGGTTTTTACTGATACTAATTTTGGGGATGGGAGCACTTGCGTTTTGGATGTGGAAAAGACCCGATCCAGTGAAACGCGATCAGGCTAAAGCGGTTGGGCATGACTTGTGGATAGACCAATTAGATGCACAGCTGAAATTTGCAGAACGTTTAATGCTTGATGCACCAACCGACTATGCGCGTGCCTATGAGTTGTATCAAAATTTGGCCAAACAGCATGAAATTCCACAGGCCTATGTCGCTATGGGACAGATGCATTTACAAGGCTTAGGCAGAGAAGTCAGTGTGGAAAATGCGCTGGCTCTATTGGAAAAAGCCAATAGTTTAGGCAGCGATGATGCTGCATATGTGTTGGGACAAGTTGAAGAAGGTATCTATGGCGGTGTACCCAATCTTGAAAAAGCGCAGTATTGGTATCGACATGCGATTTCACGCGGTCATTTGGATGCACAATATCGACTCGCCGAACTAAACCCAGAAGATCAAACACATGCCGAGCAGCAACATTTAGATTTGTTGCAAAAAAATGCGGGCAATGGACATGCCAATTCACAGTATCAATTGGCACAGTTCTATTTAAACCAAGCCACGCCAAATATTGCTCTAGGATTGGAATATTTACTGAAAGCTGCCCAACAAGACCATATGGCGGCTATTCAGCAATTGCAGCAATTCTATGCACAAGGAAAGTATCTTGCGCAAAATGATGAAAAGTCATTGCAATATTTAAAGCGAGGATTGCTACTCGGGCACCAGAAGCAGTTGTATGAATATTATCAAGCAGTATTGATGGGTAAAATCGACGTCGATCAGCGTCAGCGGGTTTATCATGATCTTTTGCAGCAGGCCAAAGAGCACAAAGTTGCTGCAGCCAGCCGATTATTAGGTATTGCACATTTTCATGGTTGGTACTTGGAGAAGCAGGAAACTTTAGGTTTTCGCTTTCTGACCGAAGCTGCTCAACTTAAAGATGCTGAAGCGATTAGTCTTATTGCCGCACTGTATTTTGAAAAGTATTTGGTTCGTGATGATCCGCAAAAAGCATTTGAGTTATATCAAACAGCGTATCAATTCAAACCCTTATTCATTAACCAAGTCGGTTTAGCACTATGCTATCTACACGGCGTCGGTGTTGAGCGAAATATCAAGCAAGCGCAGCAACTTTTAGTTGAAGCGGCAAGACACTTAAATGATATGTCCATTACTTGTGTCGCCGATCAGAATTATGTGATTGGACGTTTTTATGCATTGCCAGAATATCCTTTACCACATCGTGATCAGTGTCTGAGTTATCTGGAAAAAGCCGCAGAACAAGGTTCGCAGGATGCTGCTTGGTATCTCTACCGTTTAGCCGTGGACAATATCTTGCCTGATCTACAGTTTGATGAAGCTCAAAGCCAGCGGGCATTGTTGAAAGCGGCAAAATTAGGTCATCCTGATGCACTCACGCAACTAGGTCTAGTTAATTTAAAAGGACAATGGGGAACACAAGATTTCCAACAAGCATTGCAGTATTTCTCGCAAGCGGCAGCATTGGGAAATGTGACTGCCTTGTACCAGCTTGGTGAAATGTCAGAACATGGTTTAGGTGTACAGCAAGATTTAACCCTAGCGCATAGCTATTATGCACAAGCGGCTCAGGGGATGAGTGCTGCGGCGTTAACGCGATTGGGCTATTTATATATTCATGGCATGGGCGTAGAGCGTGATCTTAAAATTGCACAGCAATATTTGGAAAAAGCGGCCTTGCAAGGCTATGTCGAAGCACAAGAACAATTGGAGAATATTCACGCATTTTTAAATACTAATTAATCGTGATGCAAGGTAGTAAGGTGGTATGAAGAGACCTGAAGTTTAGTTTGATGGTCTCTACATTTTTTTAATGCAGAAATAAATAGAGTAAAAATAACATAAAGAATTGATGTAGAAATTTGAATTTTTACTTACATAAAACCCAAAAAAGCAGGCAGATTATGCCTAGAAAAATATGAGTTTTTTTGATTAAATACCCCGCATATTTTATAAAAATCTGATTTTAGATAATAACGATGCTGAACAATATATATTCTGCACTTGAGAAATTGGGCATTAGTCCACAAAAACGTGCCTTGCATATTCAATTTTCCAATACCACGCTGAATGAACAAGTATTCTTGCAACGTATTGATGGGGAACATGCCTTAAGTGAAGGTTTGAATGTTCAGCTCATCTGTCTCTCAACTTCTGCCACGCTCGAACTGAAACAATTTATTGGTACGCAAGTCGCAATCGATCAGGTAACCGATGCGGGTCAACTTTTTCGTATTACCGGGATCATTACAGAAGCATTTCAAGGCCAAAGTGATGGTGCATTAACGCTATATAAGTTGACCTTAGAAGATGCAACGGCATTGTGGCATAAGCGTCGTAATAGCCGCGTGTTTATGAATAAATCGGTCAAAGATGTGGTCGAGATTATTTTTAAGGAATGGCAAAAAAAGAGCCCACTTTTTGCAGCGAGCTTAAGTTTGGACTTAAGTGGCTTAAAAAAAGAGTATGACGTTCGACCATTCATGATGCAAAGTAATGAAACCGACTATGATTTTATTACTCGCTTACTACGCAGTGAAGGCATTCATTGGTTGGTTGATGAAGCTCAATCTTTTGTAACATCGTCTGTGACACCCATAGCAGCTCAAAAGCTACGTTTGATTGATGAAAATAGCCAATATCAAGCTTTGGAGCGACGTAATATCCGTTTTCATCGTAGTAGTGCGACTGAAAAAAATGACAGTATGACCAGTTTTATCGGTCAGCGCAGTCTGCAACCGACGTCGGTGCATGTGCAGCGGTGGCAGGCGGATGTGCTTGAACAGGACGAGGGTGGTGGTGCAGTACAAAGCAAGCACCTACATAGTCAAAATCAAGATAATGCGAGCTTAAGCTTAGAGCAAGCATGGCATGTGAGCCCTGCATGGATGCAAGATCTGAATGGTGAAGATGCTGCAACAGCTTCTAATAGTGCTCAAGTTGAACGTCTCAATCAAAATTTTAGTGATTATTATGCAGCTCAAGCCAAACAATTTATTGCTAAAAGTACCGTGCGTGATACACAAGTTGGTTATTGGTTCAAATTGGATGAGCATCCAGAGATTGACCAGCATCGAGGTGCCGATCAAGAGTTTTTGATTTTATCCAAGTCTTTTTATAACCAAAATAATTTACCCAAAGACTTAACCGATCAAGTTACACAACTGATCCATCAAAGTCAGTGGCAAGTCAAACAAAGCGATGCTGATGAACGCCAAGCCAATACCTTGGCTTTGCAACGTCGAAATATTACGACCGTCCCTGAATTTAATCCGCTTACACATCGACCAGTAACACATCCGCAGCGTGCTAAAGTTGTGGGTCCTGCCGGTGAAGAAATCCATGTTGATGAATGGGGGCGGATAAAAGTCCGTTTTCTGTTTACCCGTTCAGATGATCATGGTCATGATGGCGGTGCAGGTGCGAACAATAATGACACAGACTCGGCTTGGGTCGATGTACTGACCCCTTGGGCCGGCGAAGGCTATGGAGCGCGCTTCTTACCTCGAGTTGGTGAAATAGTTGTCGTTGATTTCTTTGATGGCAACATTGACCGACCTTTTGTCGTGGGTCGTATTCATGAAGCGCAGCGTAGTCCCACTAAATTTGACAATAAAGGACAATTACCAGATACCAAAAAACTTGCGGGAATTCGTTCCAAAGAAGTGGCGGGAGAGGGTTTTGGTCAATTACGCTTTGATGACACCACGGGGCAAATTAGTACCCAGCTGCAAAGTAGTCATGGTGCGAGCCAACTGAACCTCGGTAAGCTCAGTCATCCAAAAGATAAAGCAGAAAGTGAAGATCGGGGTGATGGTTTTGAGCTGCGGACCGATCAATGGGGGGCGCTACGAGCTGGACAAGGTTTATTGGTGTCGACTTATAAACAAGATGAGGCGAAAGGTGAGCACTTAAATGCAAATGAAGCCAAAAGCCAAATTGAAAGTTCCTTAAAGAGCTCTAAGGCATTAAGTGAGGTTGCCAAGAATCAGCAGACAGACCCACTGGAAGTTTTGGAAGGGCTTCAAGCGTTTATCGAAGTTTTAAGTCAAAAAGATGAGAAAAAAGCAGCAGAATTTAAGTCTGCGATCATGGTGTTGGCTTCCCCCAATTCAATTGCTTTAAGCAGTAATGAAGACATCCATGTGTCAGCAGATGGTCAGATTAGTCATACAGCAAGCGATAGCATTAACATCTCCACACAAAAGTCTTTAATTGGGCATGCAAGCTCTAAGATCAGTCTATTTGCAGCGCAGGAAGGCGCACGGATGTATGCAGGTAAGGGTAAAATAGAAATTCAAGCACAAATTGATGGAATTGATCTGATTGCTCGGAAAGGCATTCAGATTATTTCAACAGAAGATACTGTTTATATTACCAGTCCGAAAGAGATTAATTTAACTGCGGGTGGTTCACAAGTGAAAATTAATGGTTCAGGCATATTTCCAACCACAGGTGCGAAGTTTGAAAGTAAGGCAGGACAGCATAAATTTATTCCTGGAAAAAAGGTGAATAATGAAGTACCGCAACTTCCGATATGCGAGATGCGTATTGCTAGTGCTGCTGCGAAAGGAGATGCTTTGGTGGAGTTAGCATAATGTATTTTTATCATAATAAAGTTCATGAAACTATAGAATATGATTATGCGATCGTAGATCCTAATTTAAATGCAGATTATTTCTATGAAATAGAAGATAAGCTTATTTCTTTAGCCCCAAATTATGCAAATAAGAATATGAAAGTTTTTCCTTACTTGTTGAGATTAAATCGTGTAGATCAATCTTTAATATCAGAGATATTTAAACAAGATAAAAAAAACTTACGACAAGGAAAGAATACATTTTTACCTTTTATATTTAAAAGTATGCCAACGAGGGAACCAGATATAGTCGAGCATCTTAAAAAAAAAATAGTATATGAGTTGAATGGCCGATTTTTTTTATATCGTTTTTTTGATCCGAAAATTTGGATTCAATTAAATTATTTTAAATCGTCAGGCTTTATTGAGCTAAATAAATATTTTAAAAATATTAGATTGAATATTTATGATTCATATTGTTTTTTTAATGAGTATTTAGGTGAAAAGGATGAGTATGATTGTTCAATTGATTATGAACTTTTGATTAAAATAAATATTTGTAATAATTTCTTGAGTTTGATTCAGTTTAAATCTTATAGTATTTCTGATTATTATAAAAAAATTGTAGAGGTTTATAACTCTATTAATTTAATAGAGCATATGGAAATTGAAAAAACAAATGATAAAGTAGCTATTTTGTATCATATGGAACTTCTTGGAAAAAACTATATATATTCTGATTTTTTTGAAAAATTGCTAATTAGTAAAAAAGGCTATGAACAAGCAAGTAAATTAATTGAAAATTTAATGTGGCAAGATTTTTTTATAAAAAATAATATTTTCGATGAAGAGTTGAAAAATAAGGTGATGTATGGCTATTAATGATCTAAATTGTAACTTTTGCAAGAGAGATGAAGGTTTAAGAGTATTTCTAACGAGACCTCTTTTAATTAAAGGTAAATCAGATATATCTTCATTTGGAAGTAACGAAGATGATCCAGCTTATATCAAAATTGAAAAAGATTATCATAATATAGTTGAACGCTATTCAGGAGGAAGTGTATTAGAAAATCTAAAAAATGATGTTCAAAGAGATACTGAGACTAGTAGTTTAGAAGGTTTAGAGGAAACAGAAAGAGATTATAATAATTTTAGAAATTTTGAGTACGACAAATATTCAATTTCTGAAAATTTTTGTTTTACACAAACTTTGTTGCGAACGGGTTTTATTTATGTGTATTATCCTAAAAACAAGATGTTAGAAGAGTATTATATTTCTAAAAATGGTTTTATTAAAAAAATTAATAAAAATGAAAGTCTGTCTGCTACAGAAGAGCCTTGCACTCAATGGCATCACAGATTAAATGCTTTAACAATTACGATACTTAAACCACAAGATCATCCAATCGTTTATTTAACTTTTTCAGATGTAAGATGGTCTAATGATATAAAAGAACGTAAAGTTCATAATTCTAATTTTTATGAAAAATTGCAAAGTTTTTCTCCTCAGAAATGGGTAACAGGAGAAGATATGCAAAAATTATTACCAATATCAGTAGATACTATTAATGTGATAGAAGATGCACGACTAGAGAATATAAGTAGAGAGGACAAAAAAAGTTTTAGTATTAGGCCTTCGATATTAGGAACTGCAAAAATACCTTCAAATAAGCCTAAAAATTTAATACCGAAATATTTAGCAGATTCTTTAACTTTTAAAGATAATTTGAACTCAGTAAATAATGGTTTTATTCAAGCATTAGATCGATTAGGTACATTTACATTAACAACTTCTAATGATAGTTATGTAAAGTTAGAAGATCCTCGAGTTTTTGATAAATTAAATGAAGATGAGCGAAATTTTTTACTTGAGAACCCTTCTGATTTAAGAGCTTATAATGGTTTAATATTTTGCTTAGATGACCCTATTGGTAATGCAATGGATGCCGGTAAATATGTTACAGACTTTTATGCTGAAGCAGTTGAAAGCTCAGAATTTTTTTCTGATATAGAAAGAACAGCTATACAAGTTAATAATTTAAGAAAACAGATTCAGCATATTAACTTAATTGAAGAGCAGTATAAAAGGCAAGCAGATTTAGATAACTCAAAAGCTTGGGGAATATTTGGAAGGGGGGTAATTGGTGCTACGAATCCGCAAGCTTTAGAATATTATGATAATGAGATGGAGAATATTAGTCCGGAAAAGCTAAAAGAACTAAATAAGAAAGCTTTCAAAAAATTTGACGATTGTATTGATCATTACTTATTAGATAGTGCTCTACTTTCTGCTCAGACAAAAGATATATTGATTTATACATCAGTAAAAGAATTTGAACAAACTTATATCAATATTTTAACTTCAGATATATTTAAAAAAGTTTTTAAATTTTTTTTTGATGAAAGTGATTTAGAAAGTAATATTGATTATGTCAATATCGTTTCGTTAGTTGTGAATGGAATTTCTGTAAGTTCAAATCTTGTGAATTTTGTGGAGGAAAATTATTTAAATAAAGAAATTTCTGATGAAAATTTTATTTTAAATGGTTTGGTAGCAAACAATAATGAAATCAAGAAAATAATATCTAATCCTGTAGGGTTTACTACACTTTATTTACCAGCCTTAACAGACTCAATTAATAAATTTATTGGTGAACTCAATACTCCAAAACTGAATATTTTATATGATTCATTGGGACAATCTTTTGTTTCACTACAAGCTGCCATTACAAAAATTAAACCGGGGAATTCGATTGCAGTAGATAAATATAGAAGAGAAATTATTTTATTAAACAGTTGGGGAGCTAAATTAGGGGATGGGGGAAAAAAGATATATACCTATAGAGGTTCAGCTGAAAATCTACAAAGAGGAATTGCACATTTGGTGCATGAGATGGCATTACAAAGTGGCAATAAGCGTGCTATAGAGAATATCGAGCAAGCACTTAATAATAATACTTCAGGAATTTCTAAAAAAATATCGGAATTTTCTGATTTAAAAGGGACTATTTCAGTTGATTTTGTACTGAACTCTAACTCAAATATTCCTTTTAATATCACCACAAATAAAGACTTAAGTCGTGCATTGGTAGAACAATTCGAAGTAGCTTTGAATAATGATGCACTCAATTTTTCACAAAATCATTTTCAAGCTTTTTTAGGGATTACAAGTGGTATATTTCAAACATTATTTATTAAATCTAGTTATGAAGGGTTTATAAAAGATCCAAAAAGTGCAGAATATATATCGAAATTCTTTGGTGGAGTCGCATCAATTGGTTATGCAGTAACTGATGGTGTTTATAAAATTTCAAGTACACTTGCGTCGGCTAATGCATTACGTACAGGAAGCGCTTATACGCAAAACGAAGTGATGAAAAGGCTTTTTAGCGCAAAAGGAAATAAATATGCAGTTTTAATAACCACATATATGACTACAGGAGTTGATGCTTTTAAGGGGATAAAAAGCATTATAGTTGATAGAGAGCGAAATTTAGATACTTTTACAAGTACTGGTGGAAATGCGCTGATGCTAGTTGCGACTCATATCATGTTCAGGGGTACCAATCAGATGAAAGCTTTGGCAATTGTAATGTTTTCTATTGGTCTCGGTGTTTTATATTGGAATGCTAAAATCAAAGAAAGTAGCCTCCAGCAGTGGCTTCGATTATCTTTCGTTGGTAATAAAGAAGGGTTAAAAGGCGTTCCTTATACATCTTATGCACAGCAACAGAAAGATTTCTCTAAAGTATTTTCATAAGGATTGATGAGTTATGCCAACTTCAGTAGGTCAATGGCCTAAATATCGTAAAAATATAGCTATCGAAAAATTAAAACCCAATAAAAAACTATTGGCCAAACCTATGATTAATGCTGAAAACTGTAATCATTTGTTTGCAATTACTCAAATGAACAGTACTTTTTTAGATACTGAAAATAAATTTTATACACACAAAGGGCATTTTAATGCCCAAAATCTTTATTTTTTTTCATTCGCATTTGCTGCATTAGTTCTTATGCCTATTTATTATTTTGTTTTTAGAGGGTATGAGTTTGATTTATTTTCTTATGTTATCGGCTTTATGTTTGTTTTCCCATTTTTTATAGCTTACCCTTTATTTTTTAATTACAAACCTGATAATAATAACTTTACACATTTTCCTATTCGCTTTAATCGTAAAAATCAACGTGTTTATTTTTTAGATATGCAGGGAAAATTTCAATCTGGAAATTGGCAAGATATGAAATTTTGTATTGTTCAACCAAATTCATTCCAAGGTGATTATGAAATTTGGGGTTTTATATTAAATAAAGAATCTCAACTTATTGAACATACTGTAGCGATTGGTCCACCTGTACCTTCAATAGAATTGTTAGAGTCTTTCTGGGGGATGATTTGTATATATATGGCAGAGGGGCCAGAAAAGCTTTATCCCAAAGATATAAAATCACTAGAAAATGATGAATATAAGATTTTTTCTAAAGTCACATTTTGTAATGACATTGTCGGAAAAAAAGAATCTCGTGAATTTAGTTATTACCGTGTGGATATTAATAGTTTTGGTTCGAAGTTCTTTTACTATTTACGTTTACTTATCTTAGAGTCTGTATTTTGGAAGTGGGGAAGAGTGTATGCTATGTGGAATTGCAAAGTGCCAATGTGGCCAGAATCAATTTTAAAAGATTGTACGATTGATAAGGATGATCCTTATATCGTTAATGCTGACATCAATAAGTATTTTCATTACGATGCGAAGTCAAGAAAAGTGTATATAAAAGATACAGATATTGAAAATTAAAAAACATATCTTTGGTTATGATATTTTTGAACACAACATTCCTTTTTCCAAGTTGGAAGAAGGTGATGTTTTACTCAAACCTGACGATACGACCAAATATAAACGTAATCATAATTGGTCATTTATCAGAATGAATGATGACTATATTGAATTGATTGATCAATCCTATGCAAGGTTAGGCAAAGGGATTAGTCCTTTAGTTTTGATGTCTCCAATACTTTTTTTTATATTTTATATTTTATATTTATATTTCACTATTGATGATAGTAATGATTTGTCTTTATCTTTTTCAATATTTATTGTCACATGTGGAGTTTCACTAGTTTTTATATGTCTCTATGCTTTTCTTAGCCCATATTTTAAATACGACCATAAACAATCTATTTGTAAGCCTATTCTTTTTAACCGAAAAACAGGCAAGGTTTTTTTCTATATTAATGATCAAGAATATATAGAAAAAAAATGGACGGATGTGGTCTATATCATGGGTAGTAGTTTTGGGCTTTCTGGTATTCCTCTACGAGAACTTCGGGCACATATCGTTGAAGACGGCATATTGAAACATACCTTTGTGATTGGCTTTCCAATGATTGGAATATTCCGCACCCAAGGTTTATGGACCTTTATCTGTCACTTTATGATGAAAGGGCCAGAGGAGCTATATCCCAAACCGCATCCTATGTACGGTACCATCGATCCGTTTACCCAACTAACTTATTGTCAAAAGGTCGTGGGTGCAAAAGAAAGTTGGAGAGATACATGGAAATCATTTCGAATCATTTATCATTATAATTGGGTTCCAGCTTTATTTGCTTATCCATTTGATGTGTGTAACTTTGTTGCACGAAGAATTTTACTGCATATCAAACCATTGCCCGTTTGGCATGAAGATGTAGTACGAAAAAACAAAATGGATTTAGAGCGCCCAGAGGAAGTCAGCGCAAAAGATAATTTTGAATTTACGATGTTTAAAATGATGGATAAATAAAAAGCCCTTTCGGGCTTTTTTTATATTAATCAAGGCAACTGCTTAATCGGACTGCCACCCAACGCCTGCATCAAAGTCACATAAGCATTGTATTGACTTTGCTTCGTCTGAACCAAAGACAGTCGCGCATTACGTGTAGTTTCCTGTGCATCTAACAAGTTTTTCAACGCAATTGCACCATTACGATAACGAACTTCAGTCAAACGCTCAGTCTTTTCTGCAAGCTGTACATTACGCTCTTGCAAAGCAACTTGTTGACTTAACTCAGTGCGGTTGGATAGCGCATTTTCCACATCGGCAAAAGCCTCATACAAGGTCTGACGATATTGAATAATAGATTTTTCATAATCTAAATCACTAATCGCAAGGTCTTTCTTCATATCGTTATATTGCAAGAAAGGTAAATTTAAACTTGCACCCAAAGCCAAAGCAGGGTTTTGTAATAAATTACTCAAAGAGGTACTACTCGAGCCTAAACTGCCAGTCAAACTAATTGAAGGGTAGTAACTCGCTTTCGTTGCATCTTTATTTGCCAAAGCTTTACGTAATCTTAACTCGCTTGCTTGTAAATCTGGACGGCGAGACAACAACTCGGCTGGTAAACCCGCTGCAATCGTCGGTAATGCAATTCGAGGTAAACGCTGCGGCTCTGAAATATTCAGTTGTTGCACAGGTTGATGTAATAACACAGCCAATGCAGTACGTGTTTCCACTTTTTGTTGGGCAATTTGGCTTAAGGTTGCTTTTTGACTTTGTACAGATTGTTCCGCTTGCGTTAGATCTAAACCTGATACGGCTCCAGCTTTATATTGCACCTTGACCAAGTCGTAGGTTTTTTGCGTACTGGCCAAATTTTGCTGCGCAATACTGTAGCGCTCATTTAAATAGCCAAGTTGCCAATATAGGTTTGCTGTTGTTGCAATCAAGCTTTGGGCAGTGGCTTGCAGGTCTTGTTCAGTTGCTAAAGCTTCCCATTTTGCGGCCTCAGTCTGGCTAGCCAAACGACCAAATAAATCTACTTCGTAACTGACGCCACCACTGAGTGATACACCTTTTGAGGAATCATCACCTGAGTTAAGGTCAAAGTTATGTCCAGTTGAAACACTTGAACTAACGCGTGGCCCTTGCTGATTCTCAGCCAAACCAGCTTTTAGTCGAGCTTGCTGTAAATTAATACCTGCAACAGCAAGGTCTGTATTGGCAGCTAAAACTTGATTCACCAATTGGTTCAATTGAACATCATTAAACAATGTCCACCATTGGTCAGCATACGTATCTGCATGAACTTGCTGACTCATGGCTTTCGCATTTTGAAATTGCGTCGGGAGTTGTGTTGCAGGGGCTGCATACGGCGTCTTAACCACAGCGGCACAGCCGACTAAGCTACTTCCGAGAATGAAGGCACTTGCAAGTTTAGTTAAGGTCATTTGCATCATTATTTCCTTATTCGCGAGAAAGCGCATCGACAGGGTTCAGCTGTGCGGCATTACGTGCAGGAATAAAGCCAAACACAATACCAATCATACTTGAGCAGACAAATGCAGCAACGATAGACGTTGTTGAATAGGCCATTTGGAATGTTCCACCGGCAAAATGACTAATCAATTGTCCAATACCTAAAGATAATAAAACCCCAAGCACACCGCCTAAGATACACACCAACACCGCCTCAATCAGGAACTGTTGCAGAATGTCACTTTGACGGGCACCCACGGCCATACGTACACCAATTTCTTGAGTACGCTCAGTCACAGAAACCAACATAATGTTCATGACCCCAATACCACCGACGATCAATGAAATCACCGCAATCGCAGACACCAATAAGGTCATTGTTGCAGTGGTTTGTTGAATGGTTTCACGGATACTATCGGAGTTTTGTGTAAAGACATCTTGCGCGCCATGACGTTGCACTAACAAGTTTAATATGGCGTTTTCAGCAGCAGCACTTGGGTATTCATCTTTCACTCGAACAATAATGCTGCGCACATTCGACTGCCCCAGCATACGACTCATGACCGTTGAATAGGGCAAATACACATTCAGGCTATCTGAGTTACCCATCATGCTTTTTTGTTCTTCGATCACGCCAATGATACGGCTCGGCACACTGCCTAATAAAATGACTTGACCCACAGGGTTGGTGCCATCTGCAAAGAAGGTATTTTTAGTATTACTATCAATCACCACATCTTGCGCTTGCTCAGTCACGCTTTCTTTATCAAAAGGCTGACCCGAAGCGAAGTTCATTCCTTTGACATAGAAGAAATCTTCACTCACGCCATTCACTGTGGTCGACGCTTCTGTGTCTTTAAAACGTGCTGTAACAGATGAATTGACTGAAGGACTAACGCCATCGACATAAGGTTGTTCCGCAAGGGCCGTCGCATCGGCTGGAACCAATGTTTTTACTTGGGAGGATCTGGAATTGTCACCAAAGCCTCGACCTTGATACACCGTGATGGTATTGGTACCTAAACTGCTGATATTTTCTAAAATTTGCTTTTGTGAACCATTCCCAAGAGCCACAACAGAAACCACAGAAGCGATACCAATAATGATCCCGAGCATGGTTAAAAATGTACGCATACGGTGAGCATTCATGGCAAGGATCGCCATACGGAAGGCTTCACCTAAACGGTCAACGGCAGAGCGCCAGCTTGAGGTTTTTTTCTGTGTGTTTGGAACGAGTTGTTGCTTTTCTAAAGGTTCATCATTTGTTTCAGGCACATTGGGCTGATCTGAAATGATATTACCGTCAGAGATTTCAATAATTCGAGTCGCATTTTTTGCAACATTATGGTCGTGCGTGACCAAAATAATGGTATGACCTTTGGCATTGAGTTCGCGCAAAATCCGCATCACTTCAATACCACTATTCTTATCTAGTGCACCGGTCGGTTCATCGGCAAGAATAACATCGCCACCATTCATGAGGGCACGCGCAATCGACACACGTTGTTGCTGACCACCCGAGAGTTGGCTCGGACGGTTTTGGGTTTTTTCACCCAGTCCAAGATCGGTTAGTAGTTGCTTGGCACGTGCATTGCGTTCGGTTGCATCTGCACCGGCATAGATTGCAGGAACTTCGACGTTACCAGCAGCATTCAAATCACCGAGTAAGTGATAGCGCTGGAAAATAAAGCCAAAATATTCACGGCGTAACTGTGCCAGTTCATCTGGTTCAAGTTCACGGGTTTCACGCCCCTTGACCTTGTAACTGCCATTGGTTGGCTTATCAAGGCACCCCAAAATGTTCATGAGGGTGGATTTACCAGAACCGGACTGACCTACAATCGCCACCAGTTCACCTGGGTAAATCTCAAGATTGACCCCTTTTAGAATCTGGACTGTGCTTTCACCGGCAGGGAATTCACGAGTCAGATTCTTGACCTCGAGTAGAGGCGTCTGATTTTGACTCATCATTACATTCTCATTGGGCCGCCAGCACCACCACGGTTGCTGCGTTTCGCTGAATCATTTGAAGTATCTGAACCGTCGGCAATCACGACTTTGTCACCCTGTTTTAAGCCACGGATCACTTGTGCGGTCACACGGTTATTTAAACCGAGTAATACCTGTTGTGGTTGAGCTGAACCATCGGCTTGTAGTACACGAACCATCGCAACGCTGGCTTTACCTTGTTTGACCAATGTTTTTTCAGCTTCAGTCAGTTCTAAACGTTTAGGACGGTTTGGATTATCTTTATTCGATTTAGCTTCTGCGATGGCTTTTTTATCAGTAGATTCACCATTTGCAGATGCATTATTACGGCTACGTTGTGGACGGTTCGAGGTTTGAACGGCTGCGGCAGGTACAGTCAAGACATTCTTGGCTTCATCTAAAATGATATACACCTGAGCAGTCATATCAATACGCAATTTACCGTCTTCATTTGGGACATCAAATAACGCATTGTAGTAAACCGCAGTACTTGAAGACGAAGAGGTGTTGTTGTTACTTTCGGTGTTAATTGAGTTTGGCGCAGGTTCAACTTGGCGCAGGGTAGCATAGTGTTTTGTTTCACTGTCGCCCAAGGTTGTAAAATAGACGTTTTGACCTTCTTGGACTTTCATCACATCGGCTTCAGAAATTTCAGCTTTAATGGTCATGGTGTCGAGTTTTGCCAATTTCACAATGGTTGGCGCACTTTGGTTGGCGTTTACGGTTTGACCTTCTTCAGTCACAATCGCCACGATGGTTCCATCCATAGGTGCAACAATTTGTGTATAGCCTAAGTCTTCTTTTGCAGTCGCTAAAGTTAAACGTGATTGTTCGATTTGTGCATTAATGGCTGCAATATCAGCTTGCGCAGTTTTATAACTTGCTAGCGCAGATTCAAGTTCTGCACGACTAGTCGCGTCTTGAGCGTACATTGCTTGTTGACGATTATATTCAGCTTGGACTTTTGCAAGATTTGCTTGTTTAACTGCCAATTGCGCTTGTTGGTTTTTGATGCTGGCTTCTGCAGTTTTTAAATCATTTTCCTGACGTACCGAGTCAAT
The DNA here is from genome assembly GCF_013419345.1 of Acinetobacter sp. YH12086. Classification (NCBI taxonomy): domain Bacteria; kingdom Pseudomonadati; phylum Pseudomonadota; class Gammaproteobacteria; order Moraxellales; family Moraxellaceae; genus Acinetobacter; species Acinetobacter sp. YH12086. Next base: position 88,774 of record NZ_VPAF01000007.1, read on the forward strand.
ACGGGCAATCAGCTGACCTTGTTTAACTTCATCGCCGAGCTGCACATACATCTTTTTCACCTGACCAGAAACCTGTGCACCAACACTCACCATTTTGGTTGCTTCAAGTACACCTGTTGCAAGTACAGAGTTTTCAATGTCACCACGACTCACTTCAGCAGTAATATATTGCGGCTGAGTTTCTTTAGGTTTTAGGAAATGCCATGCAGTGACAGCGATTGCCAAAGCAACGATGATGGCTACGATCAATTTTGCTGGTTTTATTTTTGGCATGATTGGCAGTTAAAAGTTTATAAAGATGATTGAATTATAAGATTTAAATACGGATAAATTGTGAACTTTTTGAACAAACAGTAATGATAATTATTCTTTTATACTGGAATGCAAGTTATTACAGCCTTTTATTAGACTAGAAGAGTCTGCGCCCACACAAGCTGGCAATAGCTTGTTGTACCAAGTGCTCAGGATTTTCATGACCTAAACCTTTTATTGACGCGTCTAAACGAAGTAATAGGGCAGGCCAAGTCAAAAAATCGTTGGCATTTAAACGGCGTAACGCTTGTTGATACAGCCCGACTTTGGTTTTCCAAATACCGATTTGCAAGGCATTTTGTGGCTGCTCAAACAGTTGCATCAGCAAACGCATTTCCTTACTGATACTCCATAAAATCAGCGACATCGGCTCGCCTGAAGCGATTAAGTATTGAAAGATTTTTATCGACTGTGCCAAATTGCCTTGCAGCATGGCATCATTTAAATCATAGGTGGTGTAGCGTGACTGATCTTGTAAGCAAGAGTACAGATGATCAATCTGAATCATTTCAGCTTCAGGAAAAGTATCTGCGACACGCATTAAACTATTTTTTGCCGCCAGTAAATTGTGCTCATGATGCTGTTCTAGCCATTGCCAAGCATCATTGGCGAGTTGAATGCCAAGCTTTTGCGCTTCAACGGCCAAAATTTGCTGACGATCTTTAGGGTAGTTTGCAGTCAGTGCAACATTGACTCCATTGGCATCAATGGTTTGGAAAAAACTGGTCTTTAAACTCGCACTGTCTTGCTTCGGCATGACCACGAGCAGCAAGTTACTTTCATTTTGCTGCAAATAGCTTTTTAACAGTTTTAGTCCATTGGCATCGGGTTTAATGCTGCCATGTGCCTCAATTGCCAGTTGACTGGAAAATAATGACAAGCTATTTAAAGCATTAAAGACATTTTTCCAATCAGCAGCAGAGCTAATGTCATACCGTTGACGCTCGATTTCTCTAGCGTTCCAACTCTTACGAAATGCATCGAGGAGATTTTGTTCAAGTAATGGCTCTTGACCATGTAGCACCCAGGCACCTTGCGCTTCATCTACACGTTTTAATGCCTGAAGATAGTCAAGTTTCATAAATCAAAATTACTCAGCTTTGGTTGGTGCAGTTAGTGGGTTCGCTTTTGGTAAACGGTTTGATGAAATTTGGCGCACGATCTGTTGTGCAATGTCATCAATAATCACTTGTTTTAAATATTTTTCTTCTTGGTCATCGGTGTTCACGGTTGCTACGTCGTATTGGTAGCTACGTGTTGCCATCAATGTGCGGGGTTCAGTCACAGGGTTGCCTTGGGCATCTTCAATTTGGAACGTCACATTCAAACGCAGTAAAGTTTCAACCAATTTACCATTGAGTTCTAAACGTCGCGGAGTGTAATCCAACACATGTAAGACATATGCATTTTGATTATTACTCAATTGCACGCCTGCAGAACCTAAATAAATCGCTAACTTTTCATGTAAGTCATCTGTATCTTCAGGAAGTGCCAATCGCATATTGGAATAGGCTACAGGTACAGCAGCAGGGTTGGTGCCTTTTAAATGAAAACCACAACCGACCATGCCTGCGCTCAGGCCCATAGTTAATACAATTGCAGCAACACGTTGAACCAAGTGCATAAAGTGTCCTCTGTTTCCCGAAGGGATAATGTTGAAATCCTGTGTGGATTGTAAAGTCAAAGCCCGTTGACTCGCAACGGGCTTTGTTTGGGAATTGTGAAATCCTTTTGTTCCCTCTCCTTATAGGAGAGGGTTAGGGAGAGGTTAATTACCCTCATCCCAACCTTCTCCCAAAGGGAGAAGGAAATATAAGGAATTTAAACCACCAAATTCACTAATTTATTCGGCACCACAATTTCTTTCTTGGTTGGACCAGTCAAGAATTGTTGAACTTCAGGTAATGCTTTTGCTTGTGCCAAAATGTCATCTTTAGAGGCATCGACAGACACTTCTAATTTGCCACGAAGTTTACCGTTCACTTGCACTACAATCGTTTGTGTATTGCGAGTCAGCGCAGATTCATCTACCGCAGGGAAGCGTGCTGATGTTAATTCGATACCAAACTCAGCCAATAAGGTTTGGCTTAAATGTGGTGCAAACGGAGCAAGTAAAGTTAGAAGGGTAATGATTGATTCACGTGCAACGGCAACGTCATTGTCATCTTTGGCTTCAAACTTATTGTTTGCATTCAAAAGTTCCATCATCGCAGCAATCGCGGTGTTGAAGGCGTGACGACGTGCAATGTCATCACCCACTTTTTGAATGGTTTCGTGTGTTTTACGACGCAAGTCTTGTGCAGCGGTAGATAGTGTCGCTTTGTCGATATTTGCAGCAGAGTTACCTTGTTCAAGGAAACCAGATGCTAGGCGCCATACACGTTTTAAGAAACGGTTTGCACCTTCAACACCTGCGTCAGACCATTCAAGTGATTGATCTGGTGGAGCTGCGAACATCATGAATACACGTGCAGTATCTGCACCGTATTGGTCAATAATCGCTTGCGGGTCGATACCGTTGTTTTTCGATTTCGACATTTTTTCTTGACCGCCAACCACGACGTCTTGACCATCACCTTGATATTTCGCAGAAATGATACGGCCTTTTTCATCACGTTCTAAGTCGATGTCGGCAGGGTTAAACCATGTTTTCTTACCTGACTCAGATTCACGGTAGTACGTATCAGCCAACACCATACCTTGAGTAAGCAAGTTGGTGAATGGCTCGTTACCTTGTACCACACCTTCATCACGCATCAATTTATGGAAGAAGCGTGCATAAAGTAAATGTAGAATCGCATGTTCAACACCACCAATATATTGGTTTACAGGAAGCCAAGTTTGACCCGCTTCAGGTTTCACCATACCGTCAGTGAAATCTGGAGATGCATAGCGTGCATAGTACCAAGATGATTCTACAAAGGTATCCAAAGTATCTGTTTCACGACGAGCATCGCCACCACAGCATGGGCAAGTGGTTTCATAGAACTCAGGCATTTTGTTCAGTGGGTTACCTGAACCGTCTGGAACCACGTCCGTTGGCAATACAACTGGAAGTTGTTCTTCAGGTACTGGAACCTGACCACATTTTTCACAGTTGATCATAGGAATTGGACAACCCCAATAACGCTGACGAGAAACACCCCAGTCACGTAAACGGAATTGAACTTTCGAGTTGGCAAGTCCAGTCGGTTCTAATTTTGCAAGGAATGCATCGTACGCCCCTTGTAAGTCTAAGCCGTCAAATTCGCCTGAATTCACCAGTTTACCGTCTTTAGAGCCATACCATTCTTGCCAAATTGTTGCGTCAAAGTCTGCATCGTCTGCACCTTTGGCATCAATCACTTGCTTAATGGTTAAGCCATATTTGTTGGCAAATTCGAAGTCACGTTCATCGTGTGAAGGCACTGCCATCACCGCACCTGAGCCGTAAGACATCAAGACGTAGTTTGCGATCCAAACAGGAATTTGTTCGCCAGTAACAGGGTGTTTAACAAATAAACCTGTTGCCATACCTTTCTTTTCAGCAGTCGCAAGATCAGCTTCTGCAACAGAACCCATACGGCACTCTTCGATAAATGCAGCAAGCTCAGGATTGCTTTCCGCAGCTTTAAGTGCCATCGGATGTTCTGCTGCAACCGCAACATAAGTCACACCCATGAGTGTGTCAGCACGAGTGGTAAATACAGTTAAACCATCTGCATAAACGTCTGGATTCGCTGAAGGGAAGGTGATTTCCATACCTTGTGAGCGACCAATCCAGTTGCGTTGCATGGTAAGAACTTGCTGTGGCCAGCCGTCTTTTAATGTTTCTAAATCGTCAAGTAATTCTTGCGCATAGTCAGTGATGCGGAAGTAGTACATTGGAATATCACGTTTTTCGACCAATGCACCAGAACGCCAGCCACGACCATTTTCAACTTGTTCGTTTGCTAAAACAGTTTGGTCTACTGGGTCCCAGTTCACTGTTGAAAGCTTACGGTAAATTAAACCTTTTTTATAAAGCTGTACGAATAACCATTGTTCCCAGCGATAGTATTCAGGTGTGCAAGTTGCAAATTCACGATCCCAATCTACAGAAAGACCTAACTTTTTAAGCTGATTACGCATGTAATCAATGTTTTCAAAAGTCCATTTTGCAGGAGCGACTTGATGTGCAATTGCCGCGTTTTCAGCAGGCAAACCGAAAGCATCCCAACCCATGGGTTGTAGCACAGTTTCACCTTGTAAACGGTGGAAACGGCTGATCACATCACCAATGGTGTAGTTACGCACATGACCCATATGCAGTTTGCCACTTGGATAAGGGAACATAGAGAGGATATAACGACGTGGTCCTTCTACTTGGTCGGCAACTTTAAAGGCTTTGCGATTTTCCCAGTCTTGTTGGACTGTAGGTTCAATCGCACTGGCTTGATATTCAGGGTCAATGTGAGTAGTCATAAACGTAAATAGAAATAACGGTTAAAAAGTTTGTGCTACAGCATAGCGCAAAATACGCCTAGAGTGAATTTTGCGATGCTGTGTAGATGTAAATAATTTAAGTCAAAATTGAAGGCTTTGGCGTAAATTATTGTGGTGCGGAGGCTACGGCTTGACCTTGGCGGAGCGCTGCATTGGCTTCGCGTTGTTGTTCCGCTAGTTGCTCATTTTGTTCATTCGACTGTTCGGCTTCACGTGAAACCTCTTCTTGGTTTTTTGCTGGAGTTGATTGCGTAGTCGTTGTTGCACCATAGGTATTTACTTTACCTTTACGCTGCGCATTTTTTGGCGGTGGCGTGGTGGTGTAATGCGTTGAACCTTTTGCATCTACCCATTTGTAATATTCTTTCGCTGAAAGGTCCAAACTGGTCAGGCAAAATGCCATGCTAGATAAAATACAGGCAGTGCGAGCAATCGTCGTCTTCATCATAAATTCAGTCCCAAAGTTAGAGTGATCATGCAAAATTATGCTGAAAATTTTGCGCTTTTTTGACAGTAGAATCTATGCATTTTTTAGCACAAAGGATAAAAGGGGCATCGTGTGGGATGAATAACTTTGTGAATGATGAATTGGGGGATTTATAAGCAATAAAAATATTGTGTTTTTATCATTTAATCCATGCCTTAAGTTGAAAGTGAGGCAATTGAATTAAAAACCCACAGCAATTCATTTAATTTATTTATTAGATTTATAAAAGTATTTTATTAATTACATGCTAACTGGTTATAAATAAACAAACTACAAAGAATGCAAAGAACGGGAGTGTGCTTAAAAAACAAACGGTCTGTAAGTAATCAGAAAAAAGCCGATTTTTAAACTTGACTTTAATGGTTGAAACTACAAAAATGCTGTCTTTAGTTTTATATGCCTTAGATCGATCACCCTTCGAATGAGTGCATTTTAGCAATGGACTTCTTCTCTAGCCGAGAGGTTGAACAAAGCCAACAAAATATGTTTATCCCAACATGTTTTAGACCCCATATTGCTCAAACAGCAAGCAGGTCAGATTTTTTTCTTATTGCTATGAAAACTATGAAATTTGTGTGCTATAACAGAGCACACAGTTAATGAATTAACCACGACAAATGCCCTCCATTTGTGCGTGAAAAAAGATTAGGGTGAATCACGTTGGAACTTTTATCTGGTGGTGAAATGCTTGTTCGCGCTTTAGCGGACGAAGGCGTTGAACATATTTTTGGATACCCAGGCGGCGCAGTACTGCATATTTATGATGCGCTATTTCAACAAGAAAAAATCAATCATTACCTAGTGCGCCACGAGCAAGCTGCTGGTCATATGGCTGATGCTTACTCACGTGTCACAGGTAAAACAGGTGTCGTACTGGTGACATCTGGTCCGGGTGCAACAAATACCGTAACTCCAATTGCAACTGCCTATATGGACTCAATCCCAATGGTGATTTTGTCAGGTCAGGTTGCAAGCCATCTGATCGGTGAGGATGCGTTCCAAGAAACGGATATGGTCGGTATTTCGCGCCCAATCGTAAAACACAGCTTCCAAGTACGTCATGCAAGCGAAATCCCTTCGATTATTAAGAAGGCATTTTATATCGCTTCAAGTGGCCGTCCGGGTCCTGTTGTTGTTGATATTCCAAAGGATGCAACGAATCCTGCAGAGAAATTTGCTTACGAATATCCTGAAAAAGTGAAAATGCGTTCGTATCAACCGCCGCATCGTGGTCACTCTGGTCAAATTCGTAAAGCAATTGATGAATTGATTCATGCTAAACGCCCAATTATTTATTCAGGCGGTGGTGTGGTTCAAGGCAACGCTTCTGCACAGTTGACAGAACTTGCACATTTATTGGGTTATCCAGTAACCAGTACTTTAATGGGTCTTGGTGCGTATCCGGGCAATGATGAACAATTCATTGGTATGTTGGGTATGCATGGTACTTATGAAGCCAATATGACGATGCACAATGCAGATGTGATTTTGTGTGTAGGTGCGCGCTTCGATGACCGTGTAACCAATAACCCAGCGAAATTCTGTCCAAATGCGAAAGTCATTCATATTGATATTGACCCAGCAACGATTTCAAAAACAATTATGGCGCACATCCCAATTGTGGGTGCAGTAGAGCCTGTATTGACTGAAATGTTGGCGCAATTAAAACAATTGAATGTGTCTAAACCAAATCCTGAAGATATCGGGGCTTGGTGGAAACAAATCAATGAATGGCGTCAAGTTCATGGTTTGAACTATGACAAACCAACTGATGGTTCGATGAAGCCACAGCAAGTTGTTGAAGCGTTGGATAAAATTACCAATAGTCAAGCTATCATTACTTCAGACGTTGGTCAACACCAAATGTTTGGTGCGCTTTACTACAAATACACACGTCCACGTCAATGGATCAACTCAGGTGGTCTAGGAACCATGGGTGTAGGTTTGCCATATGCTATGGCAGCTAAACTTGCCTTCCCAGATCAACAAGTAGTGTGTATTACTGGCGAAGCATCGATTCAGATGTGTATCCAAGAACTATCTACATGTAAGCAATATGGCTTGAATGTAAAAATTCTATGCTTGAATAACCGTGCATTAGGTATGGTTAAGCAATGGCAAGACATGAACTACGAAGGTCGTCACTCAAGCTCGTATGTTGAGTCACTTCCAGACTTCCCTAAATTAATGGAGGCGTATGGTCATGTAGGTATTCAAATTGACCATGCAGATGAACTCGAGTCGAAGCTTGCTGAAGCGATGGAGATCAATGACAAGTGCGTGTTTATTAACGTAATGGTTGACCGTTCAGAGCATGTATATCCAATGTTGGTTGCTGGCCAGTCAATGAAAGATATGTGGTTAGGCAAAGGAGAGCGCACACAATGAGACATATTATCTCTGTACTTGTAGAAAACGAAGCAGGTGCGCTTTCACGTTTGGTAGGTTTATTCTCTCAGCGTGGTTATAACATTGAGACATTAAACGTAGCGCCAACAGAAGATCCGACGCTTTCGCGTTTGACTTTAACCACGTATGGCGATGAGCATAAAATTGAACAAATCACCAAACAACTCAACAAGCTTGTCGAAGTTGTTAAAGTTGTTGATTTGTCTGAAGGTGCTCATATTGAACGTGAATTGATGTTAATTAAAGTCAAAGCACTTGGTTCAGCGCGCGCAGAAATTAAACGTACTGCGGATATTTTCCGTGGACAAATCGTAGACGTAACACCAACGACATATACTATTCAAATCGCAGGTACAACTGAAAAGATAGATGGTTTTATTGATGCCTTAGCTGAAAATACAATTCTAGAAGTTGTACGTTCAGGTGTTTCAGGTATCGCACGTGGCGAAAAAGTTTTAACTATCTAATTTTATATTTTCACCTCACTCCTATGGGTGAGGTACTTGAAACGTGAATAATCAAACAGAATCACGTTATCAAGTTAAAGGAAACAAAAGCATTTTAGCGGAGACAGCAATGCAAATTTTTTACGATAAAGACACAGACTTATCTATCATCCAAGGCAAAAAAGTAGCAATCATTGGTTATGGTTCACAAGGCCATGCTCATGCGCTTAACCTTAAGGATTCAGGCGTTGATGTAACTGTAGGTCTACGTGCTGGTTCTACTTCTTGGAAAAAAGCTGAAAATGCTGGTCTTAAAGTTTCAGAAGTTCCTGCTGCTGTAGCTCAAGCTGACTTAGTTATGATTTTGACTCCAGATGAGTTCCAATCACAACTATACCGTGACGTAATTGAGCCAAACATCAAGCAAGGTGCAACGCTAGCATTTGCTCATGGTTTCTCTGTTCTTTATAACCAAGTTGTTCCACGTGCTGACCTTGACGTAATCATGGTTGCTCCAAAAGCGCCTGGTCATACTGTACGTTCAGAATTCCAACGTGGTTCAGGTGTACCTGATCTTATCGCTGTTCACCAAGATGCTTCTGGTAATGCACGTAACGTTGCGCTTTCTTACGCTTCAGGTGTTGGTGGTGGCCGTACTGGTATTATCGAAACTTCATTCCGTGAAGAAACTGAAACTGACCTTTTCGGTGAGCAAGCAGTTCTTTGTGGTGGTGCTGTTGAATTGGTTAAAATGGGCTTCGAAACTCTTGTTGAAGCTGGTTATGCACCAGAAATGGCTTACTTCGAATGTCTACACGAACTTAAATTGATCGTTGACTTAATGTTCGAAGGCGGTATCGCGGACATGAACTACTCAGTATCAAACAATGCTGAATATGGCGAATACGTAACTGGTGTTGAAGTAATCAACGAACAGTCTCGTGAAGCGATGCGTAATGCGCTTAAACGTATTCAATCTGGTGAATACGCGAAGATGTTCATCCAAGAAGGTGCGTTGAACTATCCTTCTATGACTGCTCGTCGTCGTCAAAACGCGGCGCATGGTATCGAAGTAACTGGTAACAAGTTACGTGCGATGATGCCTTGGATCCAAGCAAACAAAATCGTTGATAAAGAGAAAAACTAATTTCTTGAATCAATTGATTTGAATACGAAGACCCACTCATTTTGAGTGGGTTTTTTAATATTTAAAGTTACTTGCCTTAAAAATAGAAAAGTAGTGCTCTCATTCCTTACGCGTCACTCAAAACAGTGTGCTGCCTCGTTGTACTCGTTCATACTTTGGATCCAAGCGAACAAAATCGTAAGCAAAGAAAAGAATTTATTTAATTATCTTTTGAGTTTTATGATACAAGGAACCCAATATTAGCGTGGGTTAGAATAATGATTTTATATAAATATGTGAGTTTTGAAGCTGCTTTAGCGATTTTGAAAACAAAATCTCTAGGTTTTTCACATTTAGAAGATTTTAACGACCCATTTGAATGCACTGGTTTTGGTTTTTATGATTTGGATGTACCGACATCCGTAGCAATAGGGGCATTCCGTAATCAGTTTTCTAGAAAGTATGTGATTTTAAGTTTGACTAGAACCGCTTTAAATCCACTCATCTGGCCACATTATGGGGATAGTTAAAAAAGGTGTCGTGATCGGAATAGACACATGCAAAGCAGGCCTTGAAGATGGTGATCAATTTATTATTCCTTCAACAAAAGGGGAGTTGAGATATTTAAAAACAGCGCCGAAGCAGGCCAATGTGGCAAGTGTTGAAAAATTAATGTCGGTAGGAAATTCAAATATTTTAAATTGGGATAATGAAGAAGTTTTAATAAAGCATGGTTTGCTTTATAAAATGCAGGAATGGGCATACAAAGAGGAAGTACGTATTGTAAAAAATATTAGCGATGCTCAATTCGGGTATCACTTTTCTACAAAAATACATGCATATATCAATGACCAACTTTGGCAAAGAGTCCAATTGCAAACGCGTCCAATTTATACGTTAAAATTGCCTGAAGAAGCCTTTGTTGAAGTATATGTTGGGAAAAATGCATATATTGATCTTAGAAGAAAGCAAGAGCTTGTGAAGCCAGTAATTGATCATAAGGTAGATCAGTTTGAATTGCTGAAAGATCTATGTATTCAATTTAATATTGGTTTGAAATGTATTTCATTAGATTTGGAAACTTGGGCTTTAAAAGCGACTCCAATTTAATCTGATGATTTGAGTTGTAGGTGGTTTCAAAACTCCTATATTTGTGTCATCTGTGTTGAATTTAGGTTGTGATAGAGTAGGCATTATTCATGCTGTATGGAGTGTGTAATTGCAATGAAAATATCAAAAATCTCTCTTTTACTCGCTCTTTGTCTACCAGTGGTGAGTTTTGCACAAGAGGCAGATATAACACTGCCTGAGTTAAAGCCTTTACCTGATGTTCGGATATCCATGCAGCGGATGCTTCGCTCGACTGAAGGACGCTATTTCTTAGATTTGTATGCTGGTATATGGAATCCGCACGGGACTTTGACTGATCTGCAAGAGCCCAAACAAATTAACTTTAAAGGGACTCAAAAAGCTGATTTTATAGATCTGAATTCAGTCAATGTTGGGACTGAACAAAGTGCGGCAACTGCTTATCGATTGGCAGGAACCTTGAATGCAAATACAGGCTCGTTTAAAGCTGAACTGACGGAACAAACGGCACCACCATCTACAAGTTATCTACAGTTTGAACCTGCGTTTAAAGCTGCAGATAAACCTATCCTGCTGTTTAAGTTTTATGGGGTGCAATCTGCAGACCAACCTTATGGGAAGTCACTAAAACGCGTAGATGTGATTAATAAATCAAATGGCAAAGTACTACAGTCATTACAAGGCTTTAATGCTTTTGGGAATAGTATCGGATTCTTAGATGTAAACTTTGATGGATACTATGATGTTGTACTTTCGGATACCTCTGATGGTCGAAAAATAGAAGATAAGCGATTTATTTATTGGATGTACAATCCTAAAACGAAGAATTTTCAACGCTCACCGCAATTGGAGAAAATTGCTGGCTTCCCAAAATTAAAAGGAGAGCTGCAGCAGATCGACTTTGGATTAGGTCAAATCTTTCGAGTCGATCAAGGATTGCTTTATCCAGTCAGTGAGTAAGTTAAATTTTTTAAAAAGCCCCATAACTTGGGGCTTTTTTTATTTATAGAATTTTCTAAAGAAGAATTCAGGCAGTTTTAAAAGAGGTAGTCCGTATTTTGAATAAAAAGCAAAGTAAAATGAGTGTTGAAAGAGAGGGGGTGAATTTCTATATATGTGATAATTCACGTAATAAATGAGATTCTAAAAATTATGAAAAACAAAAAATGAAATTTCAAGAAAGAAAATATGATTTACAAAAGCTTAACATTGGAAACTAAGACGTGTTTCAAAACCTGTAATTTAATACAAAGGCTCAGTATTTGGTGACGTAATTCTTGTATTGCGTTTCAAAAGACATACCTGAAAGTAGTGATTATATATTTAAGATTCTATTTAAAATTTAAATTTAATCGGTCTTTACTATTAATATAGTTGAATATTCACGTAATATTGTTTTGTTTGAAAATTATTTTGAACTATTTCACAAATATTTGGTGAAATATGTAACAGCCTATATTATTTTTAATGTTACTAAATTTAATAAAAACAATAAGATATAATATACCAAAAAATAGGGATATGAAAAAAATCCCCAAAATTTGGGATAAAGAGGAAAATTAAATAAAAACATAAAAATTAAAAATATTTAATATATTACAAACACATAATTTAAATATTTGTAAAAAATAATATTACATGAATATTCGTGTGAAATTTCTATATTAGGTTCTTTTTTTCTCAACATGATTAAGAATGAATCAGCACCTAGGGAAAGTAAGATTAATTAGTTTTTCTTAATAAATATCCTTTGATGCACATACTAATAAATCTCATATGAGAATGGAGAAGTGAAATGTCTACATCTAAAATTTTAACCGCAGTACTATCTGCAACATTGTTCGTAGCACTTCCAGCAACATCTGCAATCGCTGGTGGTAAAAAAGAATCTAAACAATGTGGCGGTGCGCCGTGTGAAGGCGAAATCGACATCGAGTTACAGATTCTGAAAGCATGTGAGCTTTTGGTAGGTAAAGACATCAAACTCGTTGAAGACAGTTATACAGGTGCTAGTAGCTTTCAAGTTACAACAAACACCCCATATACACTGAATTTATCTACACTGAATGCAGGTACAAGTGCAGATACTTTTGTAAAACATGAAACGACTACTGATAAAGTAGCTACAAAAATCACGACTACAAAAGGTGGTGTGAATTATCCAATCGGCTCTACACCTGTAGCTGGTATGAGTGTTGATAACTTCACAGTATCTGTTGCTCCAAAAACTGCAATTTCAGCGACTCAACGTGCTGGTACATACAAAGATACTTTATATATCAAAGTAGCTTACTAATCCAAATTTAGGGAGTTGATTCTACACAGTTAGGGTCAACTTCTTTTTATTTTGAATTGATAATAATATTTAAATGTACTGGGGTGAGTATATGAAAAGTTTATTCAAAGTCGTTTCATTAAGTTTAATGACTTGCTTATTGAGTGCTCAAATATTTGCAGGTATTTCAATTAGCCCTGTGCAATTATATTTAACCGATAAATCTAAACAACGCAGTGCGACATTTACTTTGGAATCGAAAGGGGATGATGAGACACCACGTATTTTTGAAGCTCAAGCATTTAAATGGACTCAAAATGCTGCAGGTGAAGATATTCTTTCACCTGAATCCAATATTATTATCAATCCGAAAAATTTCATTCTAAAACCAAACTCAAAACAAATGGTTCGTGTGGGTTTTACTCAATCTGTAGAGAGTATGAATCTACAACAAGAAGAAGCATGGCGTATTATTTATACTGAGCTACCTCAAGTGACGAACTCTGAATCGAAAATTGCACTGTTATTAAGTATTAATGTGCCATTTTTTGTCGGCAAACAAGAACCCGCTTATTTAAAATTTATTGCCAAAAAAATGAATGGTCGCACCATTATTCAGGTTGAAAATTTAGCAAAATCACACATTCAAATCCAAAAACTTTATGTCATCGATAAAAGCAAGAAAACAGTCGCTGAATCTTCCGATATGAAATATTTATTGGCATTAGGTAAAAACCAATACGACATCGGGAATGTTTCTTTACAAGGCGCTAGTAATTATAAAGTCGTTGTGGAAACAGATAAAGGTGACACTCCTTTGGAGTTTAATTTAGTTGAGTAGTGGCTATGAACAGAATTACATTGCTTCTATATTGTATTTTATGTGCTAATTCTGCTCATGCAGAAGCCGTTGATATGCCTGATGATTTATTTCCAACCAGTATTTGGGTAAACGAAGTAGACCGCAAGAGCGAAGTATTATTACTGACTGAAAATAACAAGTTTTATATAGAGTGCGCAGATCTTGATAAGCTGCAAATTAAAGTAGAAATTCTGAAACGACATGCAACTAAAAATTCATTTTGTTTGGTAACGGATCAAGATATTCAGTCTGGATTTGATCCTCAATTGCAAGCCGTCAAAATTAATCTTCCATCAAAATATTTCTTTGGGCTAGAAACTGATACCTTAATCAGCCAGCCGATGCCTGCAAATTTTGGTGCATTTCTTAATTATGAAATGCATTTTGAAAATAATACTCAACATAATAATTTTGGTGTGCTACCTGAACTGGGCGTGTTTAAAGACAATTGGATTTTAAGAAATAATGCCTTTTATCGAAATAATAAAGGGGATGATTATCGTGAAGAAAAATTCGTCAGGTTAAATAGTAGTCTTGAGTTTGATTTTTCTAAAAGTGCGACCAAACTGATTATTGGTGATACGACCTCTGCATATAGTGCATTAATTCATGGTGTGCGATTTGGTGGTTTGAGTTTTGGTACAGACTATACGTCACGCCCAGATTTCGTGTATTGGAATATTCCAAGTCTAAAAGGTAGTGCGGTTTTACCTTCGACTGTTGATTTATATATTGATGGCGTAAATATTTATCAGAAAAAGATTTCACCTGGAGATTATAACTTACAAACAGGTGCCAATATTGAAAGTGCGGGTACAGCGCAAATGGTTGTACAAGATGTATTGGGGAATACCACTGTTCGAAGCTTCCCGGTATTAATTAGTAGTAAATTGCTTAAAGAAGATTTAAATGATTACAACATATCATTAGGGAAACTACGCTTCAGTTATGACGAAGAAAATAGTGATTATCGCGATTTTTTTAGTTCAGCCTATTGGCGTAGAGGTGTCACCAGTCGTACCACGTTGGGTGCAAGTGCTACCTATAGTGACAAAGTAAAAAATGCAGGACTGCTATGGACGCAAGCGGTCAATCGATGGTTTGTTTTAGACAGTATTTTTTTAGGCAGTAAAACCGATGACGACGATGGCTATTCTGCAGGTTTGGCTATCAGTCGTAATTTCGGGAAACTCAATTTTGGTGTGAGTTCACGCTATGCTACAAATGATTATCGGGCATTGGGTTATGAAGATAATCATATTTTCCCAAAATTTGAAAATATGGCGTATTTAAGTTTTGCTAATTTTCCATTCTTTCAAAATTTAAACCTGAACTATATCGAACAAACTCAGTATGAATCTAATGATCCTTTATTTGAATTAGAGGATCGCAAAATGCTCACTGTAGGTGTGAGCCGCGAAATTACACAGAATTTAATGTATACCGCCAATTATTTTAAAGAATTTGGTGATAGCGATGACTCAGGTGCCTTTATTACATTTTCTTATAATTTTGGTGGTGGTAAACGTATTCAGGCTGATGCAGGTACCAATAAATCCGGCGGTGTACGTTTCATCCAAAATGCATTTGGTGAATATGGTGCAAATTATGCGCTCGGTGTGGATTATCGTAATGATGAAACGGTATTAAATGCCTATGGTGGTTTGTCCACTAATGTTGGTGATTTAACCCTAAGTCATCTCTATAGTGAAAATGATTCAACAACCCAGGTTGGCTACCGTGGTGCTATGGTGTGGTTGGGCGGTCAATACGCATTGACCAGTTTTGTAGATAATGCCTTTGCTTTAGTGAATGTTGGTGGTCGTGAAGATATTGATGTCATGCGATCAATGTCTCCAGTCGCGAAAACCAATAAAAAAGGCTATGCCTTTGTACACGATATCGTTCCTTATATTAATTACGATATTTCATTCGATGAAAACCAATTGCCGATCGAAAGCAAAGTTCCGAATGCTGCACATCGTTTAGTTGCGTTAAGACAGCGTGGTTATAACATTAATTTTTCAGTATTTGATACACAACAAATATTGGTCAAAATATTGGATGAACAAGGTCATCAATTTGTGGCAGGAAGTGAAGTTGCAATTGATACCCCAGAAGCGGATGTTTATCCAGTGGGTTCAGATGGCACGGTAATGTTATATGGTTTGGTTGAAGGCTACTACAAGTTGACGGTGAGGACCAGTGGTGGTCGATCTTGCCAAACAGCGTTAACAGTGCCGAAAAAGGTAGAAAACCAAACTCCTGAATTAATTACATTGCAGTGTAAATAAAGGAGTATTTCCAATGAAAAGTATTTTACTCATCTCAGCAGCGTTATTTAGTTCAATAACATTTGCAGCACCGAGTCGCTGTGAAATGGGACGAATCAGTGAAACCAATATGCGCTTGGCGAATTACTATAATAGTCAAGCGGCGAGTTCATTTAGTGTCGATTGTTCAGGTAAATACCGCATACGCTTTAATAGTCGTAATTTGCAGGATACTTCGGGCAGTAGTTTTGTGACGAATGGCCTGATTAAGCTCAAAACACGGATGACTGTTTCAGGTGCGATGGAAAATCTGTGGAATGTTTCTACCGAGCAAGGCGCTGGCAAAAATAACTATGTGATTGCTGTGCGTTTGGTAGAACGAGTGAATGCAACGACACCTGCAGGAATCTACCGCGATACAGTCTTTGTAAATATGGTGTTTTGAGTTGCTTTGCGACCGATTTTCTTCATGGCTAAGGTGAATATATGCAGAGTGCTGATTTCGTTCATACCGCTAGATTGAAGCTTGATGATAGATATTTAGGTGAATCTTGGGCTTTAATCTAAGTAGCTTAATTTTCTGCTATGCGTATAAAGTCAGAAATGAAGGAAATTTGATTTCAGCATATGCTTCCCCGATAACAACTTTGGGTGTGGCGATTATTTTTGCACTACGCTTGACTAAAAGTGTAAGACGAATTGAAAAATTTAATGGCACTTTGGCCACACTGGTCACGCAAGCAAATGAGAGTAAATACACATTTTACACAATCATTATCAGTTGGAAATGGAAAATACTCGCTTGCAAGAGCGTATTCAAACAGCACATGACCTACATGATGGCTCAGCTAGATCATTGCGATTAATGGCATAAGCTGAGCAGAGCGCCAAAGATCTGACCAATCCACAATTTTTATCGATGTTGAAAATTTTAAGAGATGATTTACGACATATCATAGATAGCGGTTGTAGTTTAGGCACTAAACTACCTGAAACCCCTTTGTTATGGATGGCACCCTTTAGACACCGTTTTAATCAGTTATTTGATGAGCTCGTTATACACGCTAAATGGTCAGTTCCTGCGAAATGGGAAGTGGATGTTACTCCATTGGAATGTCTAAGCTTACAGCGTGTAGCTGAAGAAGCATTAACCAATATTGTGAAGCATAGTCATGCGACCGTGGTGCAGATCCGAATTTACTACGAAAACTCGGCTTTGATAATGGAAGTTGAAGACAATGGCGTGGGGGTTGATGTGGATCTGGTTAATCAAGCTGGTTTGAGTGTGGGGCTTCGTAGTATGAGTGGGTGTTTAGAACGGATGAACGCAGATATGCAAATAGCTTCTCGTGCGGGTCAGACGATTTTAAAAGTGATTAAAAATTACGGATAAATCATGATTTTGTAGAAGAAATAAGACAATTTCTTTCAATAAACTGTCATCAAATAATCATCAAAATGCAAAAAACTGCTGCTTAAACTGTGACTATACATTTATAAGAAGCATGTAAGATCATGACAGAATCGGCTAACGATTTGGGGTGTATGCAGGATGAACCTGCACGCTTTCAATTCCAATTTAAGCATATGCAATCACGAATGGATGTGCAAACGGTCTCAACTTTAATCCGCCCAGGTCTAAAAATCGCCATTGTTACAGATACGTGGGCGCCAGAAATTAATGGTGTTGCATATTCTTTATTGCAGTTGTGTAAAGGTTTGCAGCAACAAGGCAACTCAATTTTTTTAATACGTCCTGAACAGTCCGAAAGTTGTCATGATTTCAGACCTGATCAAGAGTGTTTGGTTCGAGCGCAGTCGATTCCTAAATATTCAGGTTTACAATTTGGCTGGCCGCAACTAATTAAACTGAGTAAAGCTTTAAAAAAAGCCCAAGTCGACATTGTCCATATAGTCACTGAAGGGCCTTTGGGTTTTGCCATGCTTCAATTGGCGCGTTCTTTACACATCCCTGTGTCCAGTGGTTTTCACTCGGCCTTTCATGATTTTAGTCGCTTCTTTGACTTAGCGTTTTTAATGAAGCCTGTACAACATTATTTACGATGGTTTCATAACAATACTCAACTCACCTGTGTCCCGAGCCAAGATACTGCGGATGCCTTGCATCGATTAGGTTTTAGTTGTCCATTGGTGGTGGTGGGGCGAGGTGTGGACCATAGTCGATTTTCTCCCTCACATTATCGAGCAGAACTGAGACAACAGTGGCAAGCAGATGAACATACCCGCGTGATGCTGTATGTCGGTCGGCTATCTCCTGAAAAAGAGGTGGATGTTTTAATTTCAGCCTATCGTTCGATGTTGACCATGGATGCACGAACGAAATTGGTCATTGTGGGGGATGGGCCAGATCGTGAGCGATTAATGCAACTGGCAAAATCCCTAGATGTTATTTTTATGGGAAGTTTAAGTGGTCAGACTTTATCGGAAGCCTATGCCAGTGCGGATGTTTTTGTTTTCGCAAGTCAGGTTGAGACCTTTGGTAATGTGGTTTTGGAGGCAATGGCCAGCGGATTGCCTGTGATTGCATATAATGCCGCATGTGCCCAACTGCACGTGAGAAATCAGCAAACGGGATGGTTATGTCACTTATCTCGAACCGATGAATTTATACGTCTCATGCAGCAATTGCCGCAACGCGCTAAATTAAAAACCATGGGCATCGAGGCGGCAAAAGACGCTGCTAAAATCGGATGGCAATATCCCGTACAGCAATTTGAGCAAGCGCTATATCGCGTGGTGGACCAAGCCATGATGAGCCAATGGAGCTAGCGCTATTGGTTGTATAGAGAAGTTGAGCATCCTCATAATCAATATTCATTGAACTGTCATCAAAGCATCATTGCACTGTCAAAAATATAACTTAAGCTGAGTTAAACACAGATCTCAACTTGTAAAAATAACAACACAAATCTAGCTCAACCCCAACACAGTCAGGCTTTGACTGTAGATAGGAGATTAGCGATGAATTTTAAAAATGCAAAAACAAGAATGCTGCATCTCGATTTAAAAGGCTGTATTTATCTCAATCATTTTTCGCATCAACAAGTTGTTGCTGACATATTTAAAATGGTGAGTCGACTTGGTGATGGTGTGTTTTGGTATGTTATGTTGGCGACGGTCTGGATCTTGCAGGGCATGTCTTACAGTGTACAAATCGTCTATATATTACTGGGTGGTTTCGTCGGCACCTCGGTCTACAAACTCCTCAAAAAGAAAACTGTGCGCCCAAGACCGTACCAAGTGCATCAAGTGATTCGCTTAGGTGAACGCCCTCTAGATCATTTTAGTTTTCCATCGGGGCATACTCTACATGCAGTCATGGCGACAACAGTATTGGGCTATATTCAACCCATGCTGTTGGTCTTAATGTTGCCCTTTACGTTATTGGTGGCATTATCCCGCATGATCTTAGGTTTGCATTACCCGAGTGATGTCGCAGTCGGTGCTGCAATAGGCGCTGCAGTGGGTGCCGCAATGATTCTCTGTGCACCTCTTTTCGGTTTGGTTTTATAGTTTGATGTGGAGATCTTAATTGCAAAATCTGGTAATAAAAAAATTAAAAGGGTTTATCACGTCCAATTGCTGAAATTTGTTAAAGTAAGCCATCATTCTATAGACGATGTTAGGAAGACCCATGGGTTTACGCTGGACAGATACCATTGATATCGCAATTGAGCTGTATGAAGCTCACCCTGATGTTGATCCGCAATGGATTCGCTTTACTGACCTACATGCATGGGTATGTGCATTGCCAAATTTCACTGATGACCCTGAAAAGTCGACTGAAGGTCTGCTTGAGGGAATTCAGATGGCCTGGATTGATGAGGCAAGTTAATCCCTACATCGAAAAAAGCAATTTTTTTGTATAGCAAAAGCAGAAAATAGCGCATTATTCGGTATAATGCGGCAAATTTTTCACGTCAAATTGACTTAAGGAGCCTCTCATGGCTATTGAACGTACTTTATCTATCGTTAAACCAGACGCAGTTGCTAAAAACCACATCGGCGACATCTTTGCTCGTTTCGAAAAAGCTGGTCTTCAAATCGTTGCAACTAAAATGAAACACTTGACTCAAGCTGAAGCTGAAGGCTTCTACGCTGAGCACAAAGAACGTGGTTTCTTTGGTGACCTAGTTGCATTCATGACTTCTGGTCCAGTTGTAGTTTCAGTTCTTGAAGGCGAAAATGCAGTTCTTGCTCACCGTGAAATCCTTGGCGCAACTAACCCTAAAGAAGCTGCTCCTGGTACTATCCGTGCAGACTTCGCTGTAAGCATCGACGAAAACGCTGCTCACGGTTCTGACTCTGTAGCATCTGCTGATCGTGAAGTTAACTACTTCTTCGCTCAAACTGAGATCGCTCCACGTACTCGTTAATTCGAAGTATTCAAACCAGATAAGTGGTATACTGCTTGTCTGGTTTTTTTATTCTCTGAATAATTCTTTGCTCAATAACTGAGCTTCTCCTTTGATCTTTAGACATGGTTTAGGTAAATACACATGAGTACTGAAGTAGTCGCTACATCAGTTGTTTCTGATGCACAGCAACAATCTCCATCCGCTCCGACGCAGCAAAATACTGTAGAGAAAGTGAATTTACTGGGCATGTCACGTCCGCAAATGGAAAAATTCTTCGAAGATATGGGGGAGAAAAAGTTCCGTGCTGGGCAGGTGATGAAATGGATTCATCAGTTCTTCGTGACTGATTTTGCTGAAATGACCAATATTTCTGGCAAATTGCGTGAAAAACTAGAAAAGATTTGTGAAATTAAAGCGCCTGAAGTAGTGCATAAAAATTACTCAAAAGACGGTACTCGTAAATGGGTGTTCCGTGTAGGTGAAGGTGCAGGTTCATTGGTTGAAACTGTGCTGATTCCTGCGGAAGATAAAACCGGCGCACGTAAGACCTTGTGTATTTCATCACAAGTGGGCTGTGCTCTGGACTGTTCATTCTGTTCAACTGGTAAACAAGGCTTCCAGCGTGACTTGAGTCAAGCTGAAATTATTGGACAGCTTTGGATGGCAAACTTCTCTTATATGGAAGATGTGCCAGTTGCTGATCGTGAGCGTTCAGTGACCAACGTGGTGATGATGGGTATGGGGGAGCCACTGTTGAACTATGATGCCGTATTGAATTCAATGCGTATCATGCTGGATGACTTTGCGTATGGTATGTCCAAGCGTCGTGTGACTTTATCAACCTCCGGTGTGGTACCTAAAATTGACCAATTGGCACAAGACATTGATGTAGCCTTGGCAATTTCACTCCATGCGCCAAATGATGAACTACGTAACGAACTTGTTCCGATCAATAAAAAATATCCGTTGGAACAGTTGATTGCAGCGTGTCAGCGTTATATCGCCAAAGATGGTAATGAAAGTTCACGTAAACACGTGACCATCGAATACGTGATGTTAGATGGTGTAAATGACCATCCTGAACATGCACAGCAAATGTTAAAGCTGTTGAAAAACCTACCAAGCAAAATTAATTTAATTCCGTTTAACCCGTTCCCGCATGCGCCATACGGTCGTTCAAGCCGTAACCGTATTATTTCTTTCCAAAAAACTTTGTCTGATGCCGGTTTTGTGTGTACGATTCGTCAGACACGTGGTGATGATATCGATGCTGCGTGTGGACAACTCGTGGGGCAAGTTGCTGACCGTACTCGTCGTGCGGAGCAATGGAAAAAGAAAGTTGCGCAGCAAAATGAGATACTGCGCTCACAAGGATAATAAAGAGGCAGCCAATTGAAAAAGTTAACGTATAAGTTCACTTTCGTTTCAGCTTTATGTGCATCGGTTTTGGCATTAACAGCATGTCAAACGCCTGAGATTGGGAAAAAAGACCCAGAGAAAGCCGTAAAAATCAGAACGCAATTGGCTGTTGAACACCTGAAAGCAGGGGATTTGGACTCTGCTAAACGCGCATTAGATCAGGCTTTAGAGGTGGATTCTCGCGATTCTCAGGCCAATATGATGATGGGTGTCTTACTGCAACGAGAAGGCAGTCCAGCCAACTTAGAAAAAGCAGATAGTTATTTTAAGCGTGCAATTTCAGCAGACTCAAAAAATTCTCAAGCACGTAACAACTACGGTACGTATTTATACCAAGTTGAGCGCTATAATGATGCGATTGAACAGTTCAGCATCGCAGGTTCAACTTTAGGTTATGATCAACGTTTCAAAGCATTGGAAAATTTAGGTCGAATTTACCTGAAAGTGGGTGATGTGGCGAATGCTGAAAAATCATTCAAACAAGCTTTGCAGGCTAATCGTGATTCCTATGTTTCAATGTTAGAGTTGTCTGAAATCTTTTATTTGAATCAGCAGTTCCCTGCTGCCACACAAATGTATGAACAATTTGTACGTGCAGTAGGACAAAAAAATCAGGGTGCGCGTGCACTCTGGATTGGCATTCGAACAGCGCGTGCCAATGGCGACAATTTGGGTATGCAAGTACTGGTCAATCAGTTACGTGCTTTGTTCCCAGAAAGTCCTGAATACCAACGCTATTTGCAATTACAGTACAGTACTGAGGCCGTATGGAAGTAAATCCTAATTCACCGCAATCGAATGGTTCGAGCGTAGCTCCAAATGCATTAGGAAATGTACAACGCCCAGGTGAGTATTTACGTCAAGTACGTATTACGCAAAAACTGGAACTTGAAGCTGTCGCATCAGAACTCAATATTCCATTAAAAACACTGACTGCACTTGAGCAAGATGATTATAAGTCATTGCCTGAAGCGACCTTTATTAAAGGTTACTACCGCACTTATGCCAAATATTTAAAAGTTGATGCAACCAATATCATTCAACGTTTTGATGATATTTATGCCAACGATACGGGATTGTTGCCAAATCACGCGTTAAACAATTCACCGATTAAAATTATGGGTAAATTACCCGGTTCTAACCGTGACCGTAATCGTAAATGGATTAAACGTGGTCTGATTGCATTGGCGGTGTTGTTGGTCATTGGTGCGATCGTGGCAGCGATTCAGGGCATGACCTCGGGCAGCGATAATGAAGACGCTGTGACCAATGATGTCGCTTCAGAAGTTCAAGTCCTCGACATGAATGGCGGAAATGCAGCGGTTAGTGGCGATCAATTGACATTGACCTTCAGTAGCCCAACTTCAGTACATATTGTTGATTCGACGGGTAAGGTGTTGGCGACAGGTCGTCAAGCATCGACGCTCAACTTAAACGGTGAAACACCATTCCAAATTCGTTTGGATGATGCAACAGCAGTGTCATTAAGCTTAAATAATGAAAATATTTCATTGTCACCATATACCGTAAACGGCAAAGCAGATTTCCGTTTATCACGTTAAGGGACAACAGAGCAGACTGAACAATGATTGAAAATCCAATTAAGCGTCGTCCAACGCGTAAAATTAAAGTAGGTTCGGTGTATGTCGGTGGTGATGCGCCGATCAGCATCCAAAGTATGACCAATACTGAAACCTGTGATGTCGAAGCGACCGTGGCACAGATTCAGCGCTGTGTTGATGTAGGCGCAGACATCATGCGTGTGTCTGTACCGAGTATGGAAGCTGCAGAAGCTTTTGGTGAAATTCGTAAACGTGTGCAAGTGCCATTGGTTGCTGATATTCACTTTGATTATAAAATTGCTTTACGTGTTGCAGACCTTGGTGCAGATTGTTTGCGTATTAACCCGGGTAATATTGGTTCTGAAGCCAAAATTCGTGAAGTGGTTGCGGCAGCGAAGCACAATGACATTTCAATGCGTATTGGTGTCAATGCAGGCTCACTGGAAAAAGATATTCAAAAGAAATATGGTGAGCCTACAGGTCAGGCCTTGCTTGAATCTGCAATGCGCCATATTGATATTTTAGACCGTTTAAATTTCCATGAATTTAAAGTGTCAGTTAAAGCATCGAATGTCTTTCTGACGATGGATGCTTACCGATTACTTTCTGCACAAATTGATAACCCATTACACTTGGGTGTGACTGAAGCAGGTGTCTACCGCACGGGTTCAGTCAAATCTGCTATCGCTTTAGGCGGTTTGTTGATGGAAGGTATTGGTGACACCATGCGTATTTCATTGGCAGCAGAGCCTGAAGAAGAAATCAAAATTGGCTTTGATATTTTAAAATCATTGGGCTTACGTTCGAACGGCATTAACTTTATTGCATGCCCAAGTTGTTCACGCCAAGAGTTCAATGTCATCAAAGTCATGCAAACATTGGAAGAGCGTTTAGAAGATATTCGTACCCCAATGGATGTATCGGTGATTGGTTGTAAAGTAAATGGTCCGGGCGAAGCCAAAGAAGCCGATATTGGTGTAGTAGGTGCAAGTCCGCGTTCACTGGTGTATCGTAATGGCGAAAAGAGCCATTTAATTGACACAAATCAGTTGGTTGACGAAATCGAAGCGATGGTTCGTCAACGTGTTAGCGATCTTGAAGACGCTAAAGCTAAAGAGATTATTCGCACAAGTTTTTCTGAGTAGATCATGAGTTCAATCGTCGCAATCAAAGGTTTTAATGACATTCTCCCTACGCAAAGCCCTGCATGGAGACGTCTAGAACAGCATCTATCTAGCCTGATGGATGCTTATGGTTATCAGCAAATTCGCTTGCCGATTGTGGAGCAGACTCATCTGTTCAAACGTTCTATTGGTGATGCAACGGATATCGTTGAAAAGGAAATGTACACATTCTTAGACAAAGGTAATCCGCCTGAGTCTTTGACTTTGCGTCCAGAAGGAACAGCAGGGTGTGTGCGTGCAATGCTTGAACATAACTTACTTCGTGGTGCTACACCGCGTGTATGGTATGTTGGCCCAATGTTCCGCTATGAAAAACCACAAAAAGGTCGCTACCGTCAGTTCCATCAATTTGGCGTAGAAACTTTTGGTGTTGCAACACCAGATCAAGATGCAGAATTGATTTTAATGACTGCACGTTTGTGGAAACGCATGGGCGTTGCAGATAAAGTTCAATTAGAACTCAATACTTTAGGTGAGTCTGATGAACGTGCAGCTTATCGTGCAGCATTGGTTGAATTCCTAGAGTCACATAAAAATGACTTAGATGAAGATTCACAGCGTCGTCTAACTACGAATCCACTGCGTATTTTGGATTCTAAAGATGCAAAAACACAAAGCATTTTGGAAAATGCGCCAAAACTTCACGACTTTATGGGTGAAGAAACGTTGGCTCACTTTGCCCAATTGCAGCAGTATTTGACTGACGCAGGTATTGGCTTTGTGATCAATCAAAAATTGGTTCGTGGTCTCGACTACTACAATAAAACGGTCTTTGAATGGACAACTACACACTTAGGTTCTCAAGGAACGGTATGTGCTGGTGGTCGTTATGACGGTTTAGTCGGTCAGCTTAAAGGTAAAGCAGACCAGTCGGTACCTGCTGTTGGTTTTGCAATGGGTATGGAGCGTTTGCTTCTTCTACTTGAACAAGTGGAAGACAATACCCCAGTGCGTGACTGTGAGCTATTCTTGGTTTCAGATCCTGCAACTCAAGGTAAAGCATTGGTACTTGCTGAACAAATTCGTGATCAACTTGAAGCAGCGGGTAGCAACATTCGCTTAAAAGTTGGTTCACAAGGTTCAATGAAATCGCAAATGAAAAAAGCAGACCAATCGGGTGCTTTATTTGCTGTGATTTACGGTGAACGTGAGCAAGCAGCAGGGCAAGTGCTGGTAAAAGAGCTAGCTATTGCAGAACAACACGAAGTGAATGTGGCAGACTTTGTTGCCTTCATTATCGAAAAAATTTCTTCAAAATAATCCCTATAACATAAGGAAAAAGGTAATTTCATGAGCGCATTGAGTGAAGAAGAACAACTTGATAACTTAAAATCGTTTGCTAAAAAATATGGCTCTGCCATTGTTAGCGGCATTTTAATTGCGTTGATTGCCTTTTTCGGATGGGAATACTGGCAGAAGAAAACTTTGGCTGAATCGCAAATGCAAACAGCCAAAGTACAGCAGTTAATGGATGATGCTCAGTCGGCGACTGGCGATGCTTTTACACAACTTTCTGCGACTGCAGATAAAATTGTAAAAGAAGCGCCAGATTCGCCACAAGCCATCCAAACTCAGTTGCTTATGGCAAAATTGGCGTATGATAAAGCGGATTATGCCAACGCTGAAAAAGCTTTGAAAAAAGTTGAAAATTCAAAAGTTGATGATGCAGGCTTAATTCAATTGGTGAAATTACGTTTGGCGTATGCACAATTGGCGCAAAAGAAATTTGATGAAGCATTAAAAACCTTAGAAGCCGTTAAAGAACCTGCTTTCCAAGCGACTGCAGATGAAGTCCGTGGCGATGTCTATGTTGCAAAAAATGATATCGAAAATGCAAAGAAAGTCTATCAAAGTGCATGGGATGCTTTGGTTGAACGACAAGAAGAACGTCAAATTTTACAAATTAAACTCGAAAGTGTAGGCGTTTTAGTTGATGATCCTGAAATTGAACGTCCAATTATAGATACACAAGTGGAAGCAACTGAATGAATAGAAAATACAAAATTACCTGTGCGCTGACAGTTTTAACACTTGCTTTGGCTGGTTGTGCAAATAAAGGAAAAGTAGAAAAAGTAAAACCAAATCCTTTACCAAAATTGGAACAGGCAAAAACTTTAGCACCTGTATTTTCAAACAGTGTGGCTTCAACTGAAGAAGCAGATCCACTACGTTTACGTATGGATGCAGATAATGGCGTTGTTTTTAGCGTAAATCCTAATGGTGAAGTTCAAGCCTACAAAGGCAAAGAGCGTTTATGGCAGAAGAAAATCTCTAAACAAGGTTTGACTGCAGGTGTAGAAGCAGCTGACGGTATTGTGGTTGTGGGTAATGCAAAAGGTCAATTATTTGCATTAGATCAGGCAACAGGTGAACAAAAGTGGACTGCGCAATTAACCGGCGCGTTACTTTCACCGTCGTTGATTCAAGCAGGTCGCGTTATTTCAGTTACCAATGATGGTACGGTATACGCAAACGATGTGGCAACGGGCCAACAAACTTGGACCTATAACTTGCCAAATGTGCAGTTTAGTTTACGTGGTATGGCAGCACCGGTATCACTCGATGCGCGTCATGTTCTCATCGCTTCTTCAAATGCCTATATCTATGTGATTGATGCATTGAGCGGTATTCCGAAAATGCAGCGTCGTGTTGCAGTGTCAGACGGTCGTTCAGATGTACAACGTCTCATTGATATTGACGGTGAACCGACTGTAGCAGGTCAATTTTTAATTACCACCAGTTACCAAGGCCAAGTGACAGCGCTTGATCTTGCCTCACAACAAGTGATCTGGAGCAATGATGCGAGCAGCATTCAGCGTCCTGAAGTTGCGGGCAATGGTGTCTTTGTGACACAAACTGATGGTAAAATGGTGGCTTATGAAATTACCACTGGTCAAACATTGTGGGAAAATGACCAATTGCTTAATCGTAATTTGAGTAACCCAGTGATGTTAGGTCAAGACCTTGTGGTTGGTGATCTGGATGGTGTACTTCACTTAATCAACCCAGCGACAGGCGAGTTGGTTGGTCGTTCTAAAACCAGTGGTGAAGTACGTTCACTACGTGTAATTGACAACCAATTATATGTGTCGACACGTAAGGGTGCATTAAGCATTTGGCAGAACCGTTAATTTTTCTGCGGCTTATGTTAAAATAAGCCAAACCGTATTTTTAACGCGGGGGATTGAATCATCAATGCCCCGTGTTTTTATTTATTTTAGGCATTTATCCTATTTCCATTCTTCCTAAGCTTTCTGATGTTCAGACCAGACCAAACTGGCTGATCTGGAATAAAGGTTAATCTATGAAACCCGTAATTGCGCTCATTGGTCGTCCGAACGTCGGAAAATCAACGTTGTTTAACCAGATAACCAAGAGCCGTGATGCTCTCGTTGCTGACTTTGCCGGTCTGACTCGTGACCGTAAGTATGGTGACGCGACTTATCAAAATAAATCCTTCATCGTCGTTGATACTGGGGGTATTGGCGAAACTGAAGGCGGTATCGACTCGTACATGGCAGAACAGTCAAAAACTGCCATCAATGAAGCAGATATTATTGTCTTCGTTGTTGATGCTCGCGCAGGCTTATTGGCATCTGATGAGCAAATTGCACGTGACTTACGTACGCTGGGTAAAAAAGTTTATCTTGTTGCCAACAAAGTTGATGGTGTACATGCCGAAGCAGCTTTAGTTGAATTCTTTAAATTGGGTATGGGTGAACCACTTCAAGTGGCTGCCAGCCATGGTCGTGGTGTTCAGCAAATGCTTGAAGAAGTGTTAGCTGAAGTGCCTGAAGATGAAAGTGAAGAACAACACGATAAAGACACAGGCTTACGTTTAGCGATTATTGGTCGTCCAAACGTGGGTAAATCGACTTTAGTGAATCGTTTGTTGGGTGAAGACCGTGTGGTTGCATTTGACCAACCGGGTACAACACGTGACTCGATTTATATTCCATTTGAACGTGATGGCCGTAAATATACGTTAATCGATACTGCGGGTGTACGTCGTAAAGGTAAAGTGGACGAAATGATCGAGAAATTCTCGATTGTGAAAACTTTACAAGCGATGAAAGATGCGCATGTTGTGGTTATTGTTGTCGATGCACGTGAAGGGATCGTTGAGCAAGACTTGCATTTGATTGGTTATGCGCTTGAAGCAGGCCGTGCGATGGTGATTGCCATCAACAAATGGGACAACATGTCTGACTACGACCGTAAACAATGTAAATTAGATGTTGAACGTCGTTTTGACTTTATTCCATGGGCAAAAATTCACTTAATTTCTGCACTTCACGGTACAGGTGTTGGTGATCTTTATCCATCGATCCACCGTGCTTATGATTCTTCGCATTTGAAAGTATCACCTGCGAAAATCACTCAGATCTTGAATGATGCAACTGATGCGCACCAACCACCAATGGTTCAAGGTCGTCGTATCAAAATGCGTTATGCGCATATGGGCGGACAAAATCCACCGACGATTGTGATTCATGGTAACAAGGTCGATAAAACGCCAAATGACTATCGTCGTTACCTAGAAAACGTGTTCCGTAAAGTTTATAAACTTGAAGGTACGCCAGTCAAAATTGAATTTAAAACCTCTGATAACCCATTTGAAGGTCGTAAGTCGCAAATCGATGAGCGTACGGCGGCACGTAAACGTCGTTATGTTCAGAAGTTCAAAAAAGCGGAAAAGAAATTCAAACGCTAAGTTTAGATGAACAAAAAAAGCCTGCAGATATGCAGGCTTTTTTATTTCACTTTATTTATCTAAAAAGATGTGAAAATTAGTTTTTACACTTTTTAGCTTGGCGGTAAATATCAATATTATCCAGGTTAGCTTGAGCAATTTCCATGGCTTGCTGTGCGCTGCTGCTATCCTGTTGTGTATTTTTATTGCCCGAAAAAGCTGTCGCAAATTGTCCCATACGCGCGGCTGTTTCAGATTGACCTGAAAATGCGGATAGCGCGTTGCCAGCAAGCCCAGCCCATTTTGAAACTTGATTATTTTGCTGTGCAGACGCTTGGCTTAATGCCAGTTGCGATGCTTCCAATGTACGTTCGAAAGTTTTACGTTCAACGCTCAGATCAGTGCAATCTAAGGTTTTTAAATAACTGGTGCTATAAACACTATTGTTGGTTTGGTTAGCTTGATTGAAATTTGAGGCATAGCCACGGTCTGCTTGAGCTACAGCATTGGCAGCTTCTTGACGGCTTTGATTCATACGCGCTTCAGCTTGGTCCATAATCGCGCCATTTTTGGCACCCATTACTGCAACGGCTGCATCCAATAATCCTGCTTGAGCGAAACATGGTAGGACGCAAAGTGAACTGATTAAGGTGATTTTTCTTAGCATCTGGTTTACCCCGAGTTTTAAATTAAAGTTATAAGAATCTAGAGTATTTTATCTAATTAAAGATGTATTTGAAATATTTATTATACTTAAGTATTTGAATATATTTATAATATTAAGTATTTCTTAAGTGGTCTGAAATATTTTTAAACTGAGTTTTAAAATCTCGATAAGTCAAAGAACCGATGCGCTCATCTGTATTGTGGTGTATTTTGTGTTGGAGAGTCGCATAAAATATAGCGTCATGGACGTAGTGTAAAAGATATTGGATCAATAACTTATGGCGAAAATTCAGCTTGAATATAGTGCAATTACTGACTTCTTTGTGGAGCCGCATGGCTTGAGTCGTCAAGAGGTAATTGCCGTGCGTAAACAAGCCATTTACCAATATCGCAATCAATTACTTGCGCAGCGGCTAAATAGGTCAGTTGAAAATTCAGATTTTTCAAAGTCTGCGTTTGGTAAGCCTTTTCTTCCTGATTTTCCCCACTTTCATTTTAATCATAGTCATAGCCAGCAGCATTATGTTTTGGCCAGCAGTGAAAAAATCGTCAATATTGGTGTTGATATTGAGGATTTAAATCGAAAAGTTCGTTTTGATGCGATGGCTCAACACAGTTTTCATCCCGAAGAATTGCTTCATTGGGAGAGCTGTGAGCATGATCCTGATTTTTGGTTTAAAGTTTGGACCACCAAAGAGGCGGTACTTAAAGCGTCAGGTTTAGGGATTCGAGTGAACCTGAATGAACTGAATACCCAGTGTCATCCTGAGCAGAATGGTGGGATGTGTAGTCATCCCGCAATTGGCACTTTTGCTTATCAGAATATTCAACTACCGCATGTGATGTTGACGGTAGCATGGCAAAGTGAACAATCTTGCCGAGGCTTTCATTTGCCGAAAATTGAGTTGAATGTCTTATAAATCGGTATGAAATAGAAATCACCATGAAAAAAGCCCTGTTCTGGCTGAACAGGGCTTTTTTTAAATCAATCTAAACTGGCTTTAGATTAGATTTTGCATTTTTTAGAACCTTGATAGATACCAATGTTGTCGATGTTTGCTTGAGCAGCTGATTTGTTCGCTTGTTGAAGTTCAAGGTTGCCTGCATCAGAAGTATCTTGCTCACCAGCCAAGCTGTTTGCAATGTTGCCTGCACGAGCAGCTTTTTCAGAGTTACCACCGAAAGCAGCAAGAGCGCCACCCGCTAAACCAGCAAATTTGCTCAATGATTTGCCTGGTGCTTGAGCAGATGCTTGGATGTTTGCAATGTTTTTGTCAGCAGCTTCTAAAGAGCGCTTAGCATTCGCTTTTTCAACAGCAAGAGTTGCACAATCCATCGCTTTTAATTCTGAAGATGCGAATTGAGTTGTAGCAAAAGCAGAAATTGAAATAGAAGTAACAGTTGCAAGAACAAGTAATTTTTTCATGAAATATTCACTTTTATTGTTAGAAAATAAACGCCCGAAAGTAATGGGCGGGTGAATATTATTCAAAAAAAGGAATTTTGTCCTGTTAAAATGTGACAATTATGTAACTTTGTGTAATTTGTGTACAAATATGATTGCAAAATTAAATGATTAGTAACACGTTGCTATTTGGGTTTTTGTGCAATCCAAATATTACTTAAGCGGTTGACAAATTGCGGGCTAAACTTCGATAAATTAAATAAAAATTTAGCTTTCATCCCCACAGGTGTATGTGTGGCCATTAAGACCGTATCCTTTTTTTGTACCAAGGCATAAATTTGCTGAGCAACATCGCTCGGTTGAAGATTGATGCCCATTTTCTTAATACTTTGTGCATCCATGTCTTGCACCATCGCGGTTTGAACAAATAAAGGCATTACATCTAAAACGCGAATATTGTATTTTTGCCATTCAATATCTAAGCTTTCAGTGAGCCCACGTACAGCAAATTTAGATGTGGCATAACTGGCTAAATCTGCTTGTCCATAAATAGCTGAAGCCGAAGAGAGGTTAATCACACGAGCAAAATTGCTTTGTTGTAAATAGGGGAATGCCGCATAGCAACCGTTTATCACCCCTTTGACATTGATATCAATCGTTCGGTGGTGTGCAGACAGTTCCGTATGTTCAAAGCTGCCTGAATACAGAATTCCGGCATTATTGACTAAGATATTCAGCTGACCTGCCCAAGCAACAAATTCAGCTAAAGCGCTTTGCCATTGCTCTGATTGTGTCACATCTAAAAGCCCAGCTTTGGCATGGCTACCGAGTTCAGCAGCTAAGGAGGTGACTTGAGATTGGTTAATGTCGTAAAGCCCAACTTTATAGCCTTGTTGTATGAATAGTCGTGCAATTGCTGCGCCAATCCCTTGTCCTGCACCGCTAATAAAAATACTTTGCATGTTATGCTTCCCTGAATTGAGTTGCTCATTCCCTGAGTGAATTTTGAGCATATCAAATTCTGTAATCGAAACAATGTACTGATGAGTAAATAGCTGGAGTTCACATGGAACAATTATTAGCAGTGATGAAAGAATTACGTGAAAAATGTCCATGGGATCAAAAGCAAACCCCAGAAAGTCTGACTCGTTATGCCATCGAAGAGGCCTATGAAGTTGAAGCGGCAGTTCGTTCAGGTCAGAGTGATGATGTACGAGATGAACTGGGGGATTTGTTGCTGCAAGTGGTTTTTCAGTCGCAGATGTATAGCGAACAAGGCGC
Organism: Acinetobacter sp. YH12086; assembly: GCF_013419345.1. NCBI lineage: Bacteria > Pseudomonadati > Pseudomonadota > Gammaproteobacteria > Moraxellales > Moraxellaceae > Acinetobacter > Acinetobacter sp. YH12086. Next base: position 121,106 of record NZ_VPAF01000007.1, read on the forward strand.
ATTTGATTTTCAAGATGTGGTGCAAGCCATTACAGATAAATTAATTCGCCGTCATCCCCATGTGTTTCAGGCAGAGCAATTCTCAGCACTCAATGCGGATGATGTGGCAACACTATGGAAACAGATTAAACAACAAGAAAAAGCAGGGAAATCAGTATCTAGATTAGATGAAGTTAAACATGCTCCTGCATTAAGCCAAGCAGATGAAATCCAAAAAAATGTGGCGAAAATTGGCTTTGATTTTCCAGATATTGAAGGGGCTTATGGCAAGCTTGAGGAAGAGCTAGGGGAGTTAAAAGAGGCCTTAGCAGGCAAAAAATCCGACGAAATATTTGATGAATTTGGTGATTGCTTATTTTCTCTGGTGAATGTTGGACGTAAGATTGGCATCTCAAGTGAGATGGCACTTTTAAGTACCATTCATAAATTTAGAAGCCGTTTTGCTTATATTGAAGCACAGGCCACATTACAACAAAAACATGTAGAAGACTTGTCCCTGACTGAAATGGATCAGTTATGGGAACAGGCAAAACAACAATTAAAACAACAGGCTGAATATGTACCACATCCTAAAGAATAAATACTCTACACAATTACTTGTCTTGATTTTGAGTTTAATGGCAGATTTGACTTATGCTCAAAGCCCTTCGGGCTACGCGGAATGGAAAGCCATGCAGCAAGCTCAAGATCAACAATTAAAAAAGCAATCTGAGGCCTCGAAGTCCAAAGTGGCAACTGCACCGAGCAATGCCAACTATTATTTGTCACGACCCAGCACCCAACAAAATAGCCGATCAGATCGAGTGCGCTTAAATACAGCCTCAGTCGATGAACTGCAGACATTGCATGGAATTGGTCAGAAAAAAGCAGAAGCAATTGTGCAATATCGCAAAAGTAATGGCTTATTTAAAAGCATTGATGATATTCAACAGGTTAAGGGAATCGGTCCTGCGCTGTTTGCTAAAAATAAAGCAAAATTGGCACTTTAAGTGAAGTGTAAAAAAAAGAATTAGGTTAAGCTCAGCTTGAGCATCGAGATAATCAAATTGCCCTTTGATTGTGTTAGAGATATCATTAGCGACATCTTAAGAATTTTACGTTCAGACGTAGGAGACAGCGTCTTTTGCAAACTTTGCGCGCGTCCAAATGTGGTTTATCAACCACACAATTACCTTCTTCCATTTTAGATGTGATTGATGCCTTAACTAAGGCAGGCTATGAAGCTTATATCGTGGGTGGCAGTGTCCGCGACCTAATGTTGGGTCATGCACCTAAAGATTTTGATGCCGTAACTAATGCGACACCAGCTCAGGTGAAAGAAGTCTTCGGGCGACGTTGCCGAATTATTGGTCGTCGTTTTGAGCTGGCGCATGTCTACTCAGGACGTGAACTGATCGAAGTTGCGACCTTCCGTGCGCCGCCTAAAAAAGCCGTGACTTCTGCTGCGGGCATGATTTTACGTGATAATAATTGGGGTACGATTGAGCAAGACTTTGCACGCCGTGACTTTTCGATCAATGCGATGTATTACCAACCACGCAAAGGCGAAGTGTTAGATTTTTGTCATGCAGTAGATGACATAAAACATAAAACGTTGCGTTTATTGGGTGATCCACAACTCCGTTTTGAAGAAGATCCTGTGCGGATGCTTCGGACTTTACGTTTTGCAGCCAAATTAAACTTTAATATTGATGAAAAAATTCTGGATGTCTTTACTCCAGAACTTACTCAATTGCTGCGTGATGTGTCTCCTCATCGTTTATACGATGAGTCACAAAAGCTCTTTACCATGGGGCATCTCAATCGCGTCTTACCGATGCTGATCGATTTTGGTATTTGGTATCAGTTATTTGCAGATATCAAACCGGTCGTAACCCCATTTATTGAGTTGGCTGCAAAAAATACCGATCAACGTATTTCGATTGGGAAAACCATTAACCCTGCATTTTTCTATGCCGTGTTATTGTGGATTCCGTTCCAAGAACGTTGTACGTTCTATTTAAATAAAGGTGTTGTTCCTGCTGAAGCGCGTGCTCAAGCAGGCTTAGATGTATTGAAACGTCAGGCTACACGAACCATTATTCCACGCTTTGCCGAAACATTTATTCGTGAAGTTTGGGAAATGCAAACCCGTTTACTAAGTCCAAAACCACAGCAAATTGAAGCACTTTCAGGTCATGCACGTTTCCGTGCAGGCTTTGACTTTCTGTTGTTGCGTGAAAAATCGGGCGATACAAGCACGCAAGGCATGGGGCAGTGGTGGGATGCTTATCAGCAGATGAGCACTGACGAAAAAGAACGAGCAATTAGCCAATACAATCGTCAACGTGCCAAGAGTCGTCGTAAAGCGGCGCATGAAGATGTGGAAGCCAAAACTTCTACTCATCAGCAAGTTGAAATTGAACCGCTGGTGAATGAACCAGAAAGCAGAAGTCGCCGTCAACGTAAGCCTAAATCACATGCCAACAGTCCAGCGACAGTGTCAATCGTGGCAGCGTCAGCCAGTGGTGAAATTGGTGCAGATCATCCGATTTTAAAACGTAAACGTGTGAAACGAGATTTGACTCAGGTTATTTTTGGGCCAACACAATGACGCTGACATATATTGGTTTAGGCAGTAATTTAGGTGATTCTCTACAGATCCTTAGTGAAGCGGTGCATAAACTTGCAACACTCGGTACAGTGAAAGTCTCAAAACTGTATCAAAGCCCGCCAATGGGGCCACAAGATCAGCCGAATTATTTAAATGCAGCGGTTGCATTAGAAACGGATCTAGCGCCTTTGGCTTTGTTAGATGAATTGCAACGCTTTGAACAAGAGTCGGGGCGTGTACGCCTACGTCATTGGGGGGAGCGTACACTGGATTTAGATTTACTGATTTATGGTGAACAGCACATTCAAAATGAACGTTTGACGGTGCCTCATGTTGGTGTTTTAGAACGTGATTTTGTGTTGAAACCTTTGTTGGATTTAGATGAGAATCTACAGATTAAAGGACAACCATTAAAAGATTTACCTATTTTGAATAATCCAAATTTAACTGTATTGGATGCAGGAAACTGGGCCCATCTTTAATTTTTGTATGACCACTTGAGAAAGCCGTCATCTGAGGAATATTGAAATGATTAGTCTAAGTGACTTGAAAAAATTTAAAGCGGAAGGCCGCAAATTCTCCTGCCTGACTTGCTATGATGCGAGCATGGCAAAAGCAATGGAAGTTGCTGAAGTCGATAGTATTCTGATTGGTGATTCATTGGGGATGACCATTCAAGGGAATGACTCAACTTTGCCTGTCACTGTTGAAGATATGGTATATCACACTGCTGCAGTGCGTCGTGGCAATAAACATGCGTTTATTTTGACTGATTTGCCATTTATGACCTATGCCACTTTGAATGACGCTTTGGTGAATTCAAAGACCGTGATGCAAGCAGGCGCACAGATGGTCAAATTGGAAGGTGGCGCATGGTTGTCAGAAACAGTTGAAGTATTGACCCGTAATGGTATTCCGGTGTGTGTGCATTTAGGGTTAACTCCGCAATCGGTTCATGTGTTTGGCGGTTATAAAGTGCAAGCACGTACACGCGAAACCGCGGATCAACTCATTGCAGATTGTAAAGCTGTGGTTGATGCAGGTGCAGCAATTTTACTTTTGGAATGTGTTCCTGCCCAAGTGGGTAAAGAAATTAGTGAATTATTCCCAAATACACCTGTGATTGGGATCGGTGCCGGTGCAGAAACGGATGCTCAAGTCTTGGTTCAACAAGATATGTTGGGACTGACGTTTAGTCACGTGGCGAAATTTGTTCGCAATTTTATGAAAGAGCAAGCAGGGGAAACGGCAATTGTGGATGCGTTTAAGGCGTATCATGCTGCCGTACTTGATGGTAGTTTCCCTGCCAAAGAACATACATTCCAAATTGAGCTGTAAGACATGAAAACTGAAACAACTATTCAAGGTTTAAGTGCATCGCTAAATCCAGCACGTGCTGCGCGCAAAATCATTGGTTTTGTACCAACGATGGGGAACTTGCATGAAGGTCACCTCAATTTAGTTCGTGAAGCACGTAAACTGTGTGATGTCGTGGTGGTGAGTATTTTCGTTAACCCAATTCAGTTTGGTCCAAATGAAGACTTTGACAACTATCCACGTACTTTGGAACAAGATCAGCACTTATTGGCTGAAGTGGGTTGTGACATCGTGTTTGCACCGACTGTTGAACAAATGTATGGCAACAAACCGCGCTTAACCAATATTAGCGTGGGCGGCATTACCAATGATTTGTGTGGCGAACAGCGTCCGGGTCATTTTGACGGTGTTGCTGTTGTTGTGACAAAACTCTTTAATATTGTTCAACCGAATTTTGCATTCTTTGGGCAAAAAGATTACCAGCAACTTGCAGTGATTCGTCAGTTTGTACGTGACTTAAATATTCCACTAGAAGTGATTGGTGTGCCGATTACTCGTGCCGAAGATGGTTTAGCATTGAGCTCACGCAATGGTTATTTGAGTGCGGAAAATCGTGCGATTGCACCAACGATTTACCAAAGCTTGAAAACGGCTGAGGCAGAATTACATGCTGGAACTCAACTGGCAGATGTGTTAGCGAATATTAAAGCAACATTGACAGCAGCGGGTTTTGTTGTGGACTATGTTGAAGCACGTACACCTGAATTACAGAAAATTGAAGAATTTGATCAAGACGTGGTGTTGTTTATTGCAGCTAAATTAGGCGCAACACGTCTTATTGATAATATGCAGGTTAAATATATTACAGTTTAAAACGGCTATGGGGTAGCAAGCGATGAACCGCATTTTAATTGTTACAGGACAATCTGGATCTGGAAAGTCATCTGCATTACAGATACTTGAGGATTTAGGCTATTACTGTATCGATAATTTGCCATTGGCCTTACTCCCCGAAATTGTTGAAAAACTTGATTCAGAAAATAATCTTGAACAATTGGCACTGGGTGTGGATGTCCGCAGTACACGTGCAGATTTACAAGAGTTCGATTTGGTTTTTCAACAGCTACAACGCCATGGCTCAGTCGATATTATTTATTTGACCACGCGTGATCAGGAATTGATTGCGCGATTCAGTTCATCTCGACGTCCCCATCCCTTGGCAAGTCGTTTCAAAAGTTTAAATGAGTGCATACAGGAAGAAAAATCTTTACTGTTGCCGATTCAATTACGCTCGACAGTACATATTGATACTACAGACAAGAGCGTACATGATTTAAAACATACCTTGCTGTCTAAACTCGGACAGGCAGATAATTTAATTTTGATCTTACAGTCTTTTGGCTATAAGCATGGTATTCCACTCGATGCAGATTATGTTTTTGACGTCCGTCATTTGCCCAATCCACACTGGGATATGGAATTGCGTAAGTATTCAGGATTAGATGAGCCAGTTCGTCAGTTTTTACAACAAAGTGAACAAACCAATGAAATGTTCCAAGATATTTATAATTTTTTGGATAAATGGCTGCCGGCATTTGCCGAAGGGCATCGTCATTACATGACGGTGTCGATCGGTTGTACAGGTGGGCAACACCGTTCGGTATATATCGTAGATAGACTAAAAAAAGCACTTGAGGCAAAATGGTCTATTCAGGTTCTACATAGAGAAATGAAGCACTGGTCATGATCGACACAACTGTTGACGTAATTAATAAACTGGGTTTACATGCGCGTGCATCTGGCAAGCTAATCGAAGTCACGACCAAATTTCGCTCGTCGATTCAAATTGGTAAGGGTGGAAAATTAGTAGATGCCAAAAATATTATGTCTTTGCTGATGCTTGGCGCAGGCAAGGGCACAACTTTACGCTTAGTGATTGAAGGTGCAGATGAAGAAAAAGCTTTATCTGAAATTCAAGCACTGTTTGCGGCAAAATTTTACGAGGCAGATTAAACGTGGCACGTCGACCGAACCGCTATACCGAAGAAGACTTTGAATCCTTAGAAGGACGTGCAAGTAAAACTGAGCAAAAGAAAGCTGTACAACGTATGGCTGCTTTGGGCGAGGAACTTGCAAAACTGAATCCTAAACAGATTAAAAATCTTCCTGTTGAAGAGCGTCTGATCGAAGCACTACTAGATGCACAAACAATTACTTCACATGAAGCGCGACGCCGTCAGTTTCAACGTGTAGGTAAATTACTGCGTAATGAAGATGAAACCATGATTTTATCTTACTTAACCCCGCAGCAAGGTGCGAAAAAAACAGCGCAGCTTCAACGCTGGACTGAACGTATGATTGCCCAAGGTGATCCCGTCATTAAAGAGTTCATGAAAGCACATAATGCTGCTGAACATCATCCTATTCGTCAGCATATTTTGCGTATTCAACGTGATATAGCAAAAAATGTAAGCGAAGAAGAACTGACTGCGTCAAAGTTGAAATTGTTTAACTACATTCAACAAGTGGCTTTATTATCTGATAACTAATGCATGATTAGATAGCCAAGTACTTAGATAGCTCAATGATCAGAGAATTCAACGTGATCTGATCATTGAAGCAAAACGTGAAGTTATAGACTTCACATCAAAAAAGCGACCTGATTAGGTCGCTTTTTTTGCTTAAATGATTGAAAAAATCATGCTTGGCTTTTGAGTTTTAACATTAACCAAATTCACCAACAGCGCGCTCTTTAGCCCATTCACGGAGAACGAACTTCTGAAGTTTACCTGTCGAGGTTTTTGGAATTTCGGTAATCACTACATCTTTAGGTACTTTGAAACGTGCAAGGTGCTGCTTACAGAATTCGATCAGTTCTTCAGGCGTTGCTTCTTTACCTGCTTTTAATTCAATAAAGGCACAAGGCACTTCTTGCCAACGAGGGTCAGGTTTTGCAACCACTGCAGCTGTCAGTACAGCAGGGTGTTGATATAGAATTTCTTCTACTTCGAGCGATGAAATGTTTTCACCCCCTGAAATGATCACATCTTTAGAGCGGTCAGTAATTTTGGCATAACCGTCAGGTTGGCAGACTGCTAAGTCGCCGGTATGGAACCAACCACCGGCAAAGGCTTCAGCCGTTGCTTCCGGGTTTTTCAAATAACCCTTCATTACGATGTTGCCACGGAACATGATTTCGCCCATAGTCTGGCCATCATGCGGAACAGGTAACATGGTTTCAGGGTCAATGACTTTCATGCCGTCTTGAAGCGGGTATGGTACACCTTGGCGAGAATGCAACTGTGCTTGTTCTTGAATGGAAAGATCAGACCAACCAGCTTGCGATGCGCAAAGTGCTGATGGACCATAGGTTTCAGTCAAACCGTAAACATGTGTGACATTGATACCAATATTACGCATCCCTTCAATAATCGCTGCAGGTGGCGCTGCACCAGCAACCATCACTTCAACGCGATGGTCAAATTGTGCTTTTTTCTCTTCAGGCGTATTGATCATCATTGAAAGTACGATTGGCGCACCGCAGAAATAATCTACTTTGTGTTCTGCAATCAGTTTGAAAATCAGTTCAGGGTCAATTTTACGTAGACAAATATTGGTTCCGCCATTGGCTGCCATTGTCCAAGCAAAGCACCAGCCATTACAGTGGAATAGAGGAAGCGTCCACAGATACGTTGCACGTGGTGTCATGCCGCAAGCAATGATGTTACTCGCTGCATTGATATATGCGCCGCGGTGATGATACACCACGCCTTTTGGATTCCCTGTGGTACCCGAGGTATAGCTTAAGCTAATTGCATCCCATTCATCTTGAGGTAAGTGCCACTCAAAGTTGGCATCGCCTTGCGCCAACCAGTCTTCAAATTCAATTTGTCCAATCGGTTGTGCTGTGCCTTCAAATTCAGCATCTGCAACATCAATGACATAAATGTCTTGATCGATCAAAGCCAAAGCTTCGGTGGCAACTTGAGCAAATTCAGGGTCAACCAACAGGACTTTGGTTTCTGCATGTTCCAGCATGAAGGCAATGGTTTTCGCATCAAGGCGTGTATTTAGCGTATTTAGTACAGCACCCGCCATCGGTACGGCAAAGTGTGCTTCAACCATAGCCGGAACGTTCGGTAATAACACAGACACGGTGTCGTTTTTGCCAATGCCTAATTGTTGCAACTGATGTGCAAATTGACGACAGCGGTTATATGTTTGGCGCCATGAAATATGACGATTGCCATGGATAATGGCATCCTGATCAGGATAAATATAAGCTGCACGCTCTAAATAACGTAGAGGCGAAAGTGCCACAAAATTTGCCGGGGTCCGTGGCAATTCATCGTATGCGCTAACCATCGTGGTACTCCAAGTCCATGTCTATTTGTTTTAAATCTGACTTAACAATAATTCAGTCCGTAGCTTCTCTGCATTTATGCTTTAGTCGAGTATTTACACTAAATTTTTAAGTGATTGAAATTGAATAAAATAAAAACTGTAAAGTGACGAAAATGAACCCTGTGGTTCTCAAAATTGATTTTTTAGCATAAATAATTTAGTTGAAAAATATACAGGGTTTGTTGGTTTTTTATACTAATTTGGCAGATATTTCCGTGTGTGATCTTTTTTATTGATTCGGTTTGAATGATGCTTAACGAATAATGTAGAGCGCCTTGAATAGTCTTTGTGGGGATATAAACGAATGATATTTTCTTTAATTGATCGTGGCTTATTTGCTGTTTTTTAACAATAAACTTAAATTTGAGAAGATGCGAAACTTCGTATAATCTAAGTAAAAAATCAAGATGGCTTGTGCATTAACATTGCAAAAGCGGAAATCAAAAATAAAACAATACGGCTAAATACAATAAAAAGTATGGCGACAAGGATGAATATGACAATTCAACACGACATTGCATGGGAAAATTGGTCAGGTGCTCAGAAGTCGATCCCGAAGTCATTTATACAACCGCAAAATCTTGAGCAATTAATGGATGTGGTGCAATCCCATCCCAAGATTCGTATGGTCGGTGCAGGGCACTCATTTAGCCCTTTGGCAAAAACTACAGATACCTTAGTACGTTTAGATCATCTCAAAGGCATTCTAGATATCGATGCTGAACGCTGCCAAAGTACCGTCCAAGCTGGTACACGATTATTTGATTTGGGGGAGAAGCTCGCGGCTTTTGATCAAGCACTGATTAATCAAGGAGATATTGATCGTCAAAGTTTGGCTGGGGCTATCGCAACAGGAACACATGGTACCGGACTCGAATTACCATGTTTATCGGCATTGGTTACGGGTTTTGAGTTATTAACCGCGCAGGGCGAATTAATACAATGCAGTGCTGAACAGAATAGCGAAATTTTCCAAGCAGGGCGTGTTTCACTCGGGAGTTTAGGCGTGCTGACGCATGTACAGCTGCAAAACCGACCGATGTATAAACTCAAAGAACAAACGCGATTATGTCCGCTGAAAGACGTCATGCAAAATATGCAGCAATGGCAATATGAACATCGACATATTGAGTTCTGGGCATTTAGTCATGCCGATCAGGTTATTTTAAAAACCTTAGATGAGACGGAAGATAACCTTCAACCACGGAAAGAACAGTGCTTAGATGACGACGTATTACTCAAATTTTGTGCAGAATTGACGCGATTCTTTCCACCACTGAATCCATGGCTACAAAAATTATTAGGTGTTTTTGTCAAACCTTCGATGAACGTAGACTGGTCAAGTCGAATTTTTCCTTCTGCTCGAAATACCAAATTTAATGAGATGGAATACCAGATTCCGCTGCAACACGGGATGAATTGTTTAGAAGAAATTTTGCATACCCTTCGACGACATAAGGTTCCGATGTTTTTTCCGCTAGAATATCGACTTGTACGTGGGGATGATATTTGGCTCAGTCCGTTTTATCAGCAAGATTCGGCCTCAATTTCGGTGCATCAGTTTTATAAGCAAGATTATCAAGTCATCTTTAAGTTGGTGGAGCCGATTTTTTTAAAATATGGCGGGCGACCGCATTGGGGGAAATTGCATAGCCTAAATGCGCGGCAGCTTCAAAATGTGTACCCAAAGTGGCAGGATTTTTTAAAGATTCGACAAGAATTAGATCCTCAGCAAAAGTGGCTCAGTCCTGAGCTACAGCAATTACTGATTGAATAAGCATCGTGGAAAGTTAAACGTTGAAGACCAATTGAACGATATGAACAAGGGGATGGCATGGATGCATATTTTCAAAAGTTGAATTCGCTGTTAAAACAAAATGGTACGGGGATGCCCCAGTTAATCGTGGATGTTGATGCATTAAATCACAACTTGGTGATCACTCAGCAGCAAATGCCAGAGCGTCTGCATCCGCGCTTGGTGGTGAAATCCTTGGCGTGCATGGCTCTGCTTCAACACTGTGCTATACAGCTTCAGACACAGCGTTTCATGCTATTTCATTTTGCACATCTAAAAACGCTTTTCGAATCGATTCCGCAAGCCGATGTGTTGTTTGGAAAACCGATGCCGATTCAGGCCTTAAACCATGCAGACAAGGCGTTTTTGCAGGCAACGCAATCGCAAGTGCAATGGCTGATTGATAGTGAACAGCGTTTAGCCCAATACCTCAAATTTGCTGAGCAGCATCAACTGTGTCTACGCATCAATATTGAAATAGATGTGGGGCTACACCGTGGAGGTCTGAAAACGATCGATGAGCTAAAGGCTGTTTTGGATCTAATAGTTCAACATCCCCAACATTTAAAATTTTCAGGATTAATGGGCTATGACGCACATGTGGCGAAGATCCCACGGCTGATCCAATCTCCTGAACAGACTTATCAACAGTCCCAGCAAAGTTATCAACAATTCAAAGCTTATGTACAACAGCGCTACCCAACCTTATGTGATGAACACACCTGTTGGAATGGTGGTGGTAGTCCTAGTTTTAGTTTTCATTGTCAGCAGAGTGTCTGTAACGAAGTCTCGTTTGGCTCGATGTTATTAAAACCCGCAGATTTTGAACTGAAAAATTTACAAGCTTTCCAAAGTGCCTTGTGGATCGTCACGCCTGTGTTAAAAGTGTTGCCGCGGACTGAATTACCACAGTTAGAGTGGCTCAGTCGTTGGGCAAAATATCAGGCTGTATTTATTTATGGAGGCTATTGGCGAGGGGACTATGTTTATCCTCAAGGCAGTCAGCCCCATGCGTTATATGGTCGCAGTAGTAATCAGGAGCTTGTGCAAATTCCACAGACAAGCAGCATAGACGTAGATGATTATATTTTTTTACTCCCTACCCAGAGTGAAATGATCATCCCTCAATTTGCACAGCTTTGGTTGTACCAAGCCGATCAATTCATGGCCTTTGAAACCTTCAGAGAATAAAAAAGAGCCCGTATGGACTCTTTTTAGGTTCAATTGTTTTGAAAAAAGCGCATGATTTGAAGCTTACTCAAATCCACTGTAGTGAATACCCGTGAGGTTCGACATTTCTTTTTTCCATGTGGTCAGGTCATCTTTGCAGAATTGATTCAGATGATGATGTCCGCAGGCACGAGCCATGACTTGCATCAGTTCAACAGATGCATTTAGAAAATTCGCCAGTTGTTGTGCCGATTTGTCTATTTCTAAACGACGACGTAAATGATCTTGTTGTGTAGCAATGCCGACAGAACAATCATTGGTCTGACAGGCACGCATAGCTAAACAGCCAATGGCTTGCATGGCAGAGTTTGAAATCGCGATGGCATCTGCACCTAAAGCTAGTGCCTTAATAAAGTCAGCGGGTACACGAAGTCCACCTGTGATCACTAAACTAATATCTGACCGTCCTAAACGGTCTAAATGACGACGTGCTCGTGCAAGTGCAGGAATGGTCGGTACAGAGATATTGTCACGGAATAAGGTTGGGGCTGCACCTGTTCCACCGCCACGACCATCTAAAATAATATAGTCCACACCGATGCTGAGTGCTGCGTCAATATCACGTTCAATATGCTGTGCGGAGAGTTTATAGCCGATCGGGATGCCGCCGGTTTCTGCTCGGACATATTCTGCAAATTCACGATATTGTGAAAGATGAGTCCAGTCGGGGAAAGTTGCAGGAGAAATGGCTGCGGTGCCTTCTGGTAATTTGCGCACTTCTGCAATTTTTCCAACCACTTTATGGCCTGGCAGATGTCCTCCCGTACCTGTTTTTGCGGCTTGACCGCCTTTAAAATGAAAGGCCTGACACTTTTTAACTTTTTCGATGTCATAGCCAAAACGACCCGATGCAAGTTCATAAAAATAACGTGAATTGGCCGCTTGTTCCTCAGCAAGCATTCCACCTTCACCTGAACAAATGCCTGTACCTGCAAGTTCAGCACCTATTGCAAGGGCAACTTTGGCTTCTTGAGATAACGCACCAAAACTCATATCTGACACAAACAGGGGGATTTTGAGTTTTAAGGGTTTTTTAGCATTTGGGCCAATCACTACTTCGGTTGCTACGGGTGCATCATCTAATAATGGAATTTTCCACAGTTGTGCGGTGATCAGTTGAATGTCCTCCCATTTCGGGAGTTGATTAAAAGGCACGCCCATCGCCGCTGTCGGACCATGATGTCCAAATTTACTTAAGCCATTTCGTGCGAGTTCTAAGATCAATTTATTATGTGGTTCTTCTGGCGCGGGCGCGGAATCAGCATATAGGCCTTGGTATTGATTACGCTTATATTGTTGAGGATTTCTTTTCTCCCACGCTTGAATTTCTTCAAGATCGACATACACCTGATCGCCTTCCACCCACGCTTTAAACTTTTGCAGATTTTTATTCAGATAACGTGGATTGATGCCAGTTTTATAAATATAGTGAGAACCATGCAGCCCACAGACGATTTTATCTCCTTGAATATGGGCATCGGCCATGAGTGCGCCGCGATGCTGACAGCGACCATACATGACCACGACTTTTTCTACATCATCATCTTCGAGCCGTAAGACCACAAGATCGACATTGGCTGCAAGGGCATAAGCGGGTTGGAGCGGTTTTAAACTAGACCAAGATATAAGTGAATGTGCTTGCATGATACCTGCCTACATAAAGATTTCAGTGGGTATAGGTGTTCGAAATTCGGAATAATTTTATGAATTAGAACGTGATTATTATGTTGACAGCATAAAGCGTATTTCGGCTGAAATCTGCTTGAATTATCAGGAGTCTTGTAAAAGGCAGCAGAAAAATCAACTTCCATGGGATTAGAGGTTTATTAAAGTTGGCAGGGCGTGTAAAATTTAGGTCGAATTTTATTTATCCACCGTTTTTATCTTTTGAGGGTCTCCCTCGATCATAATCTCGCGGTGACATGCTCCATTGTACGGGGCATCACTCCTTAAGGATTTTTATATGCCAATTATCACTTTGCCAAATGGCGATCAAAAAGAATTTGATCATGCCGTGTCTGTGATGGAAGTTGCTCAAAGCATCGGTCCTGGTCTAGCAAAAAATACAGTTGCGGGTCGTGTAAACGATCGTTTAGTTGATGCGTCTGATTTAATTACAGAAGATGCTAGCCTACAAATTATCACGCCTAAAGATGAAGATGGTATTCACATCATTCGTCACTCTTGTGCGCACTTGGTGGGTCATGCAGTTAAGCAATTGTTCCCAGAAGCAAAGATGGTCATTGGTCCTGTCATTGAAGAAGGTTTCTACTATGACATCTGGATGCCACGTCCGTTTACTTTAGATGACATGGCAGCAATCGAAGAGCGCATGAAAAAGCTCATCGACCAAGACTATGATGTTATCAAAAAAATGACTCCACGTGATGAAGTGATCAAAGAGTTCACTGCACGTGGCGAAGAATACAAACTGCGTCTGATTGAAGACATGCCTGAAGAAACTGAAATGGGCTTGTACTACCATCAAGACTACTTGGATATGTGCCGTGGTCCGCACGTTCCAAATACTAAATTCTTAAAATCGTTCAAGTTGACTAAAATCTCTGGTGCTTACTGGCGCGGTGATGCGAAAAACGAACAGTTACAACGTATTTACGGTACAGCTTGGGCGGACAAAAAGCAGCTAGCTGCCTACATCAAACGTATTGAAGAAGCTGAAAAACGCGATCACCGTAAAATTGGTAAAGCGTTAGACTTGTTCCATATGCAAGAAGAAGCGCCGGGTATGGTGTTCTGGCATCCAAACGGCTGGACGATTTACCAAGTGCTTGAACAATACATGCGTAAAGTTCAACAAGCCAACGGTTACCAAGAAATCCGTACACCGCAAGTGGTTGATTTCACACTTTGGGAAAAATCAGGGCACGCAGCTAACTATGCTGAAAACATGTTTACGACTCACTCAGAGAACCGTAATTATGCAGTAAAACCAATGAACTGCCCATGTCACGTGCAAGTCTTCAACCAAGGTTTAAAATCTTACCGTGACCTGCCAATCCGTTTGGCTGAGTTTGGTTCATGTCACCGTAACGAACCATCGGGTTCATTACACGGCATTATGCGTGTACGTGGCTTTACACAAGATGATGCGCATATCTTCTGTACAAAAGAACAAATCGGTACTGAAGTTGCAGACTTTATTAAACTGACATTAGATGTTTATAAAGACTTCGGCTTTGAAGAAGTACAAATGAAGTTGTCGACACGTCCAGAAAAACGTGTGGGTGATGACAAACTTTGGGACATGGCAGAAAAATCTTTAGCAGATGCTTTAGATGCTGCTGGCCTAGAGTGGGAACTTCAACCGGGTGAAGGCGCGTTCTACGGTCCGAAAATTGAATTCTCATTGAAAGACTGCTTAGGTCGTGTATGGCAGTGCGGTACAATTCAATGTGACTTTAACTTACCAGAACGTTTAGATGCGTCTTATGTGACTGAAGATAACGACCGTGATCAGCCTGTAATGTTGCACCGTGCAATTCTTGGCAGTTTCGAGCGTTTTATTGGTATACTTATTGAACACTATGCTGGTTTCATGCCACCTTGGTTGTCTCCAATTCAAGCATGTGTGATGAACATTACCGATTCACAAGCTGAAGCATGTGAGTCAGTCGTCGCTAAACTTAAAGAAAGCGGTATCCGCGCGATTTCAGACTTGAGAAATGAGAAAATCGGCTTTAAGATTCGTGAACGTACTTTAGAGCGTATTCCTTACTTATTGGTTCTTGGAGACCGTGAAGTTGAGGAAGGTACTGTAAACGTCCGTACTCGCTCTGGAAAAAATTTGGGTACTATGTCAATTGATGCATTCGTTGACCTAGTAAAAGCAGCCGTAGCCGAACGCGGCCGGTACATTGTGGAGTAAAAGCGATTAAACAGCCTGACCGTAATCAACAGGGCGGAAAATCAAACCGTCCTGCCTTGAATGATGAAATTCGTGCAAAAGAAGTCCGTCTAGTAGACGAAAATGGCGAGCAAAAAGGGATTGTATCTCTTGCTGACGCTTTGCGTGCTGCAGAAGCAGTAGATCTTGACCTTGTTGAGATTGTTGCTAATGCTGAGCCACCAGTCTGCAAAATCATGGATTTTAACAAGCATTTGTTTGATCTAAAACAAAAGCAAAAAGAAGCGAAGAAAAAACAACATCAAGTACAGGTGAAAGAAATCAAGCTACGCCCTGGTACTGATGTTGGTGACTACAACGTTAAACTACGTGCCATTATCAAGTTCCTTGAAGAAGGCAATAAGGTAAAAATCACGCTTCGTTTCCGTGGTCGTGAAATGGCACACCAACAGTTAGGTTTGGCTCAATTGCAAAAAATTGAAGCTGACGTGGTTGACTATGGTGTTGTTGAACAAACACCAAAAATGGAAGGCCGTCAAATGGGTATGCTGCTTGGTCCTAAAAAGAAAAAGTAAGTATCCATTAAAAAAGCACTGCATTTGCAGTGCTTTTTTTTGTCTAGATGTCGGGTTTTAAATCCCAATGTTGCTGAAGGGCAGCAAGAATGTCTGCTGCGTATTGATTGTAAAATAGAGCAAAATTCATGAATGCGAACTTATGTCTGAGGGTATTAAGTAAGTTTCTTTAAGAAAGACAAATTTGATTATATTCTAATTGATATTCAATCGTTGTTTCTATTCAGACGTTTTGAAATGCTTTAATTTAGTTTTAATGTAGGTATAAAGTGAGCAAAGCTTTTTATTGAGCTAACTATGTGAGATCTATTTACATAAAACAGGCCGTGAAATAGGGGTTTTCAGTACCCTCCAATAGATTTTCATCTTGGTAATATTAGGTCGTATATTCCATGTCACAAAAGCAATGAGAAAAAAGCATAGTGCATAGAAATAGAACGTAGGATTATTTTTTGCAAGATACGCCAAAATTTAAAAAGAGTAGATGAACAGCTTGTAAGCCAGACCCACCAAGGATTCATTAAAAACACCTATGGGTAAGATTAAGTTGAGAATAGATAAAAAACGAAACATATAAATTGGAATCGAGACACTATATTCTTGAGATGGCATGATTTTTTATTCTTGTTTGTCATGTTTTGAATCTAACTAATTTTCTTAATATAAAAAAGACCCCGAAGGGTCTTTTTTTTATGAGGGTTTACTCAGCGATATTTTCTTGGACAGGACTTTCTATCAATGCCTTTTTGCCAATTGGAATTTGGCGTGGTAGTTTTTCTTCAGGAATAATACGCTGTAAGTCCACTGTCAATAAACCATTTTCATATAGGGCTTGTTGCACTTCTATATGTTCATCTAAGCGTAAAGACAGTTTAAATGTACGACGAGCAATGCCTTTATGCAGAAATTCCACAGTTATATCTTGCGCTTCAGTTGGTTTACCTGAAATGCTTAGCACTTGATTTTCTAAGTTTAGCGAAAGTTCATCTTCTGTAAAACCTGCGGTTGCCACCACAATGCGATAGCTATTTTCAGCCGTTTTTTCAATATTGTATGGCGGGTAATTTGGTGTGTCGCTTTGCATGGCATAATCAAATAAATCGTTGAAACGATCAAAACCAATGCTACGACGGAAAAGTGGGTTAAGATTTAAACTACTCATAATTAGAACTCTCTTTAATAAGCAAAGTTGTAACAATAAGAAATGTTCAGTGATGCTTGGCATCCACTGTTCACTAACAAGATCGTTTGATCCTTGTACATGTATCAATATCGGTCTGTGCTGATTTTTTTCAAGGGATTTTTATAAAAAAATTATATTTTTTGAATTTTTGTACCTTAAGTGATTTTAAAAGCAAAGTGATAATTCACATTTTAACGTTACTTTTCAGAAAAACTGACAAGCTTTCACTGGATTAAACATGTTATACATAAAGCAAAATGAGATTGCCTTACTGAAAATTAAAAAGGAATATAGATGATTGATCTCTACTATTGGGGTACACCCAATGGACATAAAATTACCATCGCTTTAGAAGAAATGGGTTTGGAATACCAAATTTTTCCGATTAATATCTTGGAAAATGATCAATTTCAGCCAGACTTTTTGAGAATTTCTCCGAACAATAAAATCCCTGCAATCGTGGATCAGAATGGCCCACGAGGAGAGTCAATTTCAGTTTTTGAGTCTGGTGCGATTCTGCAATATCTTGGACGTAAAACAGGTTTGTTTTATCCAGAAGATGAGTTTGAGCGCGTTGAAGTTGAACAATGGTTGATGTGGCAAATGGGTGGTTTTGGGCCCATGTTAGGACAAAATCATCATTTTAGTCGTTTTGCACCTGAACGTATTCCGTATGCAACTGAACGTTATGTAAATGAATCTAAACGCTTATATAAAGTTTTGAACCATCAGTTGATTGGTCAAAAATTTGTGGCTGGAGAGTATTCGATTGCAGATATGGCTATTCTGCCTTGGGCACTGCGTCATGAATGGCAGCAAATTCAGCTGGAAGATTATCCATACGTGAAAGACTATATCGATCGACTGACGGCCCGTCCAGCGGTACAAAAAGCCTTAGCAATACACGTTTAAAGAAAGAGCATGGAAACATGCTCTTTTTTTACGAAATAAATAGAAGCTTTTTCCACCAAGTTCTTTGGTTTTCTTTCAGGGGCTTGAGTGAGAAGGGCTGTAAGGCAACAAAGGGGGAGGCTACACCATTTTCGATATAAGGTTTGAACTTGGCACGTAAAAGTGACTGCTCAACCCGCTTATCAATGTGTGTAAGTCCAGAGCTTTTGATTAATTCAGCTTTTTGAACTTCGCCGGTGGCTAAAACATACAATTTAAAACTAAGGTCACGATTTTGATTGTCCAGATCGTCATTGTTGAAGTTAAAGAAAGGTCGCTTTTGCCAAATCATTTGATCTTGTGTAATCACGTGTTGTTTGGCAACTTCAGAAGGACTTTGTGCATATAAAGCGGTCAAAATTTGTAATAACACGATAAAACTTAAGCAAAGAATTTTTTTCATAAATTTTTTAAATTTTTCAATATTTGCGTGGCAGATTAGAAGTCTCATGTATAAAAGTAAAGTGTGGAAAGACTCACCATAAGATTTTAGATAGGACGGAAGAAAATTCTAACGCTGTGTTAGAATGCGGCGCTGCCGAAAAGAACGCGTTGTTGACGGCTTAGTTGGACGATTTTGCGATGAAAGACTTTTTCTTAAATTTTACCCGTATTGTTGAAAATAATCCAAGAATCTATTGGAGTATTATTTTTGGTATTGCAGGCTGCTTAGTGCTATTTGTCGCTGAAATTGTGCATGTTCAAAATATTCTTGCAGATTTACATACCAAAGATCAAAACTTGATGCGGGCTGCGATTGAACCGATTTCTTCACAATATAAATGGTCGAGAATCGTTGTAATTGTTGCAGCAGTGCTTTGGTCAAATTTTGAATATTTGAAGTCGAAGAAAAAATTAGGTCTCTAAGCATTCGTTTCGATGTGGTCGTTTTTAGTTTTATTCTTCGCGGCATTTGGGGCTGCGACCTTACTTCCTTTACAGTCCGAAGCCGTATTGCTCGGCTTGTTGAGCTATGGTCAACATAATCCATGGCTGCTGATTGTGGTGGCCAGTATTGGTAATATTCTCGGTTCTTGTGTGAATTGGTGGCTTGGTTTAAAAGTAGAACATTATAAAAATAAAACATGGTTTCCCGTGTCAGAGCTGAAAATGCAGCAGGCACAGGGTATTTATCACAAATATGGTTATTGGTCTTTGCTACTGAGTTGGCTGCCGATTATTGGAGACCCTATTACTTTAATTGCGGGTTTAATGAAAGAAAACTTCTGGCGCTTTGTGTTCATGGTGACCGTAGCGAAAACCGGGCGTTATCTCTGTATTTATCTTATATTTTTAGGTTTCTTCTGAGATAAAAACAGGGCATTGAAACATTCAATCCCTGTTTGAAATGTTGAATCTATTACTTATTTACAGCCATTCACTTTAAATTGAATTTCATCTTTAAAGTTCGACTTTTTGTAGATCCAAAGGGTGCTCGCAGTACGTTTAACCGAGATCTGACTATTTCTTAGTGCTTCAACGACTTTCTGATCGAGTGCATAAATGCCAGAGCCTTGCTTGATCTTGACCTTTTTTACTTGTCCGTGTTTATCCACTTTAAAGTTAAATTTGACTTTACGATCGTGCTGTTTCAACTCATGACTAGTGAGATCTAATTTTGGTTGAGATACATATTGGAATGGCGTTTTCTTATCTGCACTCTGTGCATTCCAAACTTTTGAATCAAAGTTGAAATCACATTCAGGCGTATTGCCTTTAACTCTCAAATTAAACGCTTGATAGCCAATAATGGCTTTGGATTCACCATTTTCTAAATGTGGTTTGACTTTAGCTTTTTTGACAGCAGCAATTAAGATTCGGTCGAGTTGATCGACCCCTGTACTTTCTTCAACACTTGCATCGGTAATGGTGCCTTTTGCATTTGCTGTAACACGAATAATGGCCGCGCGGTCACGTTGCTTGAGGTCTTCATTGGCATATACCGGTTTTGGAAAAACCGACCAATTTAAACGCGTGGTTAAATGCGCAGGAGCAACTTCAATATTCTGTGCCGGAAGTTGATGGGTTTTGGTTGAAGCACTAAACGCTGTAGAAAATGGAGCGCAGGCCAAAAGGGTTAAGCACAGATATTGTTTCATAAGTCTATTCTAAGATCACAAAGTGAGTGATGAATGCGTCGATATTGCTGCGCAGTATTTCCTGTATTGGAAATACTGGCAAGGTTTAAATGGAAAATATGCCATTATTTTTTTGACTGATGGGTAATGTCGATCCCAAACAAGTCACGGGTTTTTGCCCAACTGATTGCAACTACAGCCATGGTCATACAGCCACCAAAGATTGTCGCCATGATCGTGCCCATGTATTTTGCTGCAAGTCCCGATTCAAAAGCTCCAAGTTCATTACTGCTAGAAACAAACATGCCATTCACCGCAGCAACACGACCCCGCATATTTTCAGGTGGATAAAGTTGCAAAATGGTCTGACGAACCACCACAGACACGCTGTCACATGCCCCAGTCATTGCCAGTGCAAAGAGTGATAACCAAAGATGGCTTGAAAATGCGAATAAAATGGTAAATACACCAAAACCCGCTACAGCCAATAACATATTACGCCATGCATGATGAGTTGGAGGGAATTTGGTCAATGCAATCATAGTGATCAGGGCGCCAATAGACGGTGCTGCCCGTAAGTAGCCTAAACCTTCAGGCCCCACTTTTAAAATATCTTCGGCAAAAATCGGTAAGAGGGCAATCACGCCACCAAAAAGCACAGAAACTAAATCGAGTGAAATCGCCCAAAGGACAATTTTGGTTTTCCAGATAAATCGAAAACCTTCACTTAAACTATCTTTTAAATTGTCAGATTCAATTTTAGGAAAACTGCGTTTATTGAGTAGGTTAATGAGAACGAAGCAGACCGTTAGTAGCGCCGCAACACTGAGTAAGCTGGTTTCACGGCCTAAAAATGCCAACATAAAACCGCCAAGCATTGGCCCAATAATCACCCCACTTTGCCAACCAATCGTTGTCCATGTTGCACCATTGGCATAGAGCTCCCGCGGGATTAAAAAAGGTTTAAGCGACGTTGCCGAGGGATTATAGAAACCACGGATCGTTCCAAGCCCAAAAATGACCGCATAAATCCCCCAAGACAGTTGGGTGACATCAATTTGGCCGAGACCATATTGGTGAAATAACCCCCAAAGAATAAGTGGCATAGGTACAGAAAAAAACAGACAAATTTTCATAATGGTCTGTTTATTGAAACGATCTGCAAAGTATCCTCCCCACAAAGAGAGAGCAATAAAAGGAATTGCTTCGGCTAAACCAATTAAGCCCAGTGTTAGCGGGTCTTTAGTGATTTGATACAGTGAGTAAGCAACAATAATTTCTTGAATCAAAATGGCTAAGGTCAGACAAAATTGATTAAGCGTAACAATCGAGAAATCCCGATAACGTAGGGCTGCAAAAGCATCCTGTGCAGGTTTCATAATGGACATTAATAGTTGGCGTGCCGACATTATATAAGCCTTATTGGGCATCGCTTATAAAATCATCGGAAAATCTATATCAGAAAATTAATTAAGTTCGATATTCGGTAGAAAGATTCGCTTTTGTTTTGAGCAAAGATGCTTTAGAATACTCGCTCCCTTACCTGCAGGGCGTCTTTGCAATGGTGCAGACGTGCCGAACAGGTGTTCAAAAGAGGTTCTTATGCCTAAGATGAAAACTCGCCGTGGTGCAGCTAAACGCTTCAAGCCAACTGCAAACGGTTTTAAACGTCACCAAGCGTTCAAACGACACATTTTGACCAAAAAATCTGCTAAGCGTATCCGTCAATTACGCGGCTGTGTAATGGTTCACGTAAGTGACGTTGCTTCAGTTCGCCGTATGTGCCCATACATCTAAGGAGATTATAAATGGCTCGTGTTAAACGTGGTGTACAGGCTCATCGCCGTCATAAAAAAATTCTTGCTCGTGCTAAAGGTTACTACGGCGCTCGTTCACGCGTATATCGCGTAGCGTTCCAAGCAGTAATCAAAGCAGGTCAATATGCTTACCGTGACCGTCGTCAAAAGAAACGTCAATTCCGTGCTCTATGGATTGCGCGTATCAATGCTGGTGCTCGTCAAAATGGTTTGTCGTACAGCCGTATGATCGCTGGCTTGAAAAAAGCTCAAGTGATTATCGATCGTCGCGTACTTGCTGACATCGCTATGCATGACGCAGTTGCGTTTGCTGCTTTAGCTTCTAAAGCTAAAGATGCATTAGCTGCATAAGTCTTTATGACTTAAAAAAAGACCGCTTTTAGCGGTCTTTTTTTGGGCTTTAAATTCTTATGTAAGCTTAACCAATATTAATCGGTTTTTGTTTTAAGCTGGACATAAGCAAGGTCTCGGTGCTGAAAATGATAGTTATGCCAGTGATAATAAATGGGAAATTCATAAATTGCATTTATTTTAAAGTGCGTGTTGTAGAAAGGTGTTTTGGGTAAAATATGAAAAGTTTGCTGGTTGTCTAATAACAACCATTTCTGACCATCTGCATCCATTGAGAGTAATTGCGCATCGGTCATTTTATGAGTGCCAAAATGCAAAGCATAATAACTATGCAATACCGGCATTAGAAAAAAGCTCAGGCTCAGCGTTAAAAATGTACTGGACAGCACGCTTCCTGTAAACGCCATTTTGGGAATATCTTTTTGTATCCACAATACGCTTGGAATGAAAATCAGCAGAAAAATAATGGCCAAACACAGCAAAACCGGATAATTGGAAATGTAAAAGAACTGCGCTTGCGCGTTTAAATATAAGCCCAAAATACCAATAGGAACGCTGCCGATAAGCATGTAGGCGATCCGCGGACTGATCTTGGTTTGCAGAATTAAATTTTGCAGATCTTCTTGAGAAAGCGTCAGCGCCGCAATCTCATCCTGAAAATTATAATATTGTTTGAGTATTTGAATCAGCTGCCCTTTTTCATGTTCACTTAAGCATGCAAGGTGCAATTGAGATTGAACATTTTTAAGGGGGAAGAATAAAAGCTGTGGATTTTCTTTGTTGGCAGTCTGATAAATGGGACGCTGCAGCCATGAGATCCGTTTTGGGCGTTTTATACCAAGAATGGCAAATTGACAGTATTCTACCTCCTGCCGCTGAATGAATGTGCTGAGAGGTATTTTCCACAAGCGGTAATAAATTTTATCAGGCGTAATGACCAGTTTAATCTGCGTTTTTAAGTAATCAATGACAATTATAGATACGATGTAGAGCAGGATCAGCTGGGCATGATCGGCTTGCAGCTTGTAAATCGGGAAATTTTTTAGGGTGAATTGCAGGTATTCAATCACTATGCTGACGTTAAGCGGTTGAGCTTGATCTCTAAACCATTTGAAAAAAGGTATAATAAAGACCATCGCAATGCCTAGTAAAATAAGCATTAAAATTGTTGGCCATGAAATCAGCGGTTTTTTAGCATAAATGTCAAATTCTGTTTTCATAAAGTCTCATAATAATTATGTTGAAATTTTATATTTAAGTGTTTGGTTACTATATTTAAATTTTGAATATTTGATCGATGCTTAGCGCTAAATTATATCTAAAAATGAATAGGCTAGGTAGGTGCTGCGCCCCGAGCCACGGTTTGTGCGTATTATGTCGTGATTTCAATGTTTAGCTTCGATCTTGTTGCCTGGCCGGTTTGTTTAATGCTCAGTTGAAGGCCCGCACATGCACACGGCGCTTTTCGCTCAGAACGGGAAGGTATTTATATTGCGCATGTTCATCATAATTGCGGGCAGAATTAATTCATTCATCTGGGGACAGCTAGAATCTGTTTTTTTATAAGGCGTGCAGATAGGGGGGACAGCCATAAATGAATGGATAAATACCAACTGAAAAATTATTGGATCAATATAGTCTGTGAAAAGTGTGTTTTTATACTGCAATTGAACCTGACTTTATCAATATCGATGCAGATCTTTTGGATTATCGTGAAGAATAAAAGTTAACCTACAGATCCAATGCTGTTATCTTGAAGTAGATTCACCAGACTCAAGTAGATCATCATGACAATGAAAAAAATAAACGTAGTCGGTACATCGGCCACTGGAAAATCAACCTTTTCCAGAGCTTTGGCGGAAAAATTAGGGCTGTATTATATTGAACTGGATAATCTATTTTGGCTAGATGATTGGCAGGAGTGTCCTGACGAAATCTTTTTTGCACGTATTGAAGCTGAAATTGCCAAAGCGAAAAATGGTTATGTTATTGATGGCAACTATACTCGAACGATTCCTGTTAAATGGTCTGAAATAGATACGGTGATATGGTTAGACCTTCCGTTTCCAGTCAATTTATACCGCTCTGTAAGGCGCGCATTTTCTCGGGCTAAGTCCAAACAAGATCTTTGGCCAGATTCAAATAATCAGGAAAGTTTGTGGCGGATGTTTGGTCGAGATTCCATTGTCTGGTGGATGATTAAAACCCATAAAAAGAATCGTGAAAAATATCTACAGATGATGAATGCACCTGAATATCAACATATTCAATGGATTCATTTAAAGTCTGCAAATGCAGTTGATGCATTTTTAGAACAATTGGACTCTTATGTTTTTGATGTTTAAGTTTTGATGTTTTATCAATAAAAAGTGCAGTTAAGTTACAGAAATAATCTTTATACCGCGCTTTGCGCCATGCCTAATGTATGGATAGAAAAGAACAAAAGGAAAATAAAATGTTGGCTGAAATAGTTGGTATGGGTCAAGGTAGCATCACTGTAGAGCTCGAAATGATTCCCCGCAAAGGTGAGGCGGTCAAAATCATGTATGGTGCAGACGCAGAGCTTGAGGGTGAAGTAGTCTCGGTCAGTCATTATATTAATCAACATGCCGATCAGCATCGCGTTCGATTAGAAATTCGTCCGTTTAATTATTTAATTACCTCATAATTTTGAGGTCTTTCATACATAAGCATGTTCATAAAAAAGCCCTTCCATGAGAAGGGCTTTTTAGTGTTGATCACATTTATACAGTTAAAGTCCGAAGTAATAAGCCAATAAGCAAATCACTACCGTAATAATAATTAAGGTAATCACTCCACCTGCACCGGGTTTATGGGTTGGATTTGGCGTGTGTGCATGCTGAGGATTTGATTTTCTTTGCTCAGTTTTAAATCCATCCAGAGGAGAGCTTTCGACCACAGGAGTTAAACGTGCAGTTTTATAGTGATTGGCGACTTTTACAATAAATTTAGCCGTTAAATCTTCAGTTTTTTGAGCAAAATGGCGTAAATTTAACTGTTCTTCAGGTGTACAGATGCTGCCATCTGCATGATAGGGATGCTGAATTTTAGACTGTATATGGCGGTTTAATGCATCTAAGCGATGTAAGCTGTCATGTGCAAAATCCGCTTGTGCATCCGTTGGCAAGAGTGCGAGTTTTGCGGATTCATTTGATTCGCTGCTTAGATCGGGCTGAGTACCATAATAAGGTGTGCCTAACACCTCCGGCTCAATAAAACCTTCCGCAGGTTTTTGTAAAAATAATTCTGCTTCAGTGAAGTTATGAATATCATCCCATTTTGGTAACTGCATATCCGCTGCGATGCGTTTAATGAGTTTATGGTTCAGCTCATAGCGCCAAAAGGTTTCTCGACGAATTTGCAGTTGTTGGGATGCCGGTGCTTCATAGTCATTTTCTGCGTTATACCACTCGGCAAGTTCTTTACCAAAAATCCATGCCTGCTTTTTATTTTTTTCGTGGCTTACAATAAAATGGGCAAAGGGAAGAAGTTCAACGTTAGCATTCGGATTTTGTTCATCATTCAGCAAGCTAGAGCTATGTAAACTTAAGCGTTGTACCCCTTGTTTTTTTAAGCCCTCTAGCCAAATTTGGAAATGTTGAGCCAATAAATGCTGTGAAAGCAAATCACGAAAATGGAAACTGTGCTGATCAAAAATGTGGTGATTCAACCAACGTTGAAAACTCAAACCTTGGTTGAGAAATTCATTGCCATAAGTGACGAGTGTGAGCTGTTGTTTCCAGATTGGATCGAGTGCCATAAAGATTGGATCCCATTGATATTGTGTTTATCTTATACTTTTTTTAAAACTTGATGCTAATGCAATTTTAACTTGTGAATGCGCTTCATCATAACGGCTAAAAACTGTTAGAATAAGGGGTTTATATTATTTTTTTAAATTGTTGCTTTGAGAGTTACTATGTCACTGGAAGCCCTGACCACTGAAGCGCTCGCTGCGATTGCAGCAGCAGAGGACCTTGCTACACTCGACCAAGTGCGAGTGCAATTTACAGGGAAGAAAAGCCAGCTCGCGGAACAATCGAAGTCGCTCGGTAAAATGGACCCAGAAGAACGTAAAGTTTTTGGTGCTCAAATTCATGCCGTTCGTGAATCGATTACTGGCGCACTGACTGCTCGTCAAGCTGAATTACAAAAAGCTGCATTAGAACAAAAGCTTGCTAGCGAAACGATTGATATTACTTTACCCGGCCGTGGTCAAACGGTGGGTAGTATTCACCCTGTGACTCAAGTTCAAGAACGTATTTGCCAATTCTTTACCAAAGCTGGCTTTACTGTTGCGACCGGTCCAGAAGTTGAAGATGATTATCACAACTTTGAAGCATTGAACATTCCGGGTCATCACCCTGCACGTGCGATGCACGACACTTTCTATTTTGATGCGAATCATTTACTTCGTACGCATACCTCAGGCGTGCAAATTCGTACGATGGAAACTCAGCAGCCTCCAATCCGTATTGTGTGTCCTGGTCGTGTTTATCGCTGTGACTCAGATCAAACGCATTCGCCAATGTTCCATCAAATCGAAGGTTTGTATGTGGCTGAAAACACCAGCTTTGCAGAACTTAAAGGTTTGTTGGTGAACTTGTTAAATGAGTTCTTTGAAAAAGATTTGAAAGTACGTTTCCGTCCATCTTATTTCCCATTCACAGAGCCAAGTGCAGAAGTGGATATCATGGATGAACGTGGTAAATGGTTGGAAGTTTTGGGCTGCGGTATGGTGCATCCAAACGTTTTACAAGCCGCTGGCATCGACCCAGAAAAATACAAAGGCTTTGCCTTCGGTTTAGGTGTAGAGCGTTTTGCCATGTTGCGTTACGGCATTAATGACCTGCGTATGTTCTACCAAAATGATGTGCGTTTCTTACGCCAATTTGCTTAAACAGTTTTATACCTCTCCCTAACCTCTCCTAAAAGGAGAGGGGGTGTCCATCATGACTTAGGGTTCGTCCTCTTTCTTTAAAGGGGCGCTAGAGGGGATTAGAAATTTAGAATTAATAGGTTTTTATACAATGAAAATTAGCGAAAATTGGTTGCGTACATGGGTTAACCCAGCCATTGATAGCGATACACTTTCTGACCAACTGACCATGTTAGGTTTAGAAGTTGATGATTTATCTCCTGCTGCAAAACCATTTACTGGTGTAGTAGTCGGTGAAGTTTTAACAGTGGTTCAACATCCCGATGCTGACCGTTTACGTGTCACTACTGTAAACATCGGTTCAGGCGAGCCGTTACAAATCGTTTGTGGTGCTCCAAACGTACGTGTAGGCATGAAAGCTCCTGTAGCAACCATTGGTGCAGTACTTCCGGGCGATTTCAAAATTAAAAAAGGCAAGCTTCGTGGTGTTGAATCACAAGGCATGCTGTGCGGTGCGTCTGAAATTGATCTTGAAGATAAAATCGACGGTCTATTAGAGCTTCCTGCCGATGCACCTGTTGGTGTAAATGTGCGTGAATATTTAGATCTTGATGACAATGTGATTGATATCAGCATCACGCCAAACCGTGGTGACTGCTTCAGTATTCGTGGTATTGCACGTGAAATTGGTGTGATTAACCAACTCCCTGTGACTGCACCATTGATTACAGAAGTTGCTGCAACAATTACTGATGAGAAGAAAGTTGTTGTTGAAACTGATGGTTGCCCACGCTATTTAGGTCGAGTGATCAAAAACGTGAATACCAAAGCACCAACTCCTGAGTGGATGGAGCGTGCATTAGCTCGTGCAGGCATTCGTCAGCACAGTATTTTGGTCGATATTACCAACTACGTTTTAATGGAATTGGGTCAACCTTTACATGCATTCGATGGCGGTAAAGTTGAAGGTTCTGTTCGTGTACGCCAAGCAACAGCAGCAGAAAAATTAACGTTGTTGAATGAACAAGAAGTTGAATTATCTGAAAACGTGATGGTGATTGCGGATGATCAAAAAGCTTTGGCGATTGCAGGAATCATGGGTGGCCTAAGTTCAGCGGTTTCTGATGATACCACTGAAATTTTCCTTGAGTCGGCGTTCTTTGATCAACTCTATATCGCAGGTCGTGCACGTAGTTTTGGTTTGCATACTGATGCATCTCAGCGTTATGAACGCGGTGTAGACTTTGAATTGCCGATGATGGCAATGCACCGTGCTTCTCAGCTTATCGCTGATTTAGCTGGTGGTGAGTTTGGTCCAATTACTGTTGCTGAAAAAGTAGAGCTATTACCAAAACGTGAAGCCATTGAACTGAACCAAGCGCAAGTCGATCAACTGCTTGGTTATAAAGTTGAATCTGCATTTATTACCGATGCTTTAACGCGTTTGGGTTGCAATGTCACTGTGAAAGCAGAAGGTGAGTGGACAGTTGTACCGCCATCGCACCGCTTTGATATGGCGATTTATCAAGACCTCATCGAAGAAGTGGCACGTATTCACGGTTACGACAATATTCAAATCAGCTTGCCAGTGATTGATGTCAAACTAGCGAAATACCAAGACCAATTTGAATTGGTTCAGTTACGCCAAACTGCAGTTACTTTGGGTTATCAAGAAGCGATTAGCTTTAGCTTTGCAGATGCGAAACTAGAGAAACAATTAAATCCACAGGTTCAACCACTAGCGCTTGCAAACCCGATTTCTAGCGACCTTGCAGTGATGCGTTCAACCTTATTATCAAGTTTGATCCCATGTGTGCAATACAACGTGAACCGTCAGCAAAATCGTGTTCGTTTCTATGAGCTTGGTCTACGTTTTGATTATCAAGGTGCGAACAGCATTCATGATCTCAAACAGATCCCAACATTAGCACTGGTTGCAACAGGTTCACGTACGACTGAATCTTGGCATGGTAAAGCACAGCCTATGGATTTCTTTGACTTTAAAGGCGATGTAGAGGAGATTTTAAATTCTGCACGTTTAAATGTTGAATATGTACGTTCAGAGCGTACGTGGTTACATCCAGGTCAATCTGCTGAAATCTTAGTCAATGGTCAATCAATTGGTTACTTTGGTCGTTTACACCCTTCTTTAGAAGATGAGTTGGATTTGGCGACTACTTGGGTCGCTGAATTAGATCAATCGGCTGTTTTGCAAACTTATGTATCTAATTTTACAGAATTATCACGTTTTCCGTCGGTTCGACGTGATATTGCGCTTTTAATTAGTGATAAGATTAATGTTAGTGAAATTCAGCAACTTATCGAAAAAACCGGCGGTGAGCTTTTAGACGCAGTTTGGTTATTCGATGTGTACACTGGTCAAGGTGTCGAAGAAGGCAAGCGCTCATTGGCATTTGCAATTCAATGGCAACATCCAACACGTACATTAGAAGATGCTGAAATCAAAACCGGTATGGATAACATACTTCAGGTGTTGGAAAACACTTACCAGGCGACATTGAGGGCTTCATGACAGCATTAACAAAAGCAGAAATGGCTGATCATTTAAGTGAGCTCACGAGTTTAAACCGTCGTGAAGCAAAACAAATGGTCGAGTTATTCTTCGATGAGATTAGCCAAGCGCTAATCTCTGGGGAACAAGTTAAACTCTCAGGTTTCGGTAACTTCGAGTTGCGTGATAAACGTCAACGCCCAGGCCGTAACCCGAAAACGGGTGAAGAAATTCCGATTTCTGCCCGTCGTGTAGTGACCTTCCGTGCGGGACAAAAATTCCGTCAACGTGTTGGAAATGAGCAGATCAATTGATCTGCTTTTTTTTCCTTTGATTTAGGAGGCGCAGTGCTCATCATCTATCGCACAATTCATGTTGAAGAATATTTGTTTTAAAGTGAGACGATATACTTGAGTTGAGTTGAGTTGAGTTGAGTTGAGTTGTCGTAGAGGTTGATTGTGGCTTTCCTTTAGCTAAATTGTTAGTTTTTATTTTTCAATAAGCATGGGCTTAGTATTTTGAATTTTAGCTCTTTTTATGAACTAGGGTTTAAAGTTTGAGGCAATAAAAAAGAGAGCCAAAGGGCTCTCTTTTTTTGCTGAATAATCGGTTAGATTATTGAGCTTCAGAAGCAGCAGCAGTAGCTTCAGAAGCAGCAGCAGTAGCTTCAGAAGCAGCAGCAGTAGCTTCAGAAGCAGCAACAGTTGCAGCAGAAGCTTCAACAGCAGCAGCGTCAGACGCAGCAACTACTTCAGAAGCAGCAGCTTCAGATGCAGCAGCAGGAGCAGCTTCTTCAGTTTTTTTAGCACAACCAACGAAAGCTAAAGTAGTAGCAACTGCAGCAGCAATAGCGATTTTTTTGAATAACATGGCATCACTCTCTAAAATATGAGATTAAAAAATAACCTGCGTTAGTCTGTTGTGTGCTTTTATTATGCCTAATTTGAATAGGTATTAAAAATGCATAGAGCAGTCTAACTGGTCTGCGTGTATGCTATCACTGAGTATTTTGAAATGCTACTAGTGACTTTGAAAAAACCGTTAAAAATAGGTGAAAAACGGCCATTTTTTAACAGAAAATAACAATTAAGAGAAAGTTTTATATTGGCGAAATAGCAAATAAACTACTAAAAAGAATAGGGTTTTTTAAAATATATTTTTTATAATCAGAAGCTTGAAAATAAGTTTACATGGAAATCCATCAAATGTTTCTTTGTGTAACCAAAGTCAACCAAATAAAAAGGCCATCGTTATAGATGGCCTTTTCAGTCAAACATTCAACTTAGTTGGATGCTTTACGTTTCATTTGATCAAAGAAATCATCATTGGTTTTGGTTTCTTTCATACGATCAAGCAAGAATTCCATCGCTGCAAGTTCGTCTTGTGTATGAAGCAATTTACGTAAAATCCAAACTTTACGTAGGTTATCTTCAGACATCAAACGCTCTTCACGACGTGTACCTGATTTTTTGATGTTCATCGCAGGGAACACGCGTTTTTCAGCAATACGACGGTCTAGGGTAATTTCTTGGTTACCTGTACCTTTGAATTCTTCGTAGATCACTTCATCCATCTTACTGCCAGTTTCAATCAACGCAGTTGAGATAATTGTCAGTGAACCACCTTCTTCGATATTACGTGCTGCACCGAAGAAACGTTTTGGACGTTCTAAAGCATGGGCATCCACACCACCAGTAAGAACTTTACCAGATGAAGGGATTACGGTGTTGTAAGCACGTGCTAAACGAGTAATTGAGTCTAGCAAAATCACCACGTCTTTTTTGTGTTCTACAAGACGTTTCGCTTTTTCGATCACCATCTCTGCAACTTGTACGTGACGAGCTGGTGATTCATCGAATGTTGAAGCAACTACTTCACCACGAACAGTACGTTCCATTTCTGTTACTTCTTCAGGACGTTCGTCAATCAGAAGGACAATCAAGAAACATTCAGGATTGTTACGAACAATCGACTGTGCGATGTTTTGTAACAACATGGTTTTACCCGCTTTTGGTGGTGCAACGATAATTGAACGTTGACCTTTACCAATCGGAGCAACCAAGTCAACCACACGCGCAGTTAAGTCTTCTGTTGTACCATTACCTAATTCCATTACCAATTGTTCGGTTGGAAATAAAGGTGTTAAGTTTTCGAAAAGAATCTTATTACGTGAGTTTTCTGGTGTGTCGTAGTTAATTTGATTAACTTTTAATAATGCAAAGTAACGTTCGCCTTCTTTAGGTGGACGAATCGTACCTGTAATAGTGTCACCAGTACGAAGGTTGAAGCGACGGATTTGTGATGGGCTCACATAGATATCGTCAGGGCCGGCTAGGTAAGAACCCGCTGCAGAGCGTAAGAAACCAAAGCCGTCCGACAGAATTTCTAGAACGCCATCACCAAAAATCTCTTCGCCGTTCATTGCGTGGCGCTTTAAGATGGCAAAAATAATATCTTGCTTACGGTTACGAGCCATTCCTTCGAGGCCCATAAACTCGGCAATCTTGATGAGTTCGCCAATCGGTTTTTTCTTGAGTTCGGTTAAGTTCATAGGTGGTCAGATAGAATCTAAAATTCTGAGGTACAGGTTGGAAAAGGGAGCAACAAATGTGCCGCGATCATGCAAGAAACGATAGCAATTGGTTTGCACAAAACAATTCAGAGATCTGATTCGTTATATGAAGAGAGATGTGAAAAACAATTCTGTTGCCGAGCGGCATTTTATGTGTTGTGTTGTAAGAAAATGACAGGATTTGAGATCCTTAATTTCTTGAGTAAACAATATAAGAGAGAACACAGCATTTGTCAATTTATCAACCAAAAAAATACGCTGTGTAAAACAGCGTATTTTCGAGTGTTTTTATCGAAAAAATATTAGATGTTTTCTTCGATGAAAGCTGTCAATTTAGATTTTGGTGCGGCACCGACTTGGGTTGCTACAACTTCGCCGTTTTTAAACATTAATAATGCAGGAATGTTACGGATGTTGTAGTTTACAGCTGTTTGTTCGCAAGAAGTTACGTCTACTTTAACGATTTTAACTTTGCCTTCAAACTCAGTTGAAAGTACTTCAAGTACAGGTGCAATGGCTTTACAAGGAGCACACCAACCTGCCCAAAAATCTACAAGTACAGGAGTATCAGACTCTAGTACATCGGCTTGGAAGTTTTCATCAGTTGTATTTACGATATTGCCAGACATGGATTTTGCTCCGGAATTAATTTTTAAGTTGACTCTATGTTTATAAGTATTACATAGCCAACTATAACAATGTAGGGGGTTATGTAAATTTTCGACCTGAATGGCGAGTTTGTCTAATGGATGATCACGATGCCGATGATCGTGTATGACTATCATTGCTTCAGATAAAAAATCGATAAGTTCCGCCCGAACTACTCATAAATGGCTTTTAAATTACATGTATGTGAATTAATCTAAGCACAATTCTGAACAGGTTTTTTTGAATAATGTCTGATTTTTTGATTGATGAAGAATTACTTGCTGCTATCGATATGGGATCGAACAGCTTCCACTTGGCTATCGCACGCGTAGACCATGGTGAAGTGAAAAAAGTTGCATCAATGTCAGAAAAAGTACAGCTTGCCGCAGGTCTAGACGAAAATAAAAATTTGACTGAAGCCGCACAGCAACGAGGATTAGCCTGCCTAGCACGTTTTGTGGGGCGTTTAAACCCTGTACAAGCTAACCGTTTACGTATTGTGGCGACTAATGCCTTGCGTCAAGCAAAAAATGGTCATGAATTTATTCAAAAAGCCGCTGAAATTTTACCAAAACCAATTGAAATCATTGCTGGTCGTGAAGAAGCCCGTCTCATTTATTTAGGGGTTTCACATACTATGGCAAATAGTGGTCGCCGCCTTGTGATTGATATCGGTGGGGGGTCAACAGAGTTGATTATTGGTGAAGAGTTTGAACCGATTCATACAGAATCTGTGCAAATGGGCTGTGTCGCTTTTACCAAAGCGTTTTTTGCTGATGGTGAAATTAACCTGAAAAGTTTTGATAAAGCGGTAAATGCTGCTCGCAAGGAAATCGCAGGCATTGCCAACACTTATAAAGCTGCGGGCTGGGATACTGTTGTCGGTTCAAGTGGCACGATCAAAGCATGTCGTCAGATTTGTGTCAATATGGGCTGGAGCAACGATCAGGAAGAACTGACACGTGACGGTTTATTTAAACTCAAAGATAAATTGCTTAAATATAAGCATGTCAATGAAATGGAATTTGATGGTCTAAAAGAAGACCGTCGAGCAGTTTTGCCAGCAGGCATTGCCATTTTATATGCCGTCTTTGATGTGCTGAATATCGATAAATTGGTTTATTCTGATGGCGCGTTACGTGAAGGCGTGATGTACGACCTATTGGGACGTTTCCAACATGAAGATGTTCGTGACCGTTCTGTACATGCGTTGATGGGTCGCTACAACGCAGATATGAAACAAGCTGAACGTGTGGTAAATACCGCTCAACAACTGTTTAATGGTGTGGCGACCGCACTGAATTTGACCAGTGATGACAGTGATTTACTGCGTCGTGCAGCGTATTTGCATGAAATTGGCTTAGCGATCAGTCATAGTGGATACCATCGTCATGGTGCTTATTTACTGCAACATTCGGATATTCCGGGTTTCTCACAAATTGATCAAAATCATTTGTCGCATTTAGTGGCGCATCATCGTCGTAAGTTACGTAGTGACGCGCGCATTGATGTGATGAAAGTCGGTGGTAACAAACTTGTTTACTTATGTCTATTGCTTCGTTTAGCAGTTTTATTAAATCATAGTCGCAGCGATGAGATGCTTCCTGCCATTGAATTAAGCGTGGACAATGCGCAACAATGGCAACTTAATGTTTCTGGTGATGCCAAACAGTGGCCTTTGTTGGTTGCAGACTTGCATGATGAGCAAGTGCAATTTAAGCATTGGGATATTGAACTGAATATCCAGTCGGAACAATTTATCAATTAACAGACCAGTTAAGTTAGGGATAATGATCGACCTATGAAAAATAAAGCAGCTCAATCTAAAGCCTGGACTACGGTTCAGATCGCACGTCATCCTGAACGT
The DNA here is from genome assembly GCF_013419345.1 of Acinetobacter sp. YH12086. Classification (NCBI taxonomy): domain Bacteria; kingdom Pseudomonadati; phylum Pseudomonadota; class Gammaproteobacteria; order Moraxellales; family Moraxellaceae; genus Acinetobacter; species Acinetobacter sp. YH12086. The sequence continues at coordinate 155,764 of NZ_VPAF01000007.1, forward strand.
CCGCAGTTTTTGGATTATGTTGGCGAAATTTTTACAGAGTTCGATGCTTTGCATGGTGACCGCCTATTTGGTGATGACGGCGCGATGATTGGTGGTTTGGCTCGTTTAGATGGTCAGCCTGTGATGATTGTAGGTCAGCACCGTGGTCGTAGTACACGTGAAAAATTACAACATAATTTTGGTATGAGTAACCCCGAAGGTTACCGTAAAGCACAGCGTTTATTGGATATGGCCGAGCGTTTTAATCTGCCAGTCTTTACCTTTATTGATACCATGGGTGCGTACCCAGGTGTGGGTGCAGAAGAGCGTGGTCAGGCCGAAGCAATTGCAACTAGTTTGGCTCAGCTTTCTTCACTTAAAGTGCCTGTAGTGGCAACGGTATTGGGTGAAGGTGGTTCGGGTGGTGCGCTCGGTATCGGCGTAGCTGACAGTGTGATTATGCTATCTCACAGTATTTATTCAGTAATTTCACCTGAAGGCTGTGCATCTATTTTGTGGAAAACTGCAGAAAAAGCAGAACAAGCAAGTGAAGCATTGGCATTGACGGCAGATAAATTGCAGAAGATGGGCATTGTAGAATACGTGGTGGACGAAGCGGAAGGTGCACATTTAAACCCTGAAAAAGTCATGCAGGATTTGAAAGTGGTCTTGAAGCAAGCTCTAGAAGAACTGCAACCAATGGATGCAAACGAACGATGCGAAGCGCGTTACCAGCGTTTAATGAAGTTTGGCAGCGACAATTTAGGGCTGACTGCTTAAGTCAAATTCAGGCGCTGCCTGAACAAAGCCGATTTTTAATAGGATGTAGTGGTGGCATGGATTCCATGTTGCTGCTGCATCTTATGTCGTTTTTGTGCCCTGAAAAAATACGGGTGATTTATATTGATCACCAACTACAAGCGTGTAGTCACGCTTGGGGCGAATTTGTACGTGCTCAATGTAAAGCGCTGAATTTGCCATTCATCATACAAAAAGTTCAGGTTGCGCAAGGTAACCTTGAAAACCAAGCCCGCTCAGCCCGCTATCAAGCCTTTGCCCAACATTTACAAGCAGATGAAATATTGCTACTTGCGCATCATCAGCAAGATCAAGCCGAGACATTGATGTTGCGGCTACTTTCAGGTGCTGGTGTCCATGGCCTTGCTGCGATGAAAAAATTCGATGTACGTGAAGATTTTACATTATGGCGTCCGCTATTAGATCTTTCACGTGAGCAAATTTGCCAATGGGCAGCACAGCTGCATGTGCAAAATATTCAAGACCTCACCAATTTTGATACCGACTATGACCGTGCGTGGAGTCGTGAAATTTTGTGGCCGCTACTCAGTGAGCGATTTCCTAAAATGCAGCAAGCTCTGAGTCGAACCAGTTACTTGATGCAAGATGCCGATGAAATTTTAAACGAGGTATTACAACAAGATTTAGCAGTCTGCGGCTCATCGCAAGCGTTATCTTTGGTGGCTCTACAACAGCTCAGTCTGGCACGTCAGCGTCAGTTGTTATCGCACTGGATGAAAGGTGAGGGGCAATATCGTCCTAGTTTTGAAATGGTACAGCGATTATTTTCAGAAGTGATTGGCTCACGCGAAGACTCGCAAGCGGCATTGCACTGGAATGGATTTTATTATCTGCGGTTTCAACAGCAACTTCATCGGATTGCCAAAGCGGATTATCTTCAAACTGAACCCATTCAAGAGGTTGAGGTTGTAACTTGTGTTGCAGGTCAGTGCCTCAAGTTGCCTGCCGGCCATTTTGTGATTCAACCCTCAAAGGTTGGTTTATCACCTGAATTATTGGGGCAGCAACTGCAGATACGCCCACGCCTTGGCGGCGAAAAAATTCATTTATATGGTCGTGTCGGAAGTTGGCCGTTGAAAAAAGCCATTCAACAGGCGCAAATTTTTCCGTGGCAGCGTCATACTATTCAAATATTAAGCCGAGATAATGTTATGCTAGGCGTCTTTACGCCTCAGGGCTTTTGGTTGGCGCAGTCTGAATTTTGTACTCAAGCTGGCTGGCAACCAACATTATCTCTTAACGCTAAATCTGCAATATCGGATCTTCAATCATGAGCGCAATTCTAAATTGTAATATCAGTTTCATTGGTGGCGGCAACATGGCACAAGCTTTAATTGGTGGCCTGATTGCACGTGGTGTCCCGACTACACGTATTACAGTTTCAGATCCCGTAGAAAAAGTACGTGAGCTTTTGGCTGAAAAAGATTTGCATGTGACCGATGATAATGTTGCAGCAATTCGAGAAGCTGACATTGTTCTTTTTGCCGTTAAACCTCAGGTGTTGGCAAAAGTTTTGGCACCATTACAAGGGTTGCTAGAAGGGAAGTTGGTGATTTCAATTGTTGCAGGTGCAGAAATTGCAACGATTTCAAAATTATTAGGCACAGAACGTATTGTTCGTGTCATGCCAAATACACCGGCTTTAGTTCAAACCGGTGCGCATGGCTTATATGCAGGTGAAGCGGTTTCAGCTGAAGATCGTGATCTTGCAAGTCAAGTTTTGGCTTCAACGGGTTTAACACTTTGGGTAAACTCAGAAGCGCAAATTGATGCGGTAACAGCAGTTTCTGGTTCAGGTCCTGCATACTTTTTCTATATGATGGAAAGTATGATCCGTGCAGGTAAAAACATGGGCTTGGATGAAAAAGTAGCTACAGCGCTAACCTTGCAAACTGCATTGGGCGCTGCACAAATGGCGATTACCAGTGCCAACAGTCCTGCGGAGTTGCGTAAAAATGTAACCTCTCCAAACGGTACAACACAAGCTGCGATTGAAGTATTTGATCATGCTCAAATTTCACAAAATATTCAGGCCGCTTTAGCCGCAGCGCAAAAGCGTAGCCACGAGTTGGCACAAGAGTTAAGCGAAAGCACCAAATAATTCGATTTGATTTAGGAAAGTTCAAGTATGGGCTCTGCTCAAATTTTTGGAATCATTATTAACGTTGCAATTTTGCTCGTATTTTTCCGTTTTTTAATGCAGCTTGCTGCCGTGAGTCCATATAACCCTGTGGTTTTGGCAACAGCAAAAGCAACAAAAATTGTCGATATCTTTAGCCGAATTTTCCCAACTTTGGCCAAAGGTCGAGTGAATACCGCAGCATTGGTGTTGGTGGTGATTCTGTATTTGTTAAAAATGTTTGGTTTGATGTATTTGTCTGGCGTGGCAGTGAATAGTCCATTCCATCTGATCATTATGACCTTTGTGACCATGATTCAGGATTTAATCCGTTTCTGTCGTTACTTAATTTTTGCATCGATTATTTTGAGTTGGGTCGTGATGTTTAGTCAGTCACGTTCGCCTTATATTGAAGTGGTTCAAGAATTGGCAGAACCGCTACTTGCACCATTCCGTCGTATTCTTCCAAATATGGGGATGATTGACTTGTCGCCAATTTTTGCGATTTTGGCATTGTTGGTTGCGGAAACCATTATGAAGCAAGTCGCAATTGCATTATTGACTGGTCTTTAATCTGAGCTAAGACGAGTTGAATAAAAAAGGACGCCGAGGCGTCCTTTTTTGTGGATTTAAATTGAGGTCTAAAACAAGAAATTTCTTATTTAGTAGCAATATCTCACCTCCATCCAACCTTCCTCCTAGAGGGAGAAAGGCGTGAATGAACGTGAATGAATTAGTGTGCTTCATCCCAGTTATTACCTTGACCGACTTCCACAATCAGTGGAACGGAAATTTTCAACACAGACTGCATGACTTCAGCCAGTTGGGCAGAGAGTTCATCGGCAATTGCAGCATCAACTTCAAATACCAATTCATCGTGTACTTGCAGTAACATTTTGGCTTGATCTTTTGGTAAGATTTTATCGACTGCAATCATAGCCAATTTAATAATATCTGCCGCAGAACCTTGTAGTGGTGCATTGATCGCTGCACGTTCAGCGCCTTGTTTCACCATTTTGTTGCTCGCCATAATGTCTGGTGTATACAGACGACGACCTAAAATAGTTTCCACAAAACCTTGTTCACGTGCGACTTGGCGAGTACGTTCCATATATTCCAAAACACCAGGGTAGCGTTGGAAGTATTTACCAATATAGTTACGTGACTCTTCACGAGTGAAACCTAGCTGACGAGTCAAACCAAATTCAGACATACCATAGAGCAGACCGAAGTTCACCGCTTTGGCTTGACGACGTTGGTTGCTAGTCACTTCGTCGAGTGGAATGCCCAAAACTTCTGCCGCAGTACGTTTATGTACATCTTGCCCATGATTGAAGGCATCGACCAAGGCATGATCTTGCGAGAAATGCGCCATTAAACGTAATTCTATTTGCGAATAATCGGCTGCCAATAAAATGCGACCTTCAGGTGCAATAAAGGCTTTACGGATTTGACGTCCAATATCTTCACGGACAGGAATGTTTTGCAAGTTTGGATCGGTAGATGACAAACGACCTGTAGCCGTTAACGCTTGGTGGTAACTGGTATGCACACGATGTGTGTCATCATTCACTTGCTTTAATAGACCGTCGGTATAGGTGCTTTTCAGTTTAGAGAGACCACGATATTCCAAAATTAAATCAGTAATCGGATGATCGATTTTTTCTAACACACTTTCACTGGTGCTGTACTGACCAGTAGAGGTCTTTTTGCCACCTTTTAAACCTAATTTATCAAACAGAATTTCACCCACTTGTTTTGGCGAGCTGACATTGAAGCTTTGACCCGCAAGATCGGTAATTTCGGTTTCTAAATTTTGAATGGTATTGGCAAATTCAACACCAAGTTGGTCGAGGAAGTTCATATCTAGCTCAATGCCGTTTTCTTCCATAGAGGTTAGAACACGGGCAACAGGCATTTCAATATTGTGCAAAATATTGATCAGCTCCGGGTGAGCTTGTAACTTCTTATCGAGTACTTCATATAGACGATAGGTCACATGGGCATCTTCTGCGGCATAATGGGCTGCCGTTTCAAGCTCAATTTGGTTAAAGGTTTTTTGTTTTGCACCTTTGCCCGCCACTTGTTCGAACGTCGTTGTGAGATGACTTAAATACAAACGTGCGACGTCATCCATTCCATGACGAGTTGCCACAGAGTTGAGGACATAAGAGGCCAACATGGTATCGAAATACCAACCTGCCAAATGAATGCCATGATTTTCTAAGACATGTGCATCATACTTGAGATGATGACCAATTTTTTGTACGTCATTATTTTCAAGTAAAGGTTTGAGTTGATTCAGAATTGTATCGCGATCAAGTTGTTGCGGCGCACCTTCATAATCATGCGCAAGCGGCACGTAATAGGCATCATGTGCATCTAAAGCCACCGAGAAACCCACAATCTGTGCCACGCGGTAGTCGAGGCTAGTGGTTTCGGTATCAAAGGCAAAACGCTTTTCAGTGCTTAGACGTTTAAATAACACATCCCAATCTTCTTGAGTCAATACCGTGTGATAACGTGCTTCACCAAGTAAGTCATCAACACTGGTTTTGTCCGCTTGATCTTCCACTTCAGGTGCATTGGCTACAGTCGCCGTGGTGTTAATGGCTTTGGCTGCTTGTTTGTAGGTTGCGCCATTGGGGTTGTTCGGATGATCTAATGACTGCAGTTGGTTGCGGAATTCTAGTTCAGTATATAAATCACGCAGTGCTGGAATATTTGGATCGGCAAGTTTCAGATCTTCGTATTTAAGGCCCATGTCGAGGTCACAAACAATACTCGCCAGTTGGTGGTCAAGAGCAATCCCTTCGATATTGTCTTTAATGTTTTGACCGACTTTACCTTTAATACTGTCAACATTTTCTAAAATGCCGCCAATCGAGCCGTACTCGGTTAAAAGTTTCGCTGCCGTTTTTGCGCCAACACCAGGTACACCACGGATGCCGTCAGAGGCATCGCCCATCAATGTTAGGTAGTCAATGATTTGATTCGGCCACACCCCAAATTTTTCAAAAACGCCTTGAACGTCCATAGGTTTGTCTTTGAAGCTGTCTTCTAAAGTGACACGCTCAGTAACGAGCTGCGCCATGTCTTTGTCACCAGTGGAGATCAAAACTTGATGACCGGCTGCTTCAGCGCGTTTGGCTAAAGTTCCGATAATGTCATCGGCTTCAGCACCCGGCAACATATGCAGCGGAATCCCTAGAGCACGAATTAATGCATGAAGATATGGAATTTGTTGTGATAATTCTTCAGGCATGCTTGGACGGTCACCTTTATAAATCGGGGACAATTCATGACGGAAGGTTGGTTCAGGTGTATCGAAAATAACGGCCATATGCGTCGGTTGGATACGACGCATTAATTTTTGGATGGCAGAAATGGCACCTCGGATTGCATTGGTATGCAAACCGGTTGAAGTGGTTAATGGTGGCAGTGCATGGTAGGCACGAAATAAAAAGTATGAGCCATCGACCAAGACAAATGGTGGCATTGATAATTTCCTAATCCTAAAAACGGTTTTATTGTACGTGATTTTTTGCCCGCACGCAGAGTCTAGATTGTATATGTAACTTACCGAATCACTGATGAATAGTTTTAATCCATCGGTCAGGCTCATGTATCATCAAAACATTCAGGAAAATGACGAAGCAGGTATGCTGAAACAGAATAATGAACTCAAGATGATTTGGTTGATGACGCTGATCTTGGTAGGGATCGGGGCATGGTATTTAGATGTCCGAATCCTGAGTTATATCAGTGGCATCGGTTTTATGCTCAGTGTGATGAATTATGTCGATGATTTACAGCACGGCGCTGATGCACTGAGTTCATCAAAACAACCATTTCAAGTGACATCAAAGGTTCCGTTATATATTGCATCGTTATTAACGGTCGTTGGACTGTTAACAGAATTGGGATACTTGGTTGCGATCGGGATTGGCCTGTGGGTCTATTTTTTTCTGCGTTGGCTGAAACGATTAGAACGTCAACTGCATCTATTGCAAGGATGTGCGCTTCAGTCGCAATCGATACATGCAGCTACTTCAATATCAGCGTCGACAATAGACCGTCCTGAAAATTTTGATTCTAACGATACACCATCTGTACATCCCGAGACGGCAATTGGTACAGTTGGACATCAGGCAACATTCAATTCAACGCCTTCTAATACACCATCCAAGTCTGCGCCAAATCTATCTAGTCAGATTCAGCAATGGCTTTTTCAAGGCAATCCTGTGTTAAAAGTGGCGGTGTTGGTCTTGGTGATTGGCGTGGTGCTCTTACTTAGATTTGCCACAGAGCATTGGCAACTGAGCTTAGCCATGAAACTGCTAATTGTGAGTTTGAGCAGTGCAGGTGTTGTCGGACTGGGTTTTTGGCTGCAAACCAAAAACCGCAGTTTTGCCTTAGCGCTAGAAGGTCTAGGTCTTGCAGCGCTGTTTTTGACTTTATTTTTTGCCTATTACAATGCCGTCATTCCGGGCTTTGGCATAGCTTGTCTATTATATGCTGCACTTATGGCATTGACGATTTGGCTCAGTCTGAAACAGCAGTCGGTAGAACTGGCAATCATGGCAATGCTGATCGCCTATCTTGCTCCATTTACCTTGCCTGTTCGTGATGCAACTGCAACGGAATTTATTGCCTATTATCTTGTGATTAATATTGCTGTTGCGGTCATGAGTACATTAAGACCGTGGAAATATCTAAATCAAATCGCTTTTTTGATGACGGTGATTATGGGTGGTGGATATGCTTTTTACCACGGATACACCACCGAACGTCAGATGATGAGCGTGCTGGTTTTAGTCCACGCTGCGATTTTTATCTGGCTCGGTTTTCGTTTTAGCCAGTTATTGGCGAAACAGGATCTTGCGCATTTTCAGCTTAAACCTGCCTTGGATATTGCACTGATTTTTGCTGCACCAGTGCTTGCTTATCTGGCATTGTATTTGATGTATTTTGAGGAAACGGTATGGCAGGCGGGGTATAGCTTGCTATTCGCGGCGCTTTTTGCCGCGCTGTATAGCATCAGTAAACGTAGTGCTGTGATCCCACTGATTGCACAAAGTTATTTGAGTTTGACCTTAATATTCTTGGCATTGATTCCACCGATAGTATTGAAAGAGCAGTGGAGTGTGGTTGGTTGGGCAGTTGAAGGTGCGTTGATATTTATATATGCCCTATACAAGCAGTCCAATATCAGCCGTTATTTAGGCATGGCGCTCTTGGTAATGGCGGGTTGTTCAAGTCTGTACTATTTGGTTCAACTGCCACATTTCCCTGCACAGATGTATTGGGGCGTGTGTTTGAGCTATTTGGCGGCCATTATCGTGACGCACGCTGTTCCTGCATTTCATAAACAGCTTTCAAGTTCGAGTATTGCCTTTCAATGTGTGCAAATGCTCTCAGCAACTACTATGTTCATCATGTTGCTCTTAGATTGGCTGCAGAGTAGTCATCAATTGGCCTTGAGTTTATTGATTGTCAGTGTGGCCTATCTGTTGGTGAATGAAGGCTTGTTAAAACGAAAAGCTTCGTGGAGTTGGTCCATCATTAAATGGACGGGTCTAGTGCCTGTTTATGTGATGGGGCTGTACCAAGTTATTTCAGTGAGTGAGAACGGTCAGTTACTTTGGCATTCAGCGATGGAGCAGATTTATTTTGCATTCGCTGGGCTGAGCTTGACGCTGCTTTGGCTACGACCATTACTCGGTGTGCGTGAAGAAAAAGAATGGGTCAGTCTCGGAATTTTGAGTAGCTTGGCGTGGACCAGTCTGACGCTGATACCCAGTATGCCGTATATCAGTGTGGTAATTTTGCCGCTGATATTTTGTGCATGGTGTTATTGGCAAGCGCAGCAACCGGTCTGGAAAATGTTTTGGCAAGCGCGTAGCAGTTTGTTTTTGGCTTTGAGTTGGATCATTAGTTCGCAATTATTTAGTCAGCAGGCCTTTGTGGGATATGTCTTGCCGATACTGAATCCTTTTGATGCAGTGAGTTTGCTGTTGTTAGCGGCTTTTTTATGGATGTTGAATCAACAGTTAAAAGCCGGTTTAGATCGTAGCTTGGCTGCCGTGTTGAGTGTTCTAGGGCTACTTTGGTTAAGTAGTTATGTTGTGCTTCGTGCCTTACATATGTATCTGGATACACCTTATAACAGTTTAGACATTTGGAGCGATGCGACCATTCAGCTGAGTTTTACCGTGCTGTGGGTGTTATTGGCTTTGGTGAGTATGCGCTTTGCCGCTCAGCGTCAATTACGTTCAGTTTGGCTGCTCGGCGGCAGTATTTTGGTCTTGGTCACTTTGAAATTGGTCTTGCTGGATTTATCTCATGTCGGCACACTCATGCGAGTGATTTCATTTATGGCGGCAGGTTTTGCCATGCTTTTGATTGCCTATATTGCACCCATGCCGAATGACAAGGTTGAACCATGATGAAATTCTTAAAGGTACGAGATCACTAAGCTGTACAGGTCGATGGCTATAAAAGTACATGATAAAAAAAACCTGCACATTTGAAGATATGCAGGGCTTTTCATATCAAGTCGATAGACCATTATTTGAGTTGAGGTTCTCGTTGGATCTCTTGTGCATTGGCATATTGATCGACGTCGGCATTGCTTGCTTGCGTAGAAAGCGGGTGGTCAACAAAACCCATTTTCGGTACAGGAATTTCAATTTTATTTTCGACAAAAGCATTACGAATCCGTTCCTGCATTTCATCACGGACTTTCAGGAAATTCTCTCTTTGACACCAAATAGCAAAAAGCAGCTCAATGGAAGATTCACGAAAGGCAGTGACGGTCACGGCAGGTTTAGGATCGGCCAAGACCAATGGATATTTACTAACGGCATCTAATAAAACTTCACGGACTTTGATGATGTCTTCATGAAAGTTAATTGCAAGGGTAATTGGAATTCGCCGTATTGGAAACTTAGACAGGTTATGTACAGGTGCCCGAATCAGTTGTTCATTCGGTAAACGGACATAGACATTGTCCTGCGTGAGTAATTTGACCGACAGTAAATCAATCGAGATTACTTCACCTTCAATGGTATGCCCGCGAATCAGTGTCAATTGAATGGTATCACCAACCTCAAAAGACCCTTCACCGATCAAGAACATCCCGCTGATCAGGTTGGATGCGGACGTTTGCGAGGCAAAACCCAGTGCGACCGTTAAAATACCCGCTGCACCCAAGAACACGCTGAGTTTAAAGCCGGCTTCTTTTAAACTTGCCATCACAAAGATTAAAAAGATGAAATAGAAAATCCCGCGACGCCAAACCAACTGCTGATGGGCATTGAAACGCATACCTACAGTACGAATAAAGGTATTCGAGATAAAACGTGCAATCAGAAAGCCGATGACTGCTAGTAAAACAGCCACCAATAATTCTGTCAGCCGATCAGTATTGAGATTGGCGACCATTCCTTTTAGGCTGCTGGTGATTTCTGTCGAAATATTTAAATCTGCCATGGCTCGCCCTTAGAAAAATGAATCAAACATATTGAACAGCACATTGGCTGACTCGCGTGGCGGATGTAGATAAACCACGTCACCTGCTTGTGGCGGTGTACGGTTTTCAATTTTGACCCGCGGCGGTTTGTCATGACCTTCATGCACGACCCGAATTTGTGAAGTCCATAAACGTCCCGTACTTTCACTATAAAATAATGGCAAAGCCGGTACAGGGACATTCATACGGTCAAAACGAATCTGTTGATTACTCACGTTATGAAACTCAATAGGGGTTACAGCACGAAAAGCACGAGGTTTGAGTTGTTTAAGTTCTGTACGACCATCAACTGCTGTGGCATAGCAAATTTCACCCATTCGATGGTTCGGACCAAACCAGGTATCTTTTGGTAGAATCACAGGTATATCAAACAAAGGTTCTCTAAGACCTTCGACAAAACCAGCAATCCAAAGCGGTGTGCTGATATATAGCGTTCCGCGCTGTCCAGCTGGAATATAAATCGGATCGACCGGTTTAATCACCACAGACCGATCTGCCAAACGTGGCATGATTTGAATTTTGTCATGTGTTTGGCGGAACATATAGCGTTCCATTTTAATGGGCTGTGGAAAACCAAATTCAGGGTCTTGTATCGGATGCCATTGTTGCTCATAGTCAAACTGAAAGGTTGGGCGATGGTATTCCATACGCCACTCTTGCATGCCGCGCGTCACACGGAACAATAAAGACCCAAACTGCCAACTGCGAGGGTGATTCAGTTCAAATTGATATTCCCCCCACCATTTACGTTTTGGGGATTCCTTTTCAGTCAAATCATTTTCTAATGGCAATGCGTATATCCCTTGTCCTGATAAATCCTAAAAACAGACTTCACGCTGTCAGATGCTTAGAGTACACTCAAAACAACTTTTTTCATCATTATAATGCGTGATGCAAGTACTTAAACAATTACAAATACCATATAGTTTTGCCAAACGTCATGGCGTATTGCTTCGATATGAGGGTGATCAAGCTTTTATTGTACGTCGTGACAGCACGCCACTGTTGGCTTTACAAGAAGCACGTCGCTTTTTAGGGTATCCTGCACAATATCAATTATGTAGTGAGCAAGAGTTTAATCAATTACTCAGTGCAAGTTTTGCCGGAGACACCGGTGAGTCTCAACAAGTTGCAGCGGGTCTGGAAGATCATCCTGATTTACTCAGCCTTGCAGACTCTGTGCCAGAAGCTGAAGATCTGATGGATCAGGAAGACGATGCACCGATTGTACGGTTAATCAATGCCTTATTGTCTGAAGCGATCCGTGTCGGTGCTTCAGATATTCATATCGAATCTTTTGAAAAAAAGCTGTCTGTCCGCTTACGTGTCGATGGTCAGTTACGTGAAATTGTCCAGCCACGTCGTGAACTTGCGCCATTGTTGGTGTCACGGATCAAAGTCATGGCCAAACTCGATATTGCAGAAAAGCGAATTCCACAAGATGGTCGTATTTCACTGCGTTTGGCGGGCCGTGAAGTCGATGTTCGTGTATCAACCTTACCTTCTTCGTATGGTGAGCGTGTAGTGATGCGTTTACTCGATAAACAAGCTGGGCGTTTAAACATGACCCATTTGGGCTTGATGCAGCATGACTATGATCGATTGAAACAACTGGTACATCGTCCGCATGGCATTATTTTGGTTACGGGACCAACGGGTTCGGGTAAAACCACCACCTTATATGCGGCATTGTCTGATCTAAATGATGGTTCAAAAAATATTTTGACTGCGGAAGATCCAATTGAGTATCAACTTGAAGGGATCGGGCAGACGCAGGTCAATACCAAAGTGGATATGACCTTTGCTCGTGCATTAAAAGCCATGCTTCGCCAAGACCCAGATGTGGTGATGGTCGGTGAGATTCGTGATTTAGAAACTGCTGAAATTGCAGTACAGGCATCATTAACAGGCCATTTAGTACTTTCAACGCTGCATACCAATACAGCAATCGGTGCAGTGACCCGTCTTAAAGACATGGGGATTGAACCCTTTCTACTTTCAAGCTCATTGATCGGTGTGGTGGCACAGCGTTTGGTTCGAACCTTGTGCCGTCACTGTGCGACTTGGCATGATGCCGATGATTTTGAAAAAGACTTATTTAAGCATCTCGATGCCTCGACCGAATTAAAATTGCCACAACCGAAAGGCTGTGAACAATGCTCGCATACTGGATTTACAGGGCGTACCGCAATTTATGAAATCGTTCCGATTGATGAGCAAACACGTCGTCTCATCCATGGTAATGCTGCTGAGTTTGAGTTAGAAAATCATGTACGTGCAAATGCGGGTTCAATTCGTGATGATGGATTGCGTAAAGTTTTGGCAGGTAAAACCACGATAGAAGAGGTTTTACGTGTAACCAATGAAGCGGCTGAATAGTCGGTGTGAATTATAAAAAAAGCCCCGAAGCCTGTGCAAGGACTCGGGGCTTTGCTTTAGTTAATCTTTTCAAAATGAATAACAGCATCGTATGCTTTATCTGTCAGAGTGAGGTGAGTTGCATCACTGAGTTTCATTTCAATGCTATTGCTCTCTTTATATTTCAAAACATCATTATTCACTTCGGCCATACCGGATGAAGCACTAGAAGTGCGCTCAGTATTATTTTTATCGAGCCAAAATTCGTCTTTAATTTGGTAGTCATCGCCTTGTTTGCTAATGGAAAGTTTGCGTAGGCTCTCCGTGTCAGGTGTTTGTTTCCATTCCCCTGAAAAATCAGGCGCAGGTGTTTGGCTACATGCTGCTAAGGCCAAGCTTAGAAAAAGCAGCGAAAAGTATGTTTTCATTGTAAAGTCCTGAAAATGATTTTAATTTTTTATGGATGTATAGTTAATTATAGTTTGAATATTAAACATTTTTTAAATTTTATTCATTATTCTTTCTATCGAATGTCTCATAATTTTTTATTTTAATTTGAACAAAAACAGCCCAAAAAATATGGGCTGTACGGTCTTTCACTTACCACAAACTGACAACTTTCTTCATCAATTCAGCACGAATGGGCGCGGTTGGGTTACCTGCATTGCGCTGCGTTTCATTTTCATAAAACTTTTGCCAAGTTTGAACCATCTCTAAAGTGACATCTTGAGTTTTAAGCTTTTCAACGTCGGCTTTACTGATATTGGCTAAGCGTGCTGCAGCACCTTCTGGGCCTGTACCCCAACCAATGATGCCTTGACCATAGGCAGGTAAAGACATGTTGTTTGGTGTTGGTGGTAGCGCAAGACGTTGAATATCTGGATTGACCAAGGATTTAATCTGAGGACGGACTTTTTCAGACAGGGTTAATTCGGCAAAACTCAGTGTGGATGCGCTGATTAGCAATGTACTGATAAGGAGAGGTTTAAGCATCATAGATCAACAAATAATGTAAATAAGAATCGTTATATATTTTTAGCAAGGTTTTGGCAGCTGAATATGAATATTTAAATGTATTGGAAATGGATAAGATTTTATTTTGAGCTCAGCTGTAGATGTGTAGAAGTAAAAAAGCTCAAAGCACTATTTTATAAGAATTAAAACAGTGCTTTGTATAGATAGGTACAAATGGATTTAAGTCAAAACATTTAAAGTAACATTAATATTGTTTCGGGTCGCATTTGAATAGGGGCACACAATATGTGCAGCATCGACCAATTTCTGTGCCTCGCTTGCATCCATACCCTCAAGATGAATATTAAGCGTCACTTCAATACCAAATCCTGTTGGAATAGGGCCGATACCAACATCACCTTCAACATAGGCAGCAGGGGTAATCGAAATTTTATCTCGGTTAGACACAAATTTCATTGCACCTAAAAAACAGGCTGAATAACCAGCGGCGAAGAGTTGTTCGGGATTTGTACCATTACCTGTACCCCCCATAATTTTCGGTACAGCCAATTGAACATCTAAATGACCATCGGACGTCGTTGCACGACCATCACGACCACCAGTGGCTTTTGCATGGGCTGTATAAACTGCTTTTTCTAAAGTCATTTTTCTAATCCCTCAGATGATGGTTCAAAATTATATCGTGGGGGATTTTGTTTAAATAATATTCAGTTTTTTTGTAATTTTATACAGAGTGAAAATCAATATTGAACCAAAACACGGTGCTGCATCAGTGGCATTGATGCGCGAATCTGTTGCTGCTCGTCTAAGTCGAAAGGAACTGTGAGTAGTTGAGCGCCTTCTTCTGCGGTGATTGCTAAAATTTGACCGCGGCTGTTGCTTGCTCCAGCATGCCCCCAAGTTTGACGCTTTTCACCATGCCAACCTTGTTGTGCGGCACCCAGTACAGCACATTGGCTATCCATGGCACGAGCTTGCAGTAACAACTGCCAGTGCATTTCACCCGTGGTATAAGTAAAAGCTGCAGGCGCCGTTAAAATGTTTGCGCCTTGGGTACGAAGTTTCAAAGCCAGTTCAGGAAAGCGTAAGTCGTAGCACACCATCAGGCCAATATTGCCAAAAGGTGTTGTTGCAACTACGGTTTCAGTACCAGGTTCAAAGAATTTTGATTCTTGATAGCCACCGACAGCGTCACCAACTTGCACATCAAATAAATGAATTTTGTCATAACGTGCTTCGGTACGTTCAGGGCTGATACACAGGCTGACAGTACGGACACGGCCATCTTGAATGATTGAACCATCTGGACGATAAGGGCATGGGAGTGTGCCCGCAACAATCCAAAGTTGATAACGATGTGCGAGTTGTTCTAGTCGCTGCTGAATATTTTCAAATTGCGCCGCGGTTTCGCGCTGTTTACCTGCGGCAAAGCAGACAAAATTTTCAGGAAATACAATGAGACTCGCACCTTGAGCCTGACTTTGTTGCATTAATGATTCGATCACTTTGAAGTTATCTTCAATGTCATTTTGAGAATTCATTTGTGCAACGGAAAGTAAAGTCATGCGAAGAGGCTCTGCTGTGATTAACCTAAATTAGACATTTTGCTGCTTGGGTTGCTCTAGATTGTCCTGCTCTTTTTGCAGTTGTTTGACCAAAGGCTCAAACATATTTTGGTTGCTATCATTTAGTTTCATCAGCGTTTTGTGTGCATCTAAAACCGTATTCAGCATATTGCTATGGGTAATGTGTTCTTCCATAAGTGCGCGAGTGCATACACTTGGATCACCACAATAATTCAAAATAACAAACACCTGACCTAAACCCATGCTATTGGCAAGCGTTGTGATATCAGAGTTTGTAGACAACATTACCGCTTGAATATGGTGAACTTGTTTGAGCTTCAAACCCAGTTTCGCCAAAATGCCAAGGACAGTACTATCGATAAATGTCGTTTGGGTTAAATCAACGATTGCACCGACGACATTTTGTTGCTGTTCAATTTTGTTTAATAACTTGTCTAGACTAATACAAGATTGGGCACGCACTTCGCCAATAAGCTTAAAAATATGCGTTCCGTTCAAGCTTGCATATTCAACATGACCTGTTGACATATAAATGCCATTTGCAGAGAAGGATAGTAAATTATCCCATAGGGGCACAGCTTACTCAAGTAGCCGAGCATGATCAGAAAGTCGTATTCAGTTTAAGTGGTTGATTTCGTGACTAATTGATTCGACGTAAACTTAGGATGGCAATATCGTCGGCAACATGGTCTGGTGCTTGAAATGATTGATTTTGCAAGTGATAAACCAATTGACCTAGCTGTTCATTCAATCCACCATCAAAAGGTTCAAGTGCGCCATCCGAGCAAATTACAAAGCGTGAATAACGATTTAAGGTAAATTCAAACTCTTCAACTTCTAAATCTTCAGTTAAGCCAAGTGGAAAGCTACTGGTATTTAAAATTCGTGCGGGAAGACCAGGTTCAAATAAAATGGCCGGCGGATAATGGCCTGCACTAGACCATTTCAAGACATGCGTATCGAGATTGAGTATCCCCGCAATCATGGTAATGTGCTTTTCAATATTTTCTTGAACCAACATGCCATTGAGTTTTTTGATCAACTCTCTTGGGGTTTTTGAACGACCGTGGAAAGCAGCCATCCATGAGGTTAGTAAACTACTCGTCACACCATGACCAGACACATCTGCGAGATAAAACATGATTTCTTTATCACTGATTTTCCAGTAATCGTACCAATCACCCGATAAATAAGCAGATGGCTGAAAGAATGTTTCAACTTTATAGTTGTGGAGTTCAATCGGATTGGGCAGTAAACGTTTTTGCAAATCTGCAGCAGAAGGCAGGTCACGACTATCTTGATTACGTTTGTATTGTGCGTCAATTTTAGTGAGTGCCACTTGAAGGTTGGTTGGGATATGATCCCAAACCCATCCTGCTAAAGCGCCTTGTTGCCACGCTTGAGCCAATGCAGCACCTTCATGCTCAAAAGCGAGCACAATAGTAGGAAGTGTCCATTGGTGATTTAAAAAGTCGGCAACATCAGCAATTGCAATGATCGTTGGATCATACAAGTCTAGATCTTCAATGTTAATCATTTGTACGCTAGGAAGCGCATCAAGTACCTGATCTAAATATGGAATATCACGAGTAGGTTGAATGAAATACATAAAGAATTAGATGAATCCTTCGATAGACAATAAGTGTACTATAGCAAGCTAATGATGGCTGGAGGGAAAAACCACACCAGCCAATTGAAAAATTTTATTTATTCAGTTGTTACCGTGTCGGTATCATCTGAACTGCTATCATCAATGAAATCGGTAGAATCATCAGATGAAACGTCTACTGAATTATCTTCAGATTCATCAATATCGTCATCTTCTTCATCAATAAATAGGTTTTCTTCAGCGATACCTTTTTTCTCAGAAATTGAATAATTCAGGCGTTGTAAATAGATGTCGCGAATTTGAGCATATTTATCGCCTTGCAATACACCTTCAATATCCAGTAATTGAGCGCGAGTATCAATTCCACGTAAAGTTTGCTCAGACCAATACGCCACATCATGACCATCAAGCATATATTTCTGTGGACGTCCTTGACTATCTACAGCTAGACCGACGGTTTGGCGCAATGTGCTTGGACCAAGCACTGGTAAAACAATATAAGGACCAGAAGGAATACCGTAATAACCTAAAGTCGCGCCAAAGTTTTCATCTTCTGTTTCTAGACCTAGACGGCTTGCAGGGTCAGCAAAGCCTAAAGTTGTCAGTGTATTAACAGTAAAGCGCCCCAGACTTTTTGCGGCACGTGTCGGTCGTCCTTGAATGAGTTGGTTAAATGCATTCCAAGGTTCGCCCAAATTTTTACGGAATAAACGATAAGATTCACGAATATCCTTAGGGGTTTTTGCTACATATTGCACAGCAGCAGGGCGGGCAATATGGACATCTAAATAATCATTAAATGCGTAAACTTTCCGGTTGATCGGTTGGAAAGGGTCTTTATCTTCTTCTGATTGTGCTGCATTGGCATTTACAGATAATTTTTTTGCAACCTCAGATGACTTAACCATCGCAGCATGCGCAAGTTGTTGTGTTTTTGATTTATTGGCAGCTTCAGAGTCTTGAGCAACAGGTGCTGAAGACTCGTCATTTGCAAATACAGGTGTTGTTACGACAAGTGACAATAATCCTGCATATAAAAAAGAAGTTTGGCGCATATATAGTCCTGACGCTTTTAGCGCGGCAAAATGTTTGCCGTATAATAAGTAAAAACGTTCAAATAATCCTGATTTATTACTATTAAACCAAATTTGATCAAAATATGAATGAAAAAATGTAATTTGAGCGAAAAATGTGCGCTCAAAATAATTATTTAAAAAAAGGTGTTGCAACGGTCCTAAAATGCTGTAGAATGCACATCCATCGGCGGTGATGAAGATTAAAACTTCTGATAAAACAATGACTTGGTTGAATTGATTGAGTTGGGTTTTATTTGATAAGTTTAAAAATAATTTGAATTACTGGTT
>NZ_VPAF01000008.1:0-171440 GCF_013419345.1 Acinetobacter sp. YH12086
ACTGTGTTTCAGAAAGCTTCTTTGAATCGATATATTTCATCCGCAGATTATGCATGAATATTTAAAATTCTTCGGTACAAATAATCAGCAAGAGACTGTTCGTTTTTTGATTTATGAAAGAGGCTTAATATTAAAATATTAAAATATTAAAATATTAAAATATTCAAACAATTATGCAAAAAAATACACAAAGCATGATATAACGCACACAATTAAAAAAATTGGTTTTAATGATTTGTAATTAAAGAAATTATTAATCACCAATAACTCATTACAAAACCAAAAAAACATAAAAACGGCCCTAATGTAAATAAATGAGGTTTTACCTATGTCGTAAATTTCTGTCATTTCTAAAGAAAGTCATAAAGTTTTGTATCAAGTTGAATCCAATCAAGTTGGGCTTATCAAAAATTCTGTCATCGTACTCAAAATCCGGAAAGAGGATGTTACTTCAATTACAAAGAATGGTGCTGACGTAATAATCACCTTAAAAAAATGGGGAAGTGATTACTGTACAAAACTATTTTAGTGAGGCGACACCAGACAATAGTTTGGTATTTGAGGGTGAAGACGGTACATGGTATTGGGCAAAATTTACAACAGCCAATGGTGATATTGCGGATGTTATTCAGTACCAACCTTTAGATGAAATTGAACCGCTACTCTATAACGATTCTTTGACAGGTGTAATTTTACCTTGGATTGCGGGAGCAGCCGGTGCTGGTTTATTGGGTGCGGCTATTGGTGGTGGATCTGATTCATCTGGTGGTTCTAAGGATACGACTAAACCTGACGCGTCTAAAGATGTGGTGATCACCGATGATGGTGAGCACGTCACAGGTGAAGGTGAGCCGGGTACAACGGTAGAAGTAAAAGATCAAGATGGCAAAGTCATTGGCGCAGGCACAGTGGATTTATCAGGGAATTTTGATGTTGAATTTAAAAATTAATTAACCAAGGGTGAAACCATTGAAGTCACTGTGATAGATAAAGTAGGCAATGATCAATTCAACACCAAAGCGGGCATTGATACGGTTATTTATAAAGTATTGGATCAAGCCGATGCAACGGGCGGTAATGGACATGATACTTGGAATGACTTTAATTCGTCTGTAGGCGATAAAGTGAATATCAAAGCCTTGTTACAAGGTCAAAATGTCAATCAGTCGAATATTGATCAGTTTGTTTCGGTTAAATCTGATGGCAAGGGCAACACTGTGATCAGCATTGATCGTGATGGAACAGGATCTAAATTTGGTGATAAAGTTGAATTACTCACTTTGAAAAATACCGATGTGACTTTGCAAGACTTAATCGATCACAACCAATTTCTGTACTAATCTGTCAAAATTAAGTATTAATCAAAGAGAACCTTCGGGTTCTCTTTTTTATGCGGCTCAAAGGAGATCAGATGAAGCAGAGTGATGAATTGGCAACGCAAATTTTGTCGGTCATTCAATTGATACCGCAGGCGAAGATTGCCACTTACGGACAAATTGCCAAATTAGCGGGTTTACCGAAGCATGCACGACTGGTTGGCTATGTACTCAAGCATCTAGATGCAACATCAACGATCCCATGGCATCGGGTGGTGAATGCTCAGGGAAAAATCAGCACGCAGCGTTGCAATGAAAAAGGTGAAAATATCCAGCAATTGAAATTGGCAGCTGAAAATGTCTTTGTGGTGAATGGACGCATCTCATTGAAACAATATCAATGGTTACCCTAAAAAATCCTTGCCTTAAACTTAGCGTTTTTTATATTGATGACGCAGTCAATAAAAAAGCCCTCTAGGATCAGAAGGCTTTTTATTTCACGCTATAAATCTAATGGCTTATTTGCGCACAACCAAAACAGGAATGTCTGAAGCACCCAGTACACTTTGAGCTACGCTGCCCAAGAAGAATTTTTTGATCCCTGTACGGCCATGTGAACCAATGATAATCAAGTCCGCATGTGTTTCTTCTGCAGCTTTAACCAGTTCTGTATGCACCACTTGACCTTCAAGTAAGCGAGTTTCAACAGTGACACCTTCAGTTGAAAATTTCGCTTTTGCTTCTTCGAGTGTATTTAAAATCGATGCACGAGCACGTTCAATTAAATCATTGGTTTGCGCTGCTGAAATATACTCTGCAGCAATATATGGATCGAGCGTCAGTACTTGAACCACAGTAATTTTACTGCCAAAAGTTTTTGCAAACTCGACAGCTTTAGCCACCGCAGCATAAGAAGTTTCTGAACCGTCCACTGGAACTAAAATATTATTTAAAGCCATCTTATTTCTCCTTATCTGATCAATTGAATTTGGATGGAAAAACCTGAAAAAAAGCGCTATTTACATTGATCATAGTTTCATCATACGCTTTTTTATTTTGGAATAAAACCAAGTAAATTCATAAGGATATTGCGAAATTCGCAATAAAAATATTGCAAAAATATGGACTTGTTTTCAACACGCTTAGCGATAGCAAAAATGCTCAATAATGTAAGCAGCTATGTCTAGATTGTAAGACAATTTGGTGCAGAAAAAATTGAGCTTTGATAATTTCATTTAACAGCGGACATGGTTTTAATCACACTGTTTCTCTTGCTCTGTAAGGGTAATATGCAACGCTTGTTGCTCAAGCAAGCTTAATTTATGCAAAGTATCTTCAGGAAAGATCTGTTTTTGTAGGCGTTGAATCTGTCGTGCTGATAAATGCTGATTGGCACAATACATCGCAGCTTCATTGGCGCGCGCAACACTAACTAACTTCTCCTGATCAGTGAAGTCGAGTCGAATGATGGGTTGCTGTGCTCGGCTAAGTTGAGCCATGCTGCGCTTTTGTTGCATGCTCAATAAAGGCTGTTTATTAATCCAAGTCGCCACATCACGTCGCACACCATTATAGTCAACAAAAATTGGGGAGACGATTTGGCAGCCCGTCAGTGTCATAACGGTTAGGCTAAGGGTCAGACAGATTTTTTTTATCGAATTGAATTGCATGATAAAACTCTAATTTTTAATCAAAAAATATAGTAATTAGGGCTAAAAATAGCATGATTTGCTTAAATAGTAACATCTTGAACTTTGCTTGTTTAAACTCTGAACAATTGCAAACAAAAATGCTTGACGATAATGTATGAAATCTAGATAATGCCACCACAGTTTACGGCTATGTAGCTCAGTTGGTTAGAGCACCGCACTCATAATGCGGGGGTCACAAGTTCAAGTCTCGTCATAGCCACCATTTTTATAGACCAAGCTCTCAGCTTGGTCTCTTTTTTTGTGCCTAGAAAAAGTCAAATAGATTGAAATAATTACAGCACTAATAAAATGATCTATTTACGATGTTTATGTAGAAAAAAAGAGAACTCAAATCTTTGATGTTATGAATTGATGTCCTAACTTTTGAAATACACATCTTAATTACTTTTAATTTTTACTGCTGTGTTTTTTGCGCCTATAAAAAGCCCAGTTATAGAACTGGGCTTTTTTTAATTTGAATCGAATAATTAGATACCCGGTTTCCAACCATTCACGATTGGGTAGCGTCGTTCACGGCTAAATGCACGTGAGCTGATACGTGGACCAATCGCGCCTTGGCGACGTTTGTATTCGTTTAGATCAACCAAACGGATGACTTTTTTCACCACTTCAGCATCAAAACCTTTGGCAATGATGTCATCTTGGCTCATGTCTTCTTCGATATACGCATACAAGATGGCATCCAATACTTCATATTCAGGTAATGAGTCTTGGTCTTTCTGATCTGGACGAAGTTCCGCAGAAGGTGGACGAGTAATTACACGTTCAGGGATCACTGGTGTTTCTGAAATGCTGTTACGGTATTTTGCTAGTTCAAATACAATCGTTTTATAAACGTCTTTAAGAACTGCAAAGCCACCGACCATGTCACCGTACAATGTACAGTAACCAACAGATAATTCAGACTTGTTCCCTGTAGAAAGGACTAAATTGCCAAACTTGTTCGATAAGGCCATTAGCAACGTACCACGAGAACGCGCTTGTAGGTTTTCTTCAGTCGCATCAGTCGGTGCAGCGCCAAAGAAAGGGAATAAGGTTTGCATAAAGCCATTCACAATTGGATTGATTTCGGCAATTCCAAAAGTCACACCCATATTTTTGGCTTGTTCAGCAGCATCTTCAACACTGATTTGTGCAGTATAAGTATATGGCATCATGACCGCTTGAACTTTATCTGCACCAATCGCATCGGCAGCAATCGCTAAAGTTAATGCTGAGTCAATACCACCAGATAGACCTAAAATCACACCTGGGAAGCCTGAACGTTGTACGTAGTCACGTGTTGCGATCACAAGGCTTTGGTAGATTTCAGCCATGGTATTTAATACAGGCGTGATTGCACCTGTTTTAAAGGCTTTTTGTTCAGCATCGTATTCTGCGATATATAGATCTTCAACAAAACTCGGTGCTTGCAATGCAACTTCACCTGAATTGTTCATCACAAAGCTTGTGCCATCAAAGACAAGGTCATCTTGACCGCCCACTTGGTTACAGTAAACCAAATTGATGTTCAATTGTTTGGTCAATGCAGCCATGGTTTCAATGCGATGCTGTGGTTTACCAACTTCATAAGGTGAAGCATTTAGAACCAAAGCAGTTTCAACATTTAACTGAGCAAGCTGTTGAACAGTTGGTAATGCCCAAACATCTTCGCAAATCAACACACCAAACTTATGACCTAAATATTCAAAGACAAGGTGTTGATGACCCTCACTGAAATAACGTTTTTCATCAAAAACGCTATAGTTTGGAAGATTTTGTTTATTGTAAATCCCGAGAACTTGACCATTTTTCATGACAGCAGCAGAGTTATAGCGCTGACCATCTTCAGTTTGATTTACAAAACCAAAGACTAAAACGATGTCCTTAACGCTCGCCAATTGTTCAAAAGCTTGCTGTGTACGTTTATTTAAACTTGGACGTAATAATAAATCTTCAGCAGGATAACCAACTGTAGAAAGTTCCGGAAAAACAATAATATCTGCATTCTGTTCTTTTGCAGCATTGGCTTGTTGAAGCATTTTTGCTGCGTTTGATTCTAGGTTACCAATATGCGGAGAGAACTGAGCAAGTGCAATTTTAAAACTATTCATTCCAACTAAATCCTATTCCTATAGGTGAATACACTTAACACACTGATTTGTATTATTGTGATTATTCAGCGAGTGTATTTAGATACGAAAAATACTGCCGAAAGGCGAAAACAAAACACCATCATCGTATGATAATTCACTTGTTTTGATGCAAAGCAAAAAAATAAGGTGAACCTATTTTATCTGAATTTAAGCGAGATACTAGAGGTATTCATAGCTTTTAAAAGCCTAGCTGAGCTTATGTGCCATAAAGTAAATATTAATGCTGTTTTTTTGTACTTAAAATAGCGTCAATGGTCGAGCAATAGCGTGAAATAGAATGATCTGGCGATATTCAATTTATCTATAAATATTCGTCAAAGAGCATGGACGCTTTACAGCTCAATGTGATGAACAAGTTCTGGATATAAAATAATATTTTTAATTCGCTTTAAATAGATGTCACGAGCAATGTCGCCTTGTTGCTCAATGTTGTAGTCAAAAAATGCTTTGTGTGGTTTGAGGGTATAGCGGTATGGATTATATTTTTTAAAACTGAAGAAATACGCCATCTGCAAAATAGCACCACGACCCAAAACATTGATCTGTTGCTGGTATTGATAAACATGGGCCATCTCATGAATAAACAGGGCGCGATATCCTAAAGACGCTTTGGCATAGTCCGCTTTAAACAGTAAATTTCGGGCATGGATATACCCCTGAGGCGCCATGACCACATGCGCCGATTGCCAAGGCAAAAAAGGGTGATTCATCACTTTCACTTGCTCATATTGAATCAAATCCCCAAACACACTGCGACACATGGATATTTCACCTGCCGTGAGGGATCGATATTTAAAACCTTCAAGTTTTAACAGTCGGATGAGTGTAGGAAAGAAGGGCAACATGATGAAAAGTTTCTAGAGTTCCAAAGGGATGTGTAGTTTTACTATAACCTGAAAATACAATATCACGCTGTTGCGCTGTATTTAAAAAGCGATATTTTTGCATCTGCTACAGCGAAACATCGGTTAGGGCGTTACAATTTAGTTTTCGGTCAAACAGATAATCAGATGCAAGCACGGATTAATACTTTAATTTCTGAAATCAGTAAAAATATGTATGAACGCGAGCAGATTATTGCTTTGAGTTTGTTGGCTGGTGTTGCGGGTATGAATACCTTTTTATATGGTTTGCCCGGCACAGCAAAAAGTTTGATTTCGCGTCGAATTGCTTCTGCTTTTGAAGTCCATGACTATTTTGAATATTTGATGAATCGTTTCAGTACGCCGGAAGAAATTTTTGGCCCAGTATCGATCAAAGCCTTAAAAGAAGATCAATACATTCGTAAAACAGAACATTATTTACCACGAGCAGATTTTGCTTTTTTAGATGAAATTTGGAAAGCCAGCCCTGCAATTTTAAATACTTTACTGACCTTGGTGAATGAGCGGAGTTTTAAAAATGGTGACATTGTCCAAAAAGTTCCATTAAATGTTTTGGTTAGTGCATCGAATGAAATTCCTGAACCCAATCAAGGCTTAGATGCCTTGTATGATCGTTTTATTTTGCGTTTAGAAGTGCCACCGATTGCTGTTGCAGAAAACTTTCATGCACTGTTACAGGCCAAGCCGAGTCAAGTCAGTGTTGAAGTCGATGCAACTTTAAAAATAAAAAAAGCGGAGCTACAAGATTGGCGGGAACAGATTTATCAGGTGGAATTACCCGAATCGATTTTAAATCTGTTTGATCAACTTAAAAATCGACTCAATCATAACTTTGAAGATCACGTGGTCTATGTCTCTGACCGTCGTTGGCAACGTGTGGCTTATTTAGTCAAAGCTTGTGCATTTTTAAATGATCGTCCATCAGTGATTTTGAGTGATTTATTAATTTTAAAACATTGCTTGTGGAATCAGCCCGAAGACATTGCCTTTGTTTCACAGCAGATAGATGAAGTATTGGCCGAAAATGGCTTAAATTACGGGTTGCAGTTTGAACAGCATGTGGCAGAGAAGGATGCACTTGAACAGCGGGTGCTCAATCATTTTTATTATACTGATGATGTGTATGAGAGTTATTTAATTCATGGCATTGACTACTTGCGTGCAGTGACCAATCTAGATCGACACTATAAAGATAAAGTGTTGTATCTTGAACTGGATAAAATGGATACGAAAAAGGACTTCTTTGCTTTAGATGATACTGGTGAAGAAGTGCGTGGCATCGTATGTAATTTTAATGGTTCAAGAGTGTGTACGTTAAAAGGTGGATATTACGGCTTAGAGGAAGTGGTGACGCCATATATAAAACATACCAAAGGTAGTCCACGTAGCGCACTTTCAGCACAAAGCCAATATGAGCTATTACACGAAGTTCAACAGATCAAAGCACATTTTCAAACAGAATTGGATCTGTTAACGGAACGCTTTAACGGCCAAAAGCATCAGTTCAATTCTGTCTTTGTCACTGAACAGGATATTCAACAATTAATTCAATCTATTGAGCAGCAATTGGCACGATATCAGTTGCAATTGCAAGATTGTGAGCGTCTGGAACAGTTATGTCGCAATTAAAACCGACACGACAACAAACCCAATCGGCACTCGATGAATTAAGTTCACAACTTTATGATGAATTAAAACAATCCAGTTTAAAACATTGGTTGGATGATCATAAAGTTGCAAAAAAGCTCGATCAAAAAATTCAGGAATGGGCCTTTCAGGCAAAGTCGAGTTTAGATCAGCAGCATCCCTATGCAATGGCGCAGCAGCAATTGGAACATTGGCTTGCGATAAAGCATTGGGAACAGGGCGATTTTGTTCAATTCCACACTGAATATGCTGCCTTCATGCAAACCTTGGGGATTCCAGAATTCACTGAAATGTGGCAACAGGGCCAACAACTGTTGTTGACAGAGCAGCAGCGTCAATTACAAGTTGAGCTATTCAAAGGCAAATGGCAGCGCAAATTGACCGAAGCTATTGCACATTGGGAGTTTGAGCAGCTCCGTTTACAACGAGATGCCTTTTTAGATGAAATCAAAGATTTTCTCGCGACATTGTCGAAAATGGTCAAGCACCATGACAGTGTCGGGTTTGAAACTGGGATTTTTCTAGACTATTCCAAAGGAAAATTAACAGAGCACGATGTACAGAACTTTGAGCAATGGGCGAATTATCTCGAGCAAGATCGGGCGCTTAAACGCCTATGTCAAATGATTGGAAGCGCACAGCCGAATATACCACGTAAGCGGATTTCTGCTCAGTTAGAACAAGAGCCACAGCAGCTTATTCACACCCCGATGGCGCAAGAGGAAATTACTGGAATTAAATTGGCACAAGAACTCAGTATGGCTTTACCTAGCGAGTTAGCGCTATTAGCCGATCCAGACTTGCAAGTTTTATTTGATTTGAAATATTTAGAATCTAACCTGATGAGTTTTAATCGACAAGGTCAGCAACAGGGACGGGTGATCGAAGACCCACGCCAAACACAGCGTCGAGTCGGACAAAAAGGCCCGATGATTGTCTGCTTAGATACCAGTGGCTCAATGAATGGGCAACCTGAACTGATTTCCAAAGCGATTTGTTTGTATTTATCTATTCGAGCGCTAAAAGAAAAGCGAGCGATGTATTTGGTGAATTTCTCGACCAATTTAACCGCGCTGAATTTACAGCGTAACAGCGCTTTGGATGATGTCATTCACTTTTTAGGGCAGTCATTTCATGGGGGAACCGATATTATCCCTGCGATGAATCATGCCGTGGACATGCTGAAACAACCGAATTTTGTACATGCCGATGTGGTGGTGATTTCCGACTTTATAATGGGTCAACTGACTGAAGAACTCATGCAAGAGATCACACATTTGAAGCAGCAGGGCAATGGATTCTATGCTGTGGCTATCGGTAATTTTAAACTAGATCATTTAGATGACAGCCTGTTTGATCATCAATGGGTCTATCAATCTGCGACTGGAGAAGTGCAAAAAATCTAATAATCGTCCCTCACAAAAAATACGCCATGACCTTTAATGACAAGCTTTTGAGCCATACAGCATGGATGTTTTAAAGATTGTCTGACAAAGAAAATATTTGAGCATTTTTGCAAATCTAGAGGTCGGTTTTGCTAATGGCCTTGTGATCTATCTCACTTAATTTGATCCTCAATCTATGTGTTTTTACTTTAATCGACATGAAGTCAATGAAGGGGAAACACCCAAATTGAGAGCAAAACCATGAGCGCTTTTCAACCGATAAAAAAAACTTTAGCACGCGTATTTGCAGGCCCTGTCTTTGACCCAACAAAACAGTCTGCCGTTGTTCCTATTCGTCATATGAAATTTGATTTTGAACCAGAAAAAATTGATCCAAAATTTTATATGAATGCAGAATTGGCCAGTGCCTATTTTGCATCTTTATCTATTTTCTTAACCCGTGGCGAAGATTTGGTGATTGATACTGCTCGATATCATCGCGACTTTATTCAAGATCCTGTATTAAGACAACGTGTCACGTCGTTGATTGGGCAAGAGGCTATTCATTCACGTATGCATGAAGAAATGAATGAAGCGTATCGCGCAAGAAATCTGCCTGTGCAATTTTTTAGAAAGTTAGAACACTACGTCTTTGCCTATGGTTTTGAACGTATGCCACAGCCAATGAAGTTATCCTTAATGGCAGCAATTGAGCATTTCACCGCAGTGCTTGCGGAATACATGATGAATCATGAAGAAATCTTTTTTAATTCAATAGATGAAAAGCAGCGCGCTATTTGGATGTGGCATATGTTGGAAGAGTCTGAACACAAAGACATTGCCTATGATGTTTATCAAGAATTATCAGGTAATTATGCTTTACGTATTGCTGGCTTTTTCCCTGCATTAATTACCATTTTGGGTTTGATTTCGATAGGCGCTTCGATTGTACCGTTTTACAGAAAACCGTCGAACTTGATTAGCCTAAGCTACTGGAAAGATGTTCCGCGCAGTTTCCAACTGATTTTTGGGTTAAAAGATGGTGTTTATGGCAGCAGCCTCGGGCATATTTTTGATTATTTACGCCCAAGTTTTCACCCCAATGACCATGACACTTCTGCATTTCTTGAATATTACAAAAAGCGTTTGTTGAACCCTGTTGATGGTGTGTTGACACCTTATTTTGTCAAAGAATTTACCCCAGCATTAAAACGATAAAAGGACACAACCATGGGTCTATTTGGAAAAAAGAATAAGCCAAGTGAAAACGCCTACGCGGTGGTTACTGGTGCAGGCAGTGGTATAGGAAGAAGCTTTGCTTTGGAGTTGGCACGTCGTGGTGGGACAGTGGTCTGTGCCGATATTCATCTAGAAGCAGCGCAAGAAACGGTTGATCAAATTCATTCTATGACCTCATCAAATGCTTATGCAGTGCAGTGTGATGTAGGTAAGGCTGAAGAAGTTAAAGCACTGTCACAGCAAGCTGAGCAGTTGATGGGGCATGCTGTGACCTTGGTGATCAACAATGCAGGCGTCGGGCTGGGTGGTAAATTTGATGAACTGAGTTTAGATGACTGGCAGTGGTGCATGCATGTCAATTTGTGGGGTGTGGTGCATGGCTGCCATTATTTTGTACCCAAGTTGAAACAAAATAAGCAGGGGGGCGCGATTATCAATGTTGCTTCTGCTGCGGCATATACCGCTGCACCAGAAATGACAGCATATAACGTGACGAAGTCGAGTGTGTTGGCATTGTCTGAAACTTTATCGGCAGAGCTCAGATCGGCAAATATCCGTGTGAATGTACTGTGCCCAACCTTGGTACCGACCAATATCATGAAGAATGGACGCTTGCCCAATCGATATTCAGGCTTAGCTGATCAACTGCTGACGAATCATGCATTTACGACGAGCCACGATGTCGTCGATTTGACATTGAATAATTTAGATGCAGGGAAGTTGTATACCATTCCGCAACCTGATGCCAAATTATTTTGGTGGTTAAAGCGTCTATCCCCGCAAACCTATACCCGCTTATTGGGGGTGGGTTATCCCTTATTTAACAACTATATTAAAAAGTCGGGAGCAAAAGCATGAATATGCCGACACAATTACATGACGAAGATGTAAAAGCATTAGATCAAGAGAAAACTCAAACTAAAAAGGCAACAACGCAAACTAATGCACGTCGTCCTGTAACGTCTTCTGCCAAAGCAAAAAAAGCAGTACAAGACCAATCAGAGTCAGAGCCTAGCCTAGAAAAACCAAGCGTAGAAAATCAAGTGCGTGTCTACGATACCATTGTGATTGGTGCGGGGATATCCGGTTTAGCTGCCGCTCATCAAATGAATGAACGGGGTTATACCGATTATGTGGTTTTAGAAAAAGCCAATCGCGTGGGAGGAACATGGCGCGACAACACCTATCCAGGTTGTGGATGTGATGTTCCTTCGGCGTTGTATTCTTTTTCATTTGCGCCGAGTCATAAATGGAGTCATTTATTTGCCAAGCAACCTGAGATTCTGAACTACTTAGAGGATGTGGCAGAGCAGCATGGGCTTTATCGTAACATTCAGTTCAATTGTGAATTGATTGCAGCGGAATGGAATGAGGAATTAAAGCAATGGCAATTGGAGACGAGTAAAGGTAAGTATGCGGCGAGAACGGTAATTTTTTCCACTGGGCCGATTACTGAACCTCAAATTCCAAAAATTAAAGGTATTGAAAGCTTTGAAGGTGAAATGTTCCATTCTGCGCGATGGAACCATGCCTATGATTTAAAAGATAAACGTATTGCGGTGATTGGTACGGGGGCATCTGCGATTCAGTTTATTCCTCAGATTCAACCTATTGCCAAAAATGTGGTGGTGTTTCAACGTACCGCACCATGGGTATTGCCAAAAGCAGATTTGCCACTGAATGACCGTGCGAAAGGCATCATTACCCGCTTTCCAACAGTACAAGAAACTTGGCGCAAAAGTGTGGCCGGTATATTAAATGGTATTAATTTAGGACTACGTAATCCTTCGCTTTTAGAGCCTGTGAATTATTTGGGTCGTCAGTTGTTAAAAACACAAATTCAAGATGCTGAATTACGTGAAAAAGTTACACCAAACTTTTCTATTGGTTGTAAGCGTCTTTTATTTGCCAATAACTATTATCCTGCTTTGCAGCAAGCCAATGTCGAACTTGTACCACATGGTTTAGTTGAAATAGAAGGTAATACTGTTATTGCTGCGAATGGTGAACGTCATGAAGTCGATGTCATTATTTGGGGTACAGGTTTTGAAGTTTCTCATCCGCCGATTGGGCAGCGTGTAAAAAATGCCAAAGGGGAGTTATTGTCAGAACTTTGGAAAAACAGTTCTCCTGAAGCGTTTTTGGGTACCAGTATCGCGCAAGTACCTAATGCCTTCTTGGTGCTTGGGCCAAATATTTTGGTTTATGACTCATTTATTGGGATTGCAGAAGCACAGGTTGGGTATATCGTTGATGCTTTGGTAAAAATGAAACAAGAGAAGATACAACGGCTTGAAATTAAGCCAAATGTATTGGCCTATCACAATGCAAAAGTACAGACGCATTTACAGACTACGGTCTTTAATAGTGGCGGTTGTAAGAGTTATTACTTAGATGCCAATGGGCGCAATTTTGCAGCTTGGCCGTGGTCACTGAAACAGTTAAAGCAGCGTCTTAAACAGGTAGACTTGGCAGACTATGAGACGGTTGCTTAGAGAAGGTTGCTTAATAAAAGTTATTTAACTCAATAAGCCAAAATAAAGCATCATCAATATTTAAACCTTTTGTTTACAGCCTAATTTCTACGTGGAATTAGGCTTTTTTTATGACGCTATCTGATGAAACAGTGTGAGATTTTCTAGAAAATGGCGATTTAAAATACATTCAGCAATATACACCATACTTTATAGCTTGTGATGCATCGTTTTATCTAATGATTGAGTTGGAAAATTCAGTCAGATGGGGCTGTTCAATAGCGCAAAATAATTCTAGCTGCATAAAAAAACCGCCCCAAAGGGACGGTTTTTAGATTCGCACAATTCTTTCGAATTAACGACCTTGGATATCGCGTTGAGTTTCGCCAGTGTAAAGCTGACGAGGACGACCGATTTTGTAAGGTGCGCTGTGCATTTCTAACCAGTGGCTGATCCAACCAACAGTACGTGCAAGAGCGAAGATTACAGTAAACATTTCTGTTGGGATACCAATCGCTTTAAGGATGATACCTGAGTAGAAGTCTACGTTAGGGTATAGGTTACGTTTGATGAAGTATTCGTCAGAAAGCGCAATACGTTCAAGTTCCATAGCCAAAGCAAGTTGTGGATCGTTGATACCAAGTGCAGTTAACACTTCGTCACAAGTCTCTTTCATTACTTTCGCACGTGGATCGAAGTTTTTGTAAACTCGGTGACCGAAGCCCATAAGTTTAACTTCTTTAGTTTTCACTTTTTCCATGAACGGAGCAACGTTTTCTACAGTGCCGATTTCATCAAGCATCTTAAGAACAGCTTCGTTCGCGCCGCCGTGAGCAGGTCCCCATAGAGCCGCGATACCCGCAGCGATACATGCGTATGGGTTAGCGCCAGTAGAACCAGCAAGACGTACTGTAGAAGTAGACGCGTTTTGTTCGTGGTCAGCATGAAGCGTGAAGATACGGTCCATTGCTTTAGCAAGAATAGGGTCAACTTTGTAATCACGGTCTGCAGGAGTAGCAAACATCATGTACAAGAAGTTTTCTGCGTAGCTTAAGTCGTTACGTGGGTAAACGAATGGTTGGCCTACTGTGTATTTGTAAGTCCAAGCAGCTAAAGTAGGAACTTTAGCGATTAAGCGAATAGCAGTGATTTCGCGGTGGTCAATGTTTTCAACATCGAAACCGTTGTGATAGAACGCAGAAAGCGCACCAACAACACCACACATGATCGCCATAGGGTGAGCGTCACGACGGAAACCATTGAAGAAACGGCCAACTTGATCGTGAACCATAGTGTGGTTACGAACTTTAGCATCGAATTCTTGTTTTTGTTCAGCAGTAGGAAGCTCGCCGTTCAAAAGAAGGTAGCAAGTTTCTAAGTAGTCTGCTTTAGTAGCAAGCTGGTCGATTGGGTAGCCACGGTGTAGAAGAACACCTTTACCGCCGTCAATGAAAGTGATTTTAGATTCACAAGCAGCCGTTGAGACAAAACCAGGATCAAAAGTAAAGTGACCTGCGGCCAACACATCTTTAACGTCAATTACATCTGGGCCTAGAGTGCCACTGTAAATTGGTAAGTCAATTTCTTTGCCATCAAGCTGTAAAACGGCTTTTTTGCCAGTTGCTTCAGACATTCAATAGATCTCCTGTCCTGGTGAATGTTTTATCTGACTCAGTACTAATCTTTTAATGCGAGAATCAGACAGATCAAAAATTTGCTCTAAGATTAGAGGGAACTGAAATTTTGTCAATTATACTTATGGATATAAATTGAGGATCATTCCTTGAAATGAAGCACAATTCATACGCTTAAAAAATGAGTAAAATCACAGTGCCGACGCAGTATAATAAGTCAATTTGCAGGGGAGGTGCAGATTAAAAAAAGCCTATTGCCTTAATTGTAAGCAATTTTTAATTCTTAAAAACTCTGAAACAAATATGAATTACAAGACCGCTATTTCATTAAATTATTATAATTTTCGTAACTTACACACATCTGTGGCTCTAAATTGCTTTTTTCTTATTCATAATTAAAACGACTTAATCGTACTTAAAAAAAAGTTCGTTTGGTTAAAAAATAGTTAATTAAACGCCTTTAAAAGATCAATAAATGAACATTTTTGTCATTGGAAAGGTAAAAAATGGAGTTTTATTAAACAGATTTGCTGTTGCTGAGATTTTTATGCACAGACTAAGTACTTATTTCGTTTCATGATCTTTCAGTTTTATCATTTGAGAAAATGATGCACATTTATTTTTATGATTATGGCTTGGCGAATGTGTTGGAAGATTTTAAAATGTAGTGGGAAAAGAAAGATTTAGATTTGTTCATCTTTAGTCTAAAAGTTTAAATCGCCATATACACACAAAAACAATAAGTGAAACTTACATTTAACTGATTAAAACCAATAACATAGTATGATTTTCTTAGATGAATAAGGTATTTGTTTTTAGAGAAGTTATTGTTAATGATTCTTATTTAAGGATATTTTGCAAAATTCCTAATTGTCTTCGTTTGTGTTTTGAAAGTTCACGTTTTATAATTCCCTGTCGTTTATAAGATCAGACAGCTGCAGAGTTTATTATATTGTAATGTCTGACTATGCTAGCTTTCCTACGAATTAATTCCAACAAACTCCGGATGGAGTTTTTACTTACAGGATGCCCGCTGTGAAAAGCAACAGACCTGTCAATTTGTCCATGGGTCAAGTTTTAGACGTAAACTTAAAATCCCCTGTGGCTATTGCATCAATTTTACACCGTCTATCAGGTGTTATCGTATTTTTACTCGTACCGGTCCTTCTTTGGATTTTAGACAAATCTTTATCTTCACCTGAAGGTTTTGCGCAAGTTCAAGCTGTGTTTGATAGCTTTATTGTGCGTTTTGTCGTATGGGTATTTGTAGCCGGCTTAATTTATCACCTTATCGGTGGTATCAAGCATCTATTTGCAGATCTTGGCGTTGCTGAAGAACTTCAAAGTGGTCGTATCGCAGCTACTATTTCATTGATCTTGTCTGCAATCGGTATTGTTGCAGCATTTGTATGGATTGTTCTCTAATGAAAAGTGCTACAGGTTTAACAGGATCAGGTTCGCGCGATTGGTTTATCCAACGTGTAAGTGCCGTTGTATTGGCTGTTTATACTATTGTTGTGCTGGGCTGGATCCTTTGCAATAGCGGATTCACTTTTGAGCAATGGTATGGCTTTATGATGACAACACCAATGAAGATTTTATCTTTATTGTCTGTCTTATCTCTTGTTGCGCATGCTTGGATTGGTATGTGGCAAGTATTCACTGACTATGTGACTACTCGTCAAATGGGTCCTTCAGCAAACGGTCTGCGTTTAGTGCTGACTTCTGCAGTGATTGTTGCAGTATTTGCATACGCGATCTGGGCGATCCAGATTTTTTGGGCAAATTGATAGGAAAATATCATGGGCGCTATAACCCCTAAAGAAGATTACACAAATATTCCACACCTAACTTTCGATGCAGTCATCGTTGGTGGTGGTGGTTCAGGTATGCGTGCTTCTTACCAACTTGCTCAAGCTGGTTTGAAAGTTGCTGTACTGACTAAAGTATTC
The DNA here is from genome assembly GCF_013419345.1 of Acinetobacter sp. YH12086. NCBI lineage: Bacteria > Pseudomonadati > Pseudomonadota > Gammaproteobacteria > Moraxellales > Moraxellaceae > Acinetobacter > Acinetobacter sp. YH12086. Next base: position 16,379 of record NZ_VPAF01000008.1, read on the forward strand.
CCAACTCGTTCACACACTGTTGCAGCGCAGGGTGGTATTGGTGCATCTCTTGGTAACATGCAAGAAGATAACTGGCACTACCACTTCTACGATACAGTTAAAGGTTCTGACTGGTTAGGTGACCAAGACGCAATTGAGTTTATGACTCGTGAAGCGCCTCAAGTTGTATATGAGCTTGAACACCTAGGTATGCCATTTGACCGTAACGCTGACGGTACAATTTACCAACGTCCGTTTGGTGGTCATGCTGCGAACTATGGTGAAAAACCAGTTCCACGTGCATGTGCTGCTGCCGACCGTACAGGTCACGCTCTTCTTCATACGCTTTATCAAAGCAACGTGAAAATGGGTACTCAATTCTTCGTTGAATGGATCGCACTTGATTTGATCCGTAATGAAGAGGGTGATGTGCTTGGTGTGACAGCAATTGACCAAGAAACAGGTAAAATTGCAGTATTCCAAGGTAAAGCAACATTGTTCGCTACTGGTGGTGCTGGTCGTGTTTACCGTGCATCTACTAACGCTTATATTAATACTGGTGACGGTCTTGGTATGGCAGCTCGTGCAGGTATTCCATTACAAGATATGGAATTCTGGCAATTCCACCCAACAGGTGTTGCGGGCGCAGGCGTATTGTTGACAGAAGGTTGTCGTGGTGAAGGTGCGATCCTTCGTAACGATGCTGGTGAGCCGTTCATGGAACGTTATGCTCCGACACTGAAAGACTTGGCACCTCGTGACTTCGTATCACGTTCAATGGACCAAGAAATTAAAGAAGGTCGTGGCTGTGGTCCTAAGAAAGACTACATCTTGCTTGATATGACGCATCTTGGTGCTGAAACAATCATGAAACGTCTTCCATCTGTATTTGAGATTGGTAAGAAATTCGCGAACGTTGACATCACTAAAGAGCCAATTCCTGTAGTACCTACAATCCATTACCAAATGGGTGGTATTCCTACAAATATTCATGGTCAAGTGGTTGTACCTGTATCTCGTGAAACTGAAGCTTTGGTTGCGAACTACAATAAAGAAACTGGTGTGTACTCACACAATGCGGGTGACCGTGATTTCACTAAACCAGTGAAAGGTTTCTATGCAATTGGTGAATGTTCATGTGTATCTGTACATGGTGCTAACCGTCTAGGTACAAACTCATTGCTTGACTTGGTTGTATTTGGTAAAGCTGCTGGTGAACATATTGTTGACTATGTAACTAAACACCACGGTGATGAATATGCGCCGCTTCCTACAACTGTTCTTGAAAAAACTTTGAATCGTGTTCGTCATCTTGATGAATCAACTTCTGGTGAAAATGCTCAAGAAGTTGCAGATGCAATCCGTGACATCGTTCAAGATCACGCTGGTGTATTCCGTACATCTGCACTTCTTGAAGAGGGTGTGAAACAGATTCTTGCGCTCGAACCACGTGTACGTAACATTCACTTGAAAGACAAATCTAAAGTATTTAACACAGCGCGTGTTGAAGCTCTAGAAGTTGAAAACCTGTATGAAGTTGCGAAAGCGACACTGATTTCTGCGGCTGCACGTAAAGAATGTCGTGGTGCGCATACAGTGGTAGATTTTGAATTACCACCTGATCATGCTGACTACCCATACGGTCGTCGTGATGATGAGTGGATGAAACACACTTTATGGTTCTCTGTAGATAACCGTCTTGAGTACAAACCAGTACGTTACAAGCCTTTATCTGTAGATGCTATTCCGCCTAAACCACGTACATTCTAATTGGGAGAAGTAAGATGAGTAGAGGTACTCGTACATTTAATATCTACCGCTACGATCCTGATAAGGATGCAGCTCCGTACATGCAAACTTTTAAACTAGAGTTGACTGATAAGCATCGTATGTTGCTTGATGCACTTCTAGCATTAAAAGTTCAAGACGAATCATTAACATTCCGTCGTTCATGTCGTGAAGGTATTTGTGGTTCTGATGGTGTAAACATTAATGGTAAAAATGGTTTGGCGTGTCTTTGGAACCTAAATGACTTACCAGAAGTGATCACAATTCGTCCACTTCCAGGTCTTCCAGTAATTAAAGATTTGGTTGTAGATATGAATCAGTTCTACGATCAGTACAATAAAATCCATCCGTTCCTAATCAACAATCAGCCTGCGCCTCCTAAAGAGCGTTTGCAGTCTCCTGAAGAGCGTGAACATTTAGATGGTTTGTACGAATGTATTCTTTGTGCATGTTGTTCAACTTCATGTCCATCATTCTGGTGGAACCCAGACAAGTTCTTGGGTCCTTCAGCATTGTTGAACGCATATCGCTTCATCATTGACTCTCGTGATACAGCAACTCAAGAGCGTTTGGCTCGTCTTGACGACCCATTCTCATTGTTCCGTTGTAAAGGTATCATGAACTGTGTATCTGTATGTCCTAAGGGTCTTAACCCAACTAAAGCAATCGGTCACATCCGTAATATGCTTTTAGATCTAGGTTAATAGATTTAGCAGTAAAAAGAAGCGCACCATTGGGTGCGCTTTTTTTGTCATATATAAAAGTGATGATAGTGAAAGTTATTCGCTGTCATTGCAGAGTGTTATAAATGGATTTCATAGAAACGTAGTGAATTAAAAGTATAAAGTGATAGATAAATGGTTATTTATTGATGAAACGCTCGTTCAAGTCTGTCAAAAGGATTAGAAGATGTTATTATGTAACGTAGTAAAAAGAGAGAGGATAGGAATGTCAGCTCTCTTTTGTTTTTGTATATGAGATGAGGTAATAATCGAACGTAGACTTTTGTCTTAATTGAAAGATCATTTTATATGTAGCACCATATCATAGATGAAAATACAAACAGTGTATTTCGCTAATTTATGAGAGGTATGTGTCAAAAAAATCAATTGAAAATGCTCGAACGTGTTAGCATTTAAAGTATCACTATATGTAAAAAATGACTTTGAATTGGGTACATTTTTTCTACAATTTAAGCGCTGTAGAAGGTATATAAATGTTAATAAAGTCGCTTTAGAAAAGATAATTGCGAAAAATTTATTTTTTCTAAGATGATTTGCAAAAATTGCCCGATTTAGGTCGGGTATTTCTCAATGAGTAATGATGCCGCTGAGGGCGTTATTGTTCATTAATCACATTGGGTAATCCTAATGTAGTGATAACGCCTCAAGGCTTAAGCCTAATGGGGACTAATGTCATATTACCAATTTGACATTACTAATCATGGGTTCGCTTAAAAAGCATCCTGAAATGTTTTGCAATAGGAAATGGGTCCACAAATGCAAGAAGTTGCTGACGCACTGCGTCTTGACACTGAACTTAGCGCTGACAGTGCAGCGTATATTGAAGAACTTTATGAGCAGTATCTAACGGCTCCAGACTCAGTAGAGGCTGATTGGCGTGAATACTTCGATAAATTCCCGAAAGGTGATCAACCACACAGCAATGTACGTGAGCAATTCCTATTATTAGGCCGTAATTCAAGCCGTGTTCAGCCAGTAGTGCAAAGTGCAGTAAGTTCTGAGCATGAACGCCGTCAAATTGGTGTATTACAGTTGATCGCTGCATACCGTAACCGTGGTCATCAAAACGCAAAATTAGATCCACTTGGTCTTGCAAAACGTGAAATCGTGCCTGATCTAGATCTTGCTGCGCACGGTCTAACTCAGTCTGACTTAGATACTGTATTTAATACAGGTAACCTTGCAATCGGTAAGTCTGAAGCAACACTTGGTGAAATGGTTCAAGCAATGGAAGCAACTTATACTGCTTCAATTGGTGTTGAATACATGCACATTGTTGATACAAAAGAAAAACGTTGGATTCAACAACGCCTTGAAGGTACTCGTGGTCAATTTGGCTACACTGCAGACCAGAAAAAACACATCCTTGAACGTCTAACTGCAGCTGAAGGCCTAGAAAAATATCTTGGTAACAAATTCGTTGGTGCGAAACGTTTCGGTGTTGAGGGTGGTGAATCTTTCATTCCTATGGTGAATGAACTTATTCAACGCGCAGGTTCAGTAGGCTGTAAAGAAGTGGTTATCGGTATGCCTCACCGTGGCCGTTTAAACCTTCTTGTAAACATCATGGGTAAAAACCCAGCTGATCTATTTGGTGAGTTTGAAGGTAAATCTCTGCATAAAAAAGGCTCTGGTGACGTTAAATACCACCAAGGTTTCTCTTCAAACGTAATGACTCCGGGTGGCGAAGTTCATTTGGCATTAGCGTTTAACCCATCACACTTAGAAATCGTTGGACCTGTAGTAGAAGGTTCTGTACGCGCACGTCAAGTACGTCGTAAAGATATCGGTGGTGATGATGTATTACCAATCATCGTTCACGGTGATGCTGCATTTGCAGGTCAAGGTGTAAACCAAGAAACCTTCCAAATGTCACAAACTCGCGGTTATACCGTGGGTGGTACAGTTCATATCGTTGTAAACAACCAAGTTGGTTTCACAACGTCTGACCCACGTGATGCGCGTTCTACAGAATACTGTACTGACATCGCGAAAATGATCCAAGCACCGATCTTCCATGTGAACGGTGATGATCCTGAATCTGTATTATTTGTTTCTCAATTGGCACACGATTTCCGTCATACATTCCGTAAAGATGTTGTAATCGATATGTTCTGCTACCGTCGTCGTGGTCATAACGAAGCCGACGAGCCAGCTGCAACTCAGCCAATGATGTATCAAATCATCAATAAAAAAGCGACAACACGTACGCTTTATGCTGACAAGCTTGTACAAGAAGGTGTTCTTGATCGCGCTTCTGCTGATGCAATGGTTGAACAGTATCGTTCTGACCTTGAAGCAGGTAAACACGTTGCAAATGCGTTGGTACTTGAGCCAAATACAAAAATGTTTGTGGACTGGAAACCTTACTTAGGCCACGAATACACAGATAAATGGGATACCACTTTCCCAATCGAACGTCTAAAAGAGCTTGGTGCGAAAATGCGCGAGCTTCCAGAAGGCTTCGTGATGCAACGTCAGGTTGCTAAAGTGATTGATGACCGTCTGAAAATGCAGACTGGTGAAATGCCATTGAACTGGGGTGCTGCTGAAACATTAGCTTACGCGTCTCTTCTAGATGAAGGTTTCCTTGTTCGTTTAACAGGTGAAGACGTTGGTCGTGGTACATTCTCACACCGTCATGCAAAACTTCATAACCAAGTAGATGGTTCAACTTACATTCCATTATGTAACTTGAAAGAAAACCAACCACGTACAGCTATTTATGACTCATTATTGTCAGAAATGGCGGTTCTTGCATTCGAATACGGTTATGCAACGACTCTTCCGAAGAGCCTTGTCATTTGGGAAGCGCAATTTGGTGACTTCGCAAACTGTGCACAGGTTGTAATCGATCAGTTCATCGCGTCTGGCGAAACTAAGTGGGAACGTGTATGCGGTCTGACTATGCTTCTTCCACATGGCTTTGAGGGTCAAGGTCCTGAGCATTCATCAGCTCGTTTAGAGCGTTTCTTACAGCTATGTGCTGAAGAAAACATGCAAGTGATCACACCGACTACACCAGCGCAGATTTACCATGCGATGCGTCGTCAAGCACTTCGTCCAATCCGTAAACCAATGATCGTGACTTCACCGAAGTCTCTTCTTCGTCACAAACTTGCAACGTCTACTTTAGAAGAACTTGCAAATGGTTCATTCCAAACTGTGATCGATGAAATTGACAATATCAACAAGTCAGACGTAACTCGTCTAGTGCTTTGTGGTGGTAAGGTTTACTACGACTTACTTGAAAAACGTCGTGAAAAAGAATTGAACAACACAGCAATCGTTCGTATTGAACAATTGTATCCGTATCCAGAAGCACGTCTTGCTGAAGTTCTGGCACAATATCCAAACGTTAAAGAATTGGTTTGGGCTCAAGAAGAACCGAAGAACCAAGGTGCATGGTTATTCATCGCTCCGCGTCTTTATGACGACGTGATGAAAGCGGGCAAACAAGTTCGTATTAGTTATGCAGGTCGTGAAGCTTCTGCTGCACCGGCTTGTGGTTCACCATATTTGCACGCAAAACAACAAGCTCAGCTCGTAAATGATGCTTTAGCTATCGTAGCTGAATAACAGGAGATTCTTAATAATGGCAACCGAAATTAAAGCACCGGTATTCCCAGAGTCAGTTGCTGACGGTACAGTTGCAACTTGGCACAAACAACCAGGTGAAGCAGTATCACGTGACGAAGTGATTTGTGATATTGAAACAGATAAAGTTGTTTTAGAAGTTGTAGCTCCTGCTGACGGTACGATTTCTGCAATCGTTAAAAACGAAGGCGATACAGTTTTATCGAACGAAGTGATTGCGACTTTTGAAGAAGGTGCTGCTTCTGGCGCTGCTCAAACTCAAGCTGTTCAATCAGAAGAGAAAGTAGAACAAGCTGCTGCGCAAACTCAAGCGGGCGCTGCTCCTGTTGTTGAACGTGCTCAACCTGTTGCTGATCAAGCTCCTGCAGTGCGTAAAGCATTGACTGAGTCTGGCATTGCTGCTGCTGACGTTGCTGGCACTGGCCGTGGCGGTCGCATCACTAAAGAAGATGTTGCAAACCATCAAGCTAAACCAGCTGCTCCTGCTGCTGCGCCATTAAGCGTTGCTGTTGGTGAACGTATCGAAAAACGTGTTCCTATGACTCGTCTTCGTAAGCGTGTTGCTGAACGTCTACTTGCTGCAACTCAAGAAACTGCAATGTTGACTACGTTCAACGAAGTAAACATGAAACCAATCATGGAAATGCGTGCGCAATACAAAGATGCTTTTGAAAAGCGTCATGGTGCACGTCTTGGCTTCATGTCATTCTTTGTTAAAGCGGCAACTGAAGCACTTAAACGCTACCCAGCTGTAAACGCTTCGATTGATGGCAATGACATCGTTTACCACGGTTTCTACGACATCGGTGTTGCTGTATCAAGTGACCGTGGTCTAGTAGTTCCAGTTCTTCGTGATACTGACCGCATGAACTATGCTGAAGTTGAAAACGGTATCCGTGCATACGCTGGTAAAGCGCGTGATGGTAAATTGGGTATCGAAGATATGACTGGCGGTACATTCACTATTACTAATGGTGGTACTTTCGGTTCTTTGCTTTCTACACCTATCTTAAATACGCCACAAACTGCGATTTTGGGTATGCATAAAATCCAAGAACGTCCTATGGCTGTAAATGGTCAAGTTGAAATCTTGCCAATGATGTACTTAGCGCTTTCTTATGACCACCGTCTAATCGATGGTAAAGAAGCAGTAGGCTTCCTTGTAACAATCAAAGAATTGTTAGAAGAACCAGCTAAGCTAATCCTTGATCTTTAATACTTCAGAATAATGCAATGGGCTTAGAGCGATCCTCTAAGCCCATTTTTGGAGATACACATGTCTCAATTTGATTTAGTTGTTATTGGTGGCGGTCCTGGTGGTTATGAAGCTGCTATCCGCGCTGCTCAATTAGGCTTTAAAGTAGCTTGTATTGAAAAACGTATTCATAAAGGTAAACCATCTTTAGGTGGTACTTGCTTAAACGTGGGTTGTATCCCATCTAAAGCATTACTTGATTCATCTCACCGCTATGAAGATACCGTTCATCACTTAGATGACCACGGTATTACGACTGGTGAAGTGAAATTTGATCTTGCAAAACTGCTTGATCGTAAAGACAAAATTGTTAACCAATTAACAATGGGTATTGATGGCCTACTTAAAGGCAATGGTATCGAATGGTTAAAAGGTACAGGTAAATTACTTGCAGGTAAGAAAGTTGAGTTTGTATCTCACGAAGGTGAAACTCAAATTTTAGAACCTAAATATGTAATCCTTGCATCGGGTTCTGTGCCGGTAAATATTCCTGTTGCTCCTGTAGACCAAGACATTATTGTTGACTCTACTGGTGCGCTTGAGTTCCCAGAAGTGCCTAAACGTCTTGGCGTAATCGGCGCGGGTGTAATTGGTCTTGAACTTGGTTCAGTATGGCGTCGTCTTGGTTCTGAAGTTGTTGTATTTGAAGCAATGGATGCATTCTTGCCAATGGCTGATAAGGCTTTGGCAAAAGACTACCAAAAAGTATTGACTAAACAAGGCCTTGATATCCGTGTTGGCGCTAAAGTTGCTGGTACAGAAGTCAATGGCCGTGAAGTTACTGTTAAGTACACTCAAGGCGGCGAAGACAAAACTCAAACTTTCGATAAATTGATCGTTTGTGTGGGCCGTAAAGCATATGCAGAAGGTTTATTGGCCGAAGATTCAGGCATTAAACTCACTGAACGCGGTTTAGTTGAAGTAAACGATTGGTGTGCAACTTCAGTTGAAGGTGTATACGCAATTGGTGACTTGGTACGTGGTCCAATGCTTGCACATAAAGCAATGGAAGAAGGCGTAATGGCTGTTGAGCGTATCCACGGTCACGCAGCTCAAGTGAACTATGACACTATCATCTCTGTAATTTACACACACCCAGAAGCGGCGTGGGTTGGTTTAACAGAAGAGCAAGCGAAAGAAAAAGGCCACGAAGTTAAAACAGGTCAATTTGGTTTCGCTGCAAATGGTCGTGCAATGGCTGCTGGTGAAAACGCAGGCTTTGTTAAGTTTGTTGCTGATGCGAAGACAGATCGTCTACTCGGTATGCACGTGATTGGACCTGCAGCGTCTGATATCGTACACCAAGGTATGATCGCACTTGAGTTCGTATCAAGTGTTGAAGACCTACAGTTAATGACTTTCGGTCACCCGACATTCTCTGAAGTCGTTCACGAAGCTGCACTTGCAGTCGATGGACGTGCAATTCACGCGATTCAGCGTAAACGTAAATAAGATGTAAAAAGAGCGGCTTAGGCCGCTCTTTTTTGTTTCAGATGGTTGTTTTAATTTGAATAATCATCTAAAAATAAAGATAAGAAATATTTTAAGATTTAAAAAGGTTAAAGCTGCTTTGACGGATGTCTGGGCTTTAATGGGTCATAACAAAGCGAAGAAAGAGTAAAAGGTTGTTCAATGAATCTACACGAATATCAAGCTAAAGCGTTATTAAAAAAATATGGTATGCCAGTCCAAGAAGGCGTATTTGTAACTACCGCAGAAGAAGCAGTCAAAGCTTTTGAGCAACTGGGTGGTAAGTTTGCGGTACTCAAAGCCCAAGTGCATGCAGGTGGTCGTGGTAAAGCAGGCGGCGTTAAAGTCGTAAAATCTGCACAAGAAGCCACTGATTATGTGAACCAAATGGTCGGCTCACGCTTAGTCACTTATCAAACAGATGCATTAGGTCAACCCGTCAGCGGTATTTTGGTATCTGAAGATGTTTATCCAGTAGAGCGTGAATTGTACCTAGGTGCTGTAGTTGACCGTTCTAGCCGTCGTGTGACCTTTATGGCATCGACTGAAGGCGGTGTTGAAATTGAGAAAGTTGCAGAAGAAACGCCTGAAAAAATTATTAAAGTTGAAGTAGATCCTCTAGTGGGATTGTTACCATTCCAAGCACGTGAAGTGGCGTTTGCTTTAAACCTAAAAGATGGTCAAGTGAATCAATTTGTCAAAATCATGTCTGCGGCTTATCAAGCATTTATTGAAAATGATTTTGCTTTATTTGAAATTAACCCGTTATCCGTACGTGAAAATGGCGAGATTTTATGTGTGGATGCAAAAATTGGTATCGACTCAAATGCTTTATATCGCTTACCAGAAATCGCAGCACTACGCGATAAAACGCAAGAAAATGAGCGTGAGCTGAAAGCCTCTGAGTTTGATCTGAACTATGTTGCCTTAGAAGGCAATATTGGCTGTATGGTGAATGGTGCTGGTCTAGCGATGGCAACCATGGACATCATCAAGCTATATGGTGGTCAACCTGCAAACTTCCTAGATGTCGGAGGCGGCGCGACCAAAGAACGCGTAATTGAAGCCTTTAAAATCATTTTGGCGGATAGTTCTGTGCAGGGTGTATTAATTAATATTTTTGGCGGAATTGTACGTTGTGACATGATTGCTGAAGCAATTATTGCAGCGGTTCAAGAAGTAAATGTGACTGTACCTGTGGTTGTTCGTCTAGAAGGGAACAATGCAGAGTTGGGTGCAAAATTACTTGATGAATCAGGTTTGAAATTGATTTCTGCAAATGGCTTGGCTGATGCTGCAGAAAAAATTGTTGCTGCGGTAAAAGGCTAAGGGAGTAGAGATCATGAGCGTATTAGTTAATAAAGACACCAAAGTATTGGTACAAGGTTTTACCGGTAAAAACGGCACATTCCATTCTGAACAGTCAATTGCTTACGGCACAAAAGTGGTCGGTGGGGTGACTCCGGGTAAGGGCGGCACACAACATTTGAATCTACCCGTATTCAATACCATGAAAGAAGCGGTACGTGAAACGGGTGCAACGGCAACTTCGATTTATGTACCGGCACCATTTGTCCTAGATTCAATTATTGAATCGATTGATTCAGGTGTTGAGCTGATCGTTGTGATTACGGAAGGTGTACCGACACTCGATATGCTAAAAGCTAAACGTTACCTAGAAACCTATGGTAATAATGCACGTCTAATTGGTCCGAACTGTCCAGGGATTATTACTCCGGGTGAATGTAAGATCGGTATTATGCCGGGGCATATTCATCAACCGGGTAAAATCGGCATTATCTCGCGTTCAGGGACTCTGACCTATGAAGCTGTAGCGCAAACCACGAAGCTGGGTCTAGGTCAGTCGACGTGTATCGGTATTGGGGGAGATCCAATTCCGGGCATGAACCAAATTGATTGCTTAAAGCTGTTCCAAGACGACCCACAAACTGAAGCGATCATCATGATTGGTGAGATTGGTGGTACAGCAGAAGAAGAAGCGGCTGAATATATCCAGTCGAATGTAACTAAGCCTGTTGTAGGTTATATCGCGGGTGTGACTGCACCAAAAGGTAAACGTATGGGACATGCAGGCGCGATCATTTCGGGCGGTAAAGGCACAGCAGAAGAGAAATTCGCTGCCTTTGAAAAAGCCGGTATGGCCTATACCCGTAGTCCTGCTGAATTAGGCTCGACTATGTACGAAGTTTTAAAGTCTAAAGGTCTTGCTTAAGTACGGTAAGTTTCTGTTAATAAAAACCCCTCAAATGAGGGGTTTTTTTATTTTTATTTTATAATAGTGGTTGAATAGTAAAGAAAATTTATAAAATCAGCATATTCTCATTCATTATTAACACTTTAGTATGAATAATTAACCAAATTTAATCGGTTAAAACATGATATAATGTGAAACACATCACATTAATTTAATTTGATGAATAATTACTCTTCTAACGTGAATAATCATGATTTATAAATCTTATTTATCTCGTCTATGTTTCTTGTCGATTTTTTCGAGCCTTCCTACGATTGTATTTGCAGTTGATAATATTGATCAGCAAAGAGAACAAAGTGTTGCGGATATCCGTGTCGGTAAATTGGATCAGGGATTTAACCAATTACAAGTTTTATTAGCGCAACATCCTGAAAATCAGAAGCTCATTGCAGATTACACGCTCCTGCGTTATGCAAATGCAACCTTTAGCTCTAGAGATGTGGCCTACTTGGCGAAGATTAGTCCAGCGACGTTTCCAGATTATGGCAAAGTCAGTGTCATCAAAGCTTTACGTGATCTTAAACAATATGATCAAGCCTTACAGTGGGCACAAAAATTTTATCAGCAGGATCAATCGGAACACTGGTTGATTTGGCAGGGTGTGTTGCTGGCAGAATCAGGTCAAAAAGATCAAGCAAAACAAAAAATGGCAAATCTCAACTTACAGTCGCTTGGTGCAGATTATCTTTCGCAACTATCTTATGCCTATCGATTATTGGATATGCCTGCTGAATCGCTCAATGCAGCGAAATATGCGCTAGAAAAACAGCCAAATGCAGATACCCAAGAACAGTATGTCTTGGCTCTGTTGCAAAATAGCGATTTTGCCACTGCGCAAAGCTATATTCAGGCCAATGGACTCAATGGTTCTACGCCAGTGTTGCAACATTTGCTCAAGATGAATGAGTTCTCACAGCGTATCCAACAAGGCATTCAAGCCTCAAAAAATGCGTTTGATATGAAGCGTGGGGCAACGGCATTTGAACCACTAGATCGTGTTCTGGCTGAAATGAGTGCTTATGAAGACTCACTTCCTGCAGATGAAGCCAGTAAACGTAAATTTTATTATGAATATATCTATGCCTTAAATGCACGTAATGCTTCAAAGCAGGCACTAGCACAAGTAGAAAAAACCGGTCAAACAGCTAAAGAAATGCCTGCTTATGTACGACATGCTTTGGCAGACAGTTATTTAAAATTACGTCAACCTGAAAAAGCTGAGCCTTTATATCAGAGTTTATTTGCTGAAAAAAATTATGCTGACTATAACGTCTATGCTGGTTTGTACTATAGCTTGATCGAACAAGAAAAATTTAAACAAGCCAATCAGTTAATTGAGACCATGGACAAACAGTTGCCGACCTTTGTTTATAGTAATGCGAAAGGGGTTGATAAGGCGCCACACGATGATCGTACTGAATTTATTGCGTTGAAGGGATTGAACTTTGCTTATCGCAATGAACATGAAAAAGCTGAACGTTATTTCAATAACTTAACAGCAAAGGCTCCCGGCAATATCGGGTATCAAAATAATTTGGCATTAATTCAACGTTGGCGTGAAAAACCAGAGCAGTCCCAGCACACTTTGGCGCAGCAGAACAGCTTAGAGCCAATTTCACAGGGAACGCAAATTAACCGCATGCAGAATTTTCAAGCTTTAAGTCAAATTCAAGCTTGGCGTGAACTCAATCAATATATGGTCAGCCATGTCGGTGATGATACGGGCGTAAAACAAAGTAAAAAAGAATTGGATGATCGGAATCGTGCGTCAATTCAACATCAAAGTACCTTTGCGAAAAGTGAGTCTGATGATCCTCGTGTACAAAATCGCCTGAAAGGTTCACGTGAACAGGAAAACTGGACGCGTATCAATAGCCCATGGTTTTACGATAATTATCGACTCTTTGCAGACCATAGCAATCGTTGGTCGAAGTATGAGTCTGGCAAATTAAAAGACCAGCGGATTGGCATGGGTTTAGAGTGGGCTTCGGATCGTAAAGCTGCATCTGCATTATTCTCTCAAAGCACCGATGGCGACCGTTTTGGTGTGCAATTGGATTGGTCACATTGGTTAAATGATCATTGGAACTATGCACTGGGTTATGACAGCCAAGCGGATATTCCATTGCAATCTTTGGCACAGGATCATGAAGGGCAGGCTTATCGTTTTGCATTGAACTGGCAACAAAATGAATCACGCAAGGCAGGCGCAAGTTTTCAATTGACCGATATTGATGATGGAAATCTACGCCAAGAACTCTCTGGATATTTTAAACAACAATTCCAGCAATCTCCGCATCATATTTCTGCGGCAACACTGCGTGGTTATTACGGAAAAAATGATCCGGTTGATGTGCCTTATTTTAACCCTGAACATAACTATAGCGCTGAAGTGACATTGGAACATGATTGGATGACATGGCGTGATTATGAACGTCATTTTAACCAACACTTTGCAGCAACTATCGGTACATTCAGACAAAAAGGATACTCAAGTCGTCCGATTTATAATTTGTATTATCAACATGATTGGCAACTCTCACGCACGTGGAAATTGAACTACGGCATAGGTTGGGGTTCACATCCGTATGACGGAAAAGATGAAGATCGTAGTTATGCAGTTGTTGGTTTTGAGGGGCGCTTCTAATGAAAAATACATTAATACACCGCATGTTGAAGCAAAGCTTAGTTCTAGCTGTGACTTTGCCCATCAGTACGACATATCTTTTTGCTGACAATAATGTGCCAAAAACTGCAAATTTGGCGATGCCTGAACTTGATGAAAGTACCGCACATAACCAATTTGTAACGCTGACCTTTCATGATGTTCGAGATGATGTAGCCAAACGTGGTGACCGAGATGTCTATGCGATTAGTACGCAAAATCTTGGGCAATATTTTGCGTGGATTAAACGAGAAGGTTGGCAACCCATTCGTTTAGAAGATGTCATGCAGGCTCGCTTACAAAAGAAAAAGCTACCTGAAAAGGCGCTGTTATTAACCTTTGATGATGGTGCGCTAAGTAGTTATAGCAAAGTTTTTCCATTGTTAAAGCAATATCAATTTCCTGCAGTTTTTGCTATTCCAACCAGTTGGATTAATGGTAATACCAAAGATGCTTATGAAGCTTATGGTGTGGGTAATTTGATGAATTGGGATCAAATGCGGGAAATGCAAAAGTCGGGATATGCCGAATTTGTGTCGCATTCGGATGATCTGCATCATGGTATTTTGGCAAACCCACAAAAAAATATGGAACCTGCTGCGATTACACGTCAGTATTTTCCAGCTCAAAATCGTTATGAAACCGATGCTGAGTTTGAGCAGCGTATTGTGCAAGATTTGAAGAAATCTAAACAAGAACTCGATCGTCAACTGGGTATTCATAGTATGGCAATCTTCTGGCCATACGGTGCAGTTACACCGGAAATTGAGGGATATGCACGTAAAGCAGGACTGCCCATGTCGTTTAGCTTAGGTAATGTGGTCAGTCAGGCAGATTCAGTGCATACCTATCAGCGTGCCTTGATTATGGATAACCCAACACCAGAGTTTATCCACCAAAATATGGAAGACTTTATCGTTGAAGCTCGTGCGCCTTATAAACAACGTAAAACATTCCTGAATTTTAATTTGGCTGAATTACAAGCGCCAACAGCTGAGCAATCAGATCAGAAATTGGGTGGATTATTAGATCAGGTCAATGCGTTAAAAACCAATACATTGCTTTTAAATGCCGCTGTTGATCATGATGGTGACGGCAAAATTGATGCCTTATTTTTCCCAAATTCAAAACTACCGATGCAACAAGATTTACTGAATCGCACTGTGTGGCAAGCCCGTACACGAATTGGTAATCGAGTGTATGCTCAGCTCCCAATCAGTTTGGAGTTACAGCAGGGGATTAATTTGGCAGACCTAACGGCAGATCTATTGAAAAACAATAGTTCGCTTGAAGGTTTAATTATTAACACCGGTAACAGCTTGGACTGTGCAATTCATTCAACACAGTGGTCAACCGCATGTACCGAGCAAGTGCAAAAAATTATTGCGATTAAAGAGCGTAGTAAGGCGCAAGCGCATTTTTATTCCAATATTAGTAATGACAACCAAACCGCGCTCAAAGTGAATTTAACTGGACATCAATTTTCTGGATTAAAACCTTTAGTGACTCGTGCCTTAACAGCATCGGACTTTCTGTATTTAAGTATTAATCCAGGTCAGCATCCGCAAAGTTTTAAAGCTTTTATGTCCGCATTGAAGACTTTGAATACAGAGCAAAAGCAACGTTTGATTGTCAGTTTAGATATCAATCCAAATATGAGCGAGAAAGATTGGACACAGTATCAGCAAAACTATCAGGCTTTACGGGCAGCGTCGGTTCAAAAAATCGGACTGAATAATTATCAGCTTCAGGATGGCGAACGCGTTCAACATCACCTATATCAAAGCATCAGCTTGAATGGCAGTCCACTGACTTATCGTGATCCGTATATACGAGGAGGTCAGTAATGCAAGAATGGGAACTGAGTTTTAACGATCTGTTTTTTGCCTTTGCTTTCCTATACCCCTTGTTTATGGCGTGGATTTGGATTGCTGGAGGCGTGTGGTTCTACTTAAAGCGAGAATGGAAACAACCTGAACTTCCCGTGCCAACCGTACACGGTTGTAGCATTATTGTTCCTTGCTTTAATGAAGAAGCACAGGTACGTGACACGATTCGATATGCGATGCAGAGCCAATATCCAAATTTTGAAGTGATTGCGGTGAATGATGGCAGCAAAGATCGAACCGCTGAAATTTTAGACCAATTGGCACTCGAATATCCGAGATTGCGTGTGGTGCATTTGGCTGAGAATCAGGGTAAAGCGTATGCGTTACGTGCAGGCGCGATGGTCAGCCAATTTGAATACCTGATTTGTATTGATGGTGACGCATTGCTGCATCCGCATTCGGCACTTTGGATGATGCATCATCTGACCAGTTTTCCACGCGTGGGCGCTGTAACCGGTAATCCACGTATTGTGAACCGTTCAAGCATCTTGGGTAAAATTCAGGTTGGAGAGTTTTCTTCGATTATTGGCTTAATCAAGCGATCTCAAAGAACCTATGGTCGTATTTTTACAGTGTCGGGTGCAATTGCAGGTTTCAGAAAAACGGCACTAGACCGCATCGGTTATTGGCGTGATGACATGATCACAGAAGATATTGACGTGTCATGGCGTTTGCAGTTTGATCATTGGGATTTGCACTATGTACCGCAAGCCCTTTGCTATATCTATATGCCAGAAACATTTAATGGACTTTGGAAACAACGTTTACGTTGGGCTCAAGGCGGCATCGAAGTACTATTTGCCTATTTACCTAAAATATTTAAATGGCGTTTACGTCGGATGTGGCCGATTGCATTCGAATCTATCATTAGCGTGATCTGGGCATATGTCATGTTCAGTATTTTTGTCTTGTATTTTTATGGTCTATTTTTCTCATTACCGGGTGAGTGGGCGATCCAATCACTATTACCTCAATGGTATGGAGTGATTTTAGGCGTGACCTGTTTATTCCAGTTCCTCGTGAGTTTATGGATCGATCGCGCTTACGACAAAAAACGCTTACTGCGAAATTATTTTTGGGTGATTTGGTATCCCTTATTTTTCTGGATCTTAGCCATGCTGACCACGGTCGTTGCTTTGCCAAAGACTATTTTCAAAACCCAACAGCGTGCGCGTTGGGTCAGTCCAGACCGTGGATTTAGAGGGGAGGAAAACAATGAACCAAGTTAATTTACAAAATCAGAAGCCGGTTGCAGATTCAGATTTTAAAATTATTCAAGATGAATCATTGCTTGAATTACCTGAATATATTGATAAACCTGAATACGTCAAACGCAAGTCAGCAGGCTATGGTCTGATGGCAGTCGGGTGGATGCTTTGGATGTGGTTGTTTTTACCGCTATTAACCCTTGTGTTTTGGTGGTTTGAAGGCACGGTGGTGTATTCACAGGTTATGGATCAGTCCCAACCGATGACCAGTCTAACGATCATGAAATTGATTTTCTCAATCGGAATCTTTATTTGCTGTCTATTTGTTTGGGCAAGTTATAACTGGCTGCGTTTTCACGGTGAAGACCGACGAAAGGCGCCTGAGAATGCTCAAGATGAAGATTTGGCGAAAAGCTTTCATGTAAAAGCCAGTGATATAGCCACGATGCGAGAATCAAAAAATATCACCTTGCACTATACGGATGAAGGTCAATTAGAACACTATAAAATCAACAGCTGATCAGCGTTCTTCATCAGATCTAAAATCCTAGATCTGATGATGTAGGCATTGGTATCAGTCCGTAGCTAGGGCAGGTGCAAATGCCTTTTTTATTTGCTGTGCATCTGGATGATTTTGCACGAAATCATCTGGATAATACCCAATATGTTGCACACCATGTTGTTCTAGTAAACGGATGGTGTCAGTGAGCTCCTGATTGGAAATGGGTTTTTGATGATTCCAATCGGTCACTTGGAGTTCAAAAATGGTACGGTTCAAATTGGGGTCATATTTTTTGGCACGTTCAATCAAGTTTAAATAAAACTGACGATGGTCATCTGACTTTTCCATATAGGGCATGGCCATGATGGCGTTGTAATCATAATGTTGATAGGTGCTGGCATTGGACTGGCTAAACCATTTTTCACTGTTCGGGTTCAGCACGGCTTCTGCATACATATTACGAGCAAAATGTAAGTCGGGTTGCTGCTGTTTTAAAATCTGACTGATGCCTTCAGCAAATTGATCTAAATAAGCGGTTTTGTAGCGTGAAAATTCAAGCTGCTGCGCATGCTTTGGCTGTCCAATCAATTGTTGATCGAAGCCCCAAGTTTTGTAGGTCTGAAGTGCTGCGGCACTATTATCCTCAAAATCATTGAGGGTAATATCGTCATGAAAGAGAATGCCATCCACTTTATTTTGCTGAATAAAGTCTAGAAAAATTTCTGCTGTGTATTGTTGGTTTTTCGGGTCAAAGGGCGATATCCGAATATAACCTTTCTTTTCACTTTGGCTTTTTACATATTGCAGCGGGTATTGTTTTGGGAACTCCCACGCAATTAAAGGCAGCCATGCATATACAGTTTTTACTTGAGTCTGCTGTCGTATCTCATGCAAAACACGTTGAAATAAATCTGAGCGCATTGGGATATAGCGATTTTTAAAATACACAGCATCAGCCGAACCATTGGCATCAGGGTCTGCAAAAGCTTGTAGAAAAATCGTATTGGCTTCAATGTGACGGATACGTTCGATCAAAGCGCGGATATTTTTTTCTTGTTGAGCCTGATTGGCATCATATACATAATCTAAGTCGATATGCATAATGCGCATACGTTTTGTAATGCTTGGCTTTTGTATATCGCTGGTCAAGGTTTGATGTACAGGATTGGCTGATGCATATTGCTTGACCAAATCTTGTATTGGGTGGTGGGTAATACGTACAGTTTCGGCACTGCTACAGCCTGAAAAGACCAAACCGAGGCAGGTCATTAGGCCTATTAATTTTTTAAAGGGGCGTTTGGAAGTAACGGCATTTAAGGAAGAAGTCATATTTATATTTGCACTGAGCGTATTATCATTCGTGAATGTGTTCATCGCATATTTTGCTGCACGTTTTGGCAGGTATAGCTAAGCAGAATATGATGAATTTGAAGATTGTAGCAAGATTGCAGGGGAAGGGTTATTCTTAAAAGTGTGATTTGGTTTGCACTTTGTTGTGATCCAGTATTTCGTCATTTTACAGTCATGATTTGGTACTGAACGAATTATTTAAGCTCTCGTAAGTCTTCCTTGTCGATGATCTCAATAAAAAAAACCGCAGGATTAAGCTGCGGTTTTTTTAGCGTGTAAAACGAATTAACCAGCTTTTTTGTTTAAGCTCTGAGTTAAACCGTTAATATCGCCACCTTGGATACCAAGCTCACTCATCAAGCTATCAATCAGTGGGGCCTGGCTGCGGTAGCGTAAGGCACTATTCACCACTTGGTCTGATAAGGCAACATTGCCACTGCCTTCGTGGTGAGCATCACCTTGGCAAGAACCTGCATGACCACCATTTAGACCATTTACTTGCAAAATCTTAATGTCATCAATGTTTTCCATTGGTTTAACACTTTCGCGAATGATTTCTGGTAAGTATTTCAGCATCGCTAAACGAATTTGCATTTCAACCTGTTCAGATGACAATACGTTGTTTGCTTCGTTCACTGCACGTGTACCTTCAGCATCAACTTGGTATTGTTTTTCCATCGCTTGAGCCAACAGAACTTTTGCGTCAGCTTCACCTTTGGCTTTTAAGCGAACTTTTTCAGCTTCGGCTTCAGCTGCAATACGGATAGCTTCAGCCTCATCTGCGGCTGCTTGTTTACCCGCTTCAGCCGCGACAGTAATGGCAATCGCATCTTTCTCCGCTTTTTCTTTCGCAGAGACCAATTCAACAGCTTTTTGACGTTCAGCTTGTTGGATTTGACGAACGGTAATCACTTCTTCTTCGGCTTTTACCGCTTGAGCACGTGCTTGATCGGCATGTGCTTTAGCTTCAGATTCGGCACGAGATTTTTCAGCAATGGCAATGGCACGGTCTTGCTCAGCGAGTTCAATGGTTTTCTTTTGTTCCACTTGGGCTTGCTGAATAATTTGTGACTTTTGAATATTTTGATTTTCAACGTCACGTGCAGCAGTAATACGCTTTAAGTCAACTTCACGTTCAGCAGCAATACGCGCTTCTTCGGCTTCACGTTTTTTCGCAGCTTCTTGTGATGCAATTTCTGCAAGCTGTTCTGCACGACGGATTGAAATTTCACGTTCTTGTTGCAGTTTTGCATATTCTTCTTCACGCAAAATTTGTAGACGTGCTTGTTCTGCTTCTAAGTTCTTGGTCTTAATTGCAAGATCTGCATCTTGTTCAATCGCATTACGTTTACGACGACGGTCTTCAATGGTTTCTGTCAGTTTAGTTAAACCTTCAGCATCGAACGCATTTTGTGGGTTAAAGTATTTAAAGCCTGTTTGGTCTAAGCCAGTTAATGAAACAGTTTCAAGTTCCAAACCGTTTTTATGTAAATCTTCAGACACCACTTGCTGAACTTTTTGTACGAAGTCGACGCGTTTTTCATGCAACTCTTCCATCGCCATTTCTGCGGCAACTGCACGTAATGAGTCAACAAATTTGCCTTCAACCAAATTCTTAAGTTCATTCGGTGACATGGTCTTTTGACCTAACGTTTGTGCTGCGGTAGCAATCGAATCTGCGGTTGGTTTCACACGGACATAGAACTCCGCCATCACATCGACACGCATACGGTCACGTGTAATCAGCGCTTGGTCATCTGCACGGCGTACTTCAAGACGTAGGGTGTTCATATTGACTGGAATAATTTCATGCAGCACCGGAAGCACAATGGCACCGCCACCTAAAATCACTTTTTCACCGCCGAAGCCTGTACGCACAAATGAAATTTCTTTACTTGAGCGACGATAAAGTCGAGCAATAATAAAACCAATAAAAATAAGTGCGGCAAAAATTATCCCGACTGAAACAAGGATACCGCTTGGAATAATGTCTAACATGGACGTTTATCTCTTTTGTTGTAGTTCAAGTTAACCCTCTAAAGTGCTAACAAGTTTGGTTTAAAAATCAGTATTTTGTTGACTCATCATGACTTCGATATATGCAGAAGGTATGACGTGTTAAATGTATTTATATGGTGTTAAAAGAACTGATCGAGCATCAATTCATTAAAAATTTAGAGCATGGTGGCTTGAAAGCCTACATTTGTTTTTTGGGTTAAAACCACTGATTGACCTTGGCTGAAAATTTCATCTTGTTCAGGTTCAACCAAAATATAATGGGTCAATCCGTGTTGATCTTTGACTTTGGCTTGAGCAGGAGACTGGGGTCGTGCATCACCCAAAATGATCGTGGCCGTTCTACCGATCAATTCATCACTATAAATGGCAGTGGTTTCATCTTGGGGTAAAATACGGGCAATGAGCATTGCGCTAAAACGTACGAAGGGCATGCACAGAAAAATACAGGCTGGTGCAATAATCCATGCACTGAACATCATACTGGTCATTTGGTTAACGATGGCTTGAATAGCAAAGCCCAATAAACTATAGACACATAAGAAAATGATGAGCCATACAAACAGTGGAATACGACCCAAATACAACCAATCGAGCACACGTGTCACGATACCTGCATCGGCATCTACACCTAGCTCTGCATTATGACCAACATCCTCAGGTAGGAATTGATCTAAGAAGCCTTGAGAACCACCCCCTAAAATTGTTAACACAATCTCAAAAAGTCCAAACAAGAACATTAAGCAGAGACTGATGCTAAACACGATATTAGACGGGTGAGTAAACAATTCCCACATTATATTTATCTCTATATTTATGCTTATAAAAAATCAAAAAAAAATAATTCTGGCCGAATTTTTTTCAGTAAATAAAATAACATTATCTGTCGAAATTGTGTAAAAAAATTACAGATCAGATTAACAAAAAGTCGGCTTTTATGTGAGCTATTACTAAGTTTTTCTTTAAAAATAGGTGATCAATTAAGTCAGGATTATCTAAATCTAAAGTTAATAGTATTTCTGCTTTACCCATTTAAGATTTAAGTCATTGTGATCAATCAAATTTTCAGCCTAATTGCAGATATATAAGTGGTCGTGCTCAAGGGAGAGAAATGGCCTGTTAAACGGCACAGAAAACAATGTTAGGAAATGTAAATTTATAAGCGTCACGGCAGTGCTGAGGGCTTTGCCGTGACTTTCGATGTCATATGAAGATTTGAACTGGCGTTCAATAGAGCGCTTTTTAGTAAGCTTTAACCCTTTTTATAACAATGAAGTTTGAATCCGTACTTTCATATCTAATGCCGCTTGAACAATAAAGGTTTTCATCCACTTCACTTGCTCGCCCATCGGATTGGTTTTAATCGCGGTGTCTAAAAAGCCCATGCTTTCAAGTTGAAACAGTTGCTTTTCGATCTCTTCCTCTAACTGGGTGCTATTGGCTGCGAGCGGGAAGTGGATTAAGTGAAATGCTTTGGGGAAATTATAAAAAGCATAGAGCAGATTAAATGCACGTTGATCGGCTTTTAAATTGCCAGCGCCAATTTCGTAGCCCCGATCTTGGTTACTGTGAGTCACCCCAATCAAAAACTCGAGTTTATTGTCCAAAAGTCGTAGGCCGAACTGAAGGCCAATTTGGTCTGCACTCAGCTCATGTTGGATAAAGTTATTCAGTGGGCTGCCGTCATCATTCAAGGCTTCTTGGAGCACGAGCATGTGTGAAGAATGCTGATAAATATAGCCAGCAAGACCTGCGGCTTCAATCAGCGACTTTAAGGTTTCAAGCGTATAGTGACTATATGGCATATCAATAACTATTGGAGAGCGATATAGCTACTTTAGGCAGTTTGAGCGAGTTTGAATACCGATTGTTTAGAGGATTTAGCGATTAGTTAATTGATAAAAAATTGCGTAAACTTAGGGATCTCGGACTAGAATAATAATGAAATTGATAAGTCTATCGTATTAAATTAATTAAAATTGATAAGCAGTATCAGACAATTTGTATATGACGAATAAGAATATCAATATCACAAAACAAGCAATCGTTATGAAAGCTTAATCACTATAATGTATATATATCTTTAAAAGTGTAATAAGTACACATATTCTAAGCTGGTGTTGTCCATGTCATTAAATGAGGAAAGACTTACTCATCTTAAACAGCTTGAAGCTGAGAGTATTCATATCATCCGTGAAGTTGCTGCTGAGTTCGAAAACCCTGTCATGCTGTATTCAATCGGTAAAGATTCAGCGGTCATGCTGCATCTTGCTTTAAAAGCATTCTATCCTGCCAAACTTCCATTCCCACTACTGCATGTAGACACGGGTTGGAAATTTAAAGACATGATTACTTTCCGTGACAACATGGCAAAAGAGCATGGCTTTGATTTGATCGTGCATCAAAACAAAGAAGGTAAAGACGCAGGCGTGAATCCGTTCGATTACGGTAGCTCAAAATATACTGATATCATGAAAACTCAAGGCTTAAAACAAGCACTTGATAAATATCAGTTTGATGCGGCTTTTGGCGGTGCGCGCCGTGACGAAGAGAAAT
Source organism: Acinetobacter sp. YH12086 (assembly GCF_013419345.1). Classification (NCBI taxonomy): domain Bacteria; kingdom Pseudomonadati; phylum Pseudomonadota; class Gammaproteobacteria; order Moraxellales; family Moraxellaceae; genus Acinetobacter; species Acinetobacter sp. YH12086. The sequence goes on from NZ_VPAF01000008.1 coordinate 39,672, forward strand.
CTCGTGCTAAAGAACGTGTTTACTCGTTCCGGGATACCAAACACCGTTGGGACCCTAAAAACCAACGTCCTGAACTTTGGAATCTTTACAATGGTAAAGTAAACAAAGGCGAAAGTATTCGTGTGTTCCCATTGTCTAACTGGACTGAGTTGGATATTTGGCAATACATCTACCTCGAAAATATTAAATTGGTTCCTTTGTACTTGGCTGCTGAACGTCCAGTGGTTGAGCGTAACGGTACACTGATCATGGTTGATGATGAGCGTATGCGTTTGAACGAAGGTGAAGTGCCACAAATGAAATCGGTGCGTTTCCGTACTTTAGGTTGTTACCCACTTACAGGTGCGGTTGAATCAACTGCAACAACTTTACCGGAAATTATCCAAGAGATGCTTTTAGCCACCACATCTGAACGTCAAGGCCGTATGATCGACCATGACGAAGCAGGTTCGATGGAAAAGAAAAAGCAGGAAGGTTACTTCTAAGAATCTTAAGAAATCTCCCTTGCGCAGCAGTGCTGCTCACCCTCTTTACTAAAGAGGGAGAACTCCCGAGAAAGAACGGAGCAAAGTCTCCCTTTCTTAAAGGGAGATTTAGAGGGATTAAAAAGATTCAGAAACCGATTTCAAAAGAATATGTGGAGCTTTGAGCAATGTCTCATCAATCAGATTTAATTAGCCAAGACATCTTGGCGTATTTAAAACAACACGAAAATAAAGACCTTCTACGTTTCCTCACTTGCGGTAACGTGGATGATGGTAAATCGACTTTAATTGGCCGTTTGCTTTACGATTCAAAATTGATTTATGAAGATCAATTGCAAGCCGTGACTCGTGACTCTAAAAAAGTCGGTACTACGGGTGATGCACCTGACTTGGCTTTACTTGTCGATGGTCTACAAGCGGAACGTGAACAAGGTATTACCATTGACGTGGCTTACCGTTATTTCTCTACTGAAAAACGTAAGTTCATTATTGCTGACACCCCGGGGCATGAGCAGTACACACGTAACATGGCAACGGGTGCGTCTACTGCGGATTTAGCGATCATCTTGATTGATGCGCGTTATGGCGTTCAAACTCAGACTCGTCGTCACTCATTTATTGCGAGTCTTTTGGGTATTCGTAATATTGTGGTTGCAGTGAACAAAATGGACTTGGTTGAATTCTCTGAAGCGCGCTTCAATGAAATTCAAGCAGAGTACAATGAGTTCGTAAACCAATTGGGCGACCGTAAACCTGCGAACATTATCTTCACGCCTATTTCTGCGTTGAATGGTGATAACGTTGTAAACAAATCGCCAAATACGCCGTGGTACCAAGGTCAGACTTTAATGGAGACTTTGGAAACTGTTGAAATTTCGCATGATACGAGCAAGCACGAATTCCGTTTCCCAGTTCAATATGTCAACCGTCCGAACCTCGATTTCCGTGGCTTCTGCGGTACGATTGCACTTGGTGAAGTGAAAGTTGGCGATACCATTACTGCATTACCATCTGGTAAGTCGTCTACGGTTAAAGAAATTGTAACTTTTGATGGTAACTTAGACCATGCTGTTGCAGGTCAAGCGGTGACTTTAACACTGAACGATGAAATTGATATTTCACGCGGTAACGTGTTGGTAAAAGCGGGCGAACAGCCGTTAATTTCACGTTCTGCACGTGCCTCTGTGGTATGGATGACAGATGCGCCTTTAGTAGTTGGCAAGCTGTATAACGTGAAGTTTGGTACACAAACTATTCCTGCGAAAGTTGCGAAAATTAACTATCGTACCAATGTGAACACACTGGAAAAAACGGAAGTTGAACAGCTTGAATTGAATGCGATTGCAGATGTAACGATTGAGTTTGATGCGCCAGTGGTATTTGACCGTTACCAAGACAGCCGTTACACAGGTTCATTTATATTTATTGACCGTTTAAGCAACGTGACTGTTGGTGCGGGTATGGTTGAGTCTGCAGTGGAATGGACTGCACACAACGAGCCTGTTACTGCTGAAGCGCGTGCTGCACGTTTAGGTCAAAAACCTGCTGCTGTAACTGTGACTGCTAAAGCCCTTGAAAATGCGCAAGCGATTGAAAGCTTATTGATTCAGCAAGGTGTGGTTGCAATTGCGAAAGCTGGTTTAACTGTGGAGCAAGTTGCACTAGTTCGTGAAACTGGTGTGGTTGTGATTACTGATAGTGCTGAAGGTACTGATGTGACTTATACAGTGGAGACTGCTGAAGAAGTTGCTGAGAAAATTGTTGAGTTGGTTCGTCTGTAATAGTTTGAATTGATTTAAAAAGACCCGCCGAAAGGCGGGTCTTTTTATAGTGCTTGATATGATTGAGTTCTTCGTGGTTCTTTAGTAATAGGAGTTTCATGAAATCTCTGATCAAGAGCATCGGCTAAATCACGTACATCCTCATTTTTACTAATTAAAAATTTCCCATTTTGGAAAGGTATGTGATTTAAATATTTTTGAGTATTAGCAATAAATTCTATTCTTTGTTCGGGTGTAAAGCTCTCAAATCTATCTTGTACATTAGTAATTTTTCTTCTAACAGGTACGGTAACTTTTTTTATTTCAAATCCCAAATTGGTTGAAAAAATGTTTGAGTTAACAAAATTACTTACATCGATCTCTGTGGCTTCTTTAAATAATTGATCTATACCTAGAAAAATTTTTGTCAATTTGGCAAGATCTTTGAAATAGAGGTGTTGATTATTTTCATCAAAAATTGCATCAGGAATTGTATTTAATAGAATAACTGGGTTATAAGTAATTTTCGGTTGGTCATTTAATCCAAATAAATTAAGTTTAGGCTTTTTAATTAATAAAGACTCAGGAACTCTTTGGTAAAAAGAACGTCCTTTAACTTTATCTATCAATGCTAGATACCGTATTTTTTCATATTCTTCTGGTACAATTTGTACCCAATCATTGCTATTTGAATTTGTGCAGTCATCTATTGGATTTTTAATTCCTATGTTTGATGTCAAATTAATATAAAACCATTGGTCCTCATCGATACTAGAGTTTGGAGAGTATTCAATAATGCTAGGAAAGTTAAAATCTCTGAAAGCTTGAAAAATCTCTATATCATTTTGACAAAGAACTTTTTTTAGTGATCTACTGACTTTTGCTAGCAAAATATCCATTGGTATATTGTCACCCCTTTTTTAAAATTGAATGTAAGTATATTCATTGATCTTTTTTACATTGATCGAATGAGTGTTGTCTTGATTTCTTAAGTCATCTTTATTTTTAATATCATATTTTATAATTAGCAGTGTTTTCAATCCTTTACTATTGGTAATATGATAAAAGCGATAGCCTAAGATTAAAAGTACAGGATTAAAGAAAGCTGTTTTTGAGAAGAAAAGCAGGATAGCGATCATTAAAAAAATAATAAAAAATGCTTTTGGTGTACTTATGCTAATTGCTACAAGAATATAGCTTAGATATATAGGTAAAAAATATTCATTAGCAGGTTCTATAATATCAATTGAGTTCACTGATAGACTATCTGTGGCTCCAGTTTTTCCTGCTAGGATGGAAATTTTACCAATTATAATACAGATTCCAGCTACTAAAAGATAAATCAAAATTGAGAATAATAATTGACTTTCATAAATTAAAGACTGGCATAACTTAGTAAGTTGGGAAATTTCAAAAGCAAAAAATAAGTGGGTTGAAGTAAGCCATAGTTCTTCATGGCTGATTAAATAAGTCAATATAGATAATAGGAGTGAACTGATTATCAGTAGAATTTTGGCAATCATTTTGAATTACCACAATAGTTTTGGATAGTATAGCTAATTTTTCCTATAGGATTAAAGGGTTAAAGTTTTTTTGCGTCATGAATTGTCGTGAATAGAAATACTACTTTTCAAATAGTAAGAAAAATATTAAGATATATCTTAATTAATCTTAAGGTGTATCTTTGCGATGTCAAATTCAGACCTTCTCGATGGTCGCGATAGTCCAGTCAAAACCCGCAAACGCCTGTTTGAAGCAGGGCACATGAAACTATTGGTGCTGCATCTCATCTCCCAAGCGCCTAAGTTCAGCTATGACATTATCAAAGATGTTGGCGCAATCGTAGGCGGCGGTTACAGTCCAAGCACAGGGACGATTTACCCAACGCTGAATTACCTAGAAGAACAGCAATACATACATGCAGAACTAAATGCGGAAGACCGTAAGCAATACAGCGTTACGCAGTCAGGTTTAGCGCATCTGGATGCCGAAAAAGCCACAGTAGAGAAAATCCTCTGCCGTTTTGATACCCGCAAGCAGATTCATAACAACGAACAATATGTCGACATCAAACGCGCGATGGAAAACCTAAAAGCATCACTGCGAATCAAAATTCAGCACTGTGAACTGACACCTGAACAGGTGTATGCCATTGCAGAAAAAATCGATCAGGCGGCCGTCGAAATCAGCCGTATGGAGGTGACACAATGAAACAGCATCAATATGAAATTACGCTCAAACACATTGCCGATGCGCAGGGCAATCCTTCGACTTATACCGAAGCTTTGCAGTTTAATGCTTACAACCATGATGACATGTTTAAGGTGCTAGAGCATTTGACTAAAGCGCAGTTATTAGATGATGAAAAAACCAAAGCCTTTGCCGTGGGTCTGAAACTGTTTGGTGAAACTTTGCTGGAAAATAAAGACCATCCTTTATTTAGAGATTTCATGCCGCATTTTGGCCAATTTATGAAAACACTAAAACAAACCGTAAAAGCCCAGAACGCAGCCCAAGACGAATAATAGGTATTTACAGATGAATCAACTCCCAAAATTTCATCCCAAACACATGACTTGGCTGATGCCCCTAATTCTGTCCGGCATTATGAGCGGTTCAATTTCCTGCTTTAATATGCTGATGAATAAAGGCTTAGTTGAAGGCTTTCTTGGTATTTGGCTGCGCGCATGGAGCATGTCGTGGATGATGGCCTTTCCGCTCATTTTGATCGTGTTGCCATTGGTGCGTAATACGTTAATGAAGTTTGTACGCCTACCAAATGAGCCTGCATCCAAATAAAAGGTACATTCGTTTAGTCATGATTTGAGTGTGACTGCATAGCATCTTGAATGATGGCTGTTAATTCAGTCAGCGATTTAACTCCTGCAATACGTTGAATGACTTGCCCGCGATAAAATACTAAGGTTGAAGGTAGTCCATAAACGTTATAGCGCAAGGTTAGTATCGGTGAGGAATCAATATTTACCTTGCCAAATTTGAGCTGTGCATGCTGTGCGGACATTTGACTTGCGCACTGCTCAAATACAGGGAAGTTCTGCACACAGGGCGCGCACCAGTCTGCATAGAAACGAATCACGGCAAAACCATCGAACCATTCATAGTCGCTGGCGTTATCTTCGTTATATTCAACAACCTGAACCATGTGCTGCCTATTATTAATTTGCTAAATAGTCAGCCAATTATACATAAGTCCATGTTTATTCATTCTGCGGCATTTCTATGTTCAAATAGTGCATAGATTGATGAATAGTCAATAATTGAAAAGGAAAAACAATGTCACAGCAAAACATGCAGCAGGTCATTATTACTGAACCGGGCGGCGTAGAAAAATTGGCCTATGAAAGCGTTGCCATCCCAGATGCGAAAGCGGATGAAGTGTTGGTTAAAGTGCATGCCTTTGGTATTAACCGTCCAGACATTTTACAGCGCCAAGGTTTGTACCCAATGCCGAAAGGGGTAACACCAGTACCAGGTTTGGAAGTGGCAGGTGAAGTGGTTGCAGTCGGTGCCGATGTCACCTTGTTTAAAGTGGGTGATAAAGTCTGTGGTCTAACCAATGGTGGCGGTTATGCTGAGTATTGTGTTGTACCTGAAAGCCAAATTTTGAGTATTCCTGAAGGCGTCAGCTTTACTCAAGCAGCGGCCATTCCTGAAACGTTCTTTACAGTTTGGGCAAATGTATTCCAAATGGGTAAAGCCAAAGCAGGTGAAACGGTACTTATTCATGGCGGTACTAGCGGTATTGGTACTACAGCGATTATGTTGTGTAATGCTTTAGGTATGAAAACCTTTGCGACGGTAGGTTCAGATGAAAAAGTCGCTGCGATTTCAAATATCACTCATGCCATTAACTATAAAACTCAAGACTTTGAGCAAGTGATTAATGAGGCGACCGCTGAGCAAGGCGTCGATGTGATTTTAGATATCGTGGGTGCACCGTATTTAGCACAGAACTTAAATCTATTACGTCGTGATGGTCGTTTGGTCTATATCGCCTTCTTAGGTGGTGCAAAAGCCAAAGAAGTGAAGTTGGGTCAAATCATGATGAAGCGTTTGACCATTACAGGCTCAACCATGCGTGCGCGTAATACTGCAGAAAAAGCAGAGATTGCCAAAGGCATTCAGGAAAATGTTGTTCCGTTATGGTCTAAAGGTGAATGCCTGCCAATGATCTATAAGACATTTAAGTTTGATCAAATTCAAGAAGCACATGCAGCCATGGATACAGGCGACCATGTGGGTAAGATTGTGGTTGAAGTGATCTAAAGGATTATTTTTAAAACGCGATGTATTTGCAGTGTGTTTTAAAATAATAAAAGAGGGTAATGTCCCTCTTTTTTATTGTCTTACTAAATTTTAGGCATAAAAAAACCAGCTTATCACTGGGTTCTTCTATTACACCATCTTCAGTAGTAGAAGAATGGTGCCCGAGGCCAGACTCGAACTGGCACGCTTTGTGGGCGGGGGATTTTAAATCCCCTGTGTCTACCGATTTCACCACTCGGGCTTAACAAGATTGGAGGCGGAGGTCGGAATCGAACCGGCGTACACGGAGTTGCAGTCCGCTGCATGACCACTCTGCCACCCCGCCATGTCTTGTTGATGCGTATATTAGCAAGCTCTGAAAAAAAAACAATAGCAGATTCATCTGTATGAGCATAAAAGCAGCATACAAGGTAAAAAATTTAAAATAATCATGTATTATGTGCAAAATTGATTCATATCATCACTTGGAGAAGTGCCGTGGCATTAGTTTTAGATGGTCGTGCATTGGCGAAGAAAATTGAAGCTGACTTGTTGACTCGCGTAGAAGCGCTAAAAGAGAAAACTGGTCGTACCCCAATTCTTGCGACTATTTTGGTAGGTGACGATGGTGCATCTGCAACTTATGTACGTATGAAAGGGAATGCTTGCCGCCGTGTTGGTATGGATTCATTAAAAGTTGAGCTCCCTAAAGAAACTACAACTGAGCAATTGCTTGCTGAAATTGAAAAATTAAATGCAAACCCAGATGTTCACGGTATTTTGTTACAACACCCCGTACCTGCTCAAATTGATGAGCGTGCATGTTTCGATGCGATCTCTCTTGAAAAAGACGTAGATGGCGTGACTTGCTTAGGTTTTGGTCGTATGGCAATGGGTGAAGCTGCGTATGGTTCTGCGACTCCTGCAGGTATCATGACCATTCTAAAAGAAAACAACATTGAAATCGCAGGTAAGCATGCGGTTGTTGTGGGTCGTTCTGCAATTTTGGGCAAACCAATGTCTGCAATGCTGCTAGAAGCGAATGCAACAGTGACCACTTGCCACTCACGTACTCAAAACTTAGCTGACTTTGTTAAGCAAGCTGACATTATTGTGGGTGCGGTAGGTAAAGCTGAATTGATTCAAAAAGATTGGATCAAACCAGGTGCAGTGGTTGTTGATGCTGGCTTTCATCCACGTGATGGCGGCGGTGTAGGTGATATCCAATTGGTGGGTATTGAAGAAGTTGCTTCTGCTTATACACCTGTTCCGGGTGGTGTAGGTCCTATGACCATTACAACGTTGATTCGTCAAACTGTTGAAGCTGCTGAAAAAGCGTTGGGTTAATCTTTAGACCTCTCCCTTGCGAAGCAGTGCTTCTCATCTCCTAAAAGTATAGGGAACTGATCGTCTCAAATTGATTCTATGCTGCTCCCTCTCCCTGTGGGAGAGGGTTGGGGTGAGGGTGCTTTTTTATAAATAATCCTCTCCCTAACCCTCTCTTGCGCTTCAATTTAAAAGCAGTGCTTTAAATTTTGCTCAGGAGAGGGAACTTCCGATCTTAATTTAGGCTTTTATGACACTAAAACTCTGCATATTCGAAAAATAAAATTCCAATGAGCTGTACTTTCCAATTCCCCAAAGCCCCTGAACATTTACTGAAAGCACTGCATGAAGTCATTCCGCATTGTGAATTACATGCACAACAGTTGCCTGAAACCCCCATTTCTTTATGGTTGATACCGCCTGTATTTCCAACCGATAAATTGGATGATGAAGTCATTCGCCGTATATGGAGTGACACACCGTATTGGATTTTCTGCTGGGCTTCTGGTCTTGCGATGGCGCAGTGGTTATTGGCAGAGCCGCATCATGTCAAAGATAAAGTGGTGTTGGACTTTGGTGCAGGTTCAGGCGTGGTGGCGATTGCCGCGAAAATGGCAGGGGCGAAACGCGTGATCTGCTGTGACATCGACCAAGTAAGCCTAGATGCCTGCCGTGCCAATGCAGAGCTGAATAATCTCGAACTCGAATATTTGGACGATCTGTATAAAGCCGAGCAGGTGGATATTTTGCTAGCAGCGGATGTTTTATATGATCAATGTAATCGCTTCTTTCTAGACGAATTTCTTAAGTTTGCTCCAGAAGTGTGGGTGGCAGACAGTCGTGTGAAAAACTTTAGTCATCCGAAATATGAAAAACTCGATGAACGAAGCGCAACGACATGGCCTGATTTGGATGAATCACCTGAGTTTCGAAATGTGAGTTTTTATAAAACCCTATAAATATTGAACCGATAAAAAAATAAGACGCTTTAAGCGTCTTATTTTTTGTCTTTTAGACTGCAAATTTGATTAAGAACAGGTATAGCGAACCACACGTAAGGTTGCAGGGCGAGCATCGAGTGCATCACGCGCGCCTAAGTTTTCAGAGTTACGTAGATCAGGAGTATTTGATAGACCGAAGTTCGCACGTGTATTACCAATTTGACGGCCGTACTGGGTATTTTCTAGAGCAGGATTTGCAATTTCGTTCACGCTTAAGATTTGTAATTTATAGGTCTTTTGCGTATTTAATACTTTTTGGCAAGCACGTTGTAATTTATTGGCATCCAGTTGTTGGTTTTGGCGACCCGCTAAAGTATATGCAAGTGTTGCGCTATCTGCAGATTTGGACTCTATTTGAAAGCCTGTTTGACCATTAAAAGCACGTGGAGTGCTTTGGCAAGCAGCCATCGACATTGCAACAATACCCAAACTTAAAACTTTGTAAATATTTTTCATCATTCATTCGCCGTGTGTATTTGTATGCTCAGTATGCCATAGTCCGTCTGTCGACTCGATGGGAAAACCAAGAAAGCAAAAGAAGTTTGATTAAATCTTTGATGCAGCCGAAACGATGAGTAGATGGAAATTGATATAAAAAAAGCTCATCAAAATAGGCTTTGATGAGCTTAAGTGGAATAGCAGGGCTGAGCGACTTAATCGTCAGTGATCATGCTATGTTTTTTCGTATCTTTCATGAAGACATACGTGATCAAAGATAAACCAATCATGAACGTAATGTAGTAGAAGAAGTAGTTTTCATGGCCTGCATTTTTGAAGCTCAAAGCCACAAGTTCTGCTGTACCACCAAAGAGTGTATTTGCAATGGCATAAGGTAATGCAACACCTAAGGCACGGATGTGTGCAGGGAACAACTCTGCTTTCACTACAGCATTAATCGCAGTATAACCAGTGACAATCACCATACCACTCATGCAAAGCATAAATGCTGTGGTTGGGCTAGTCGTAGAACCGATACCGTTGAAAATTGGAATGGTGAAGAGTACACCAAGCACACCAAAGGCGATCATAATTGGCTTACGACCAATTTTGTCTGAAAGCGCACCGACAGCAGGTTGTAAAAGCATAAAGATGAAAATTGCAGCAGTGGTAATTTCAGTTGCTGTGGTTTTTTCAAAGCCAGACGTGTTGACCAAATACTTTTGCAAATAAGTGGTAAAGGTGTTGAACGCTAAAGTACCACCGGCAGTTAACATGATCACAGTGAAGGCTTGTTTAGGATATTTGGTAAATAACGCTAAAGCACCTGATTTTGGACCACCATTTTTAGCCTGTTCTTGGGCTTCTTTAGAGGATTGAGTTTCAACTAAACCGCGACGAATCCAGAACACCACAATAGCGAGCAACGCACCGATGAAGAATGGAACACGCCAGCCCCATTCAGTTAAAGCTTGTTCGGAGAAATTGCGTTGTAGGATAATTAAAACGCAAAGAGCCAATAGCTGACCTGAAATCAGTGTGACATATTGGAAACTTGAGAAGAAACCGCGATGGTTTTTACCTGCCATTTCAGTCAAATAGGTCGCACTAGAGCCATATTCACCGCCGACACTTAAGCCTTGGAGTAAACGCGCTAAAAGTAGAATAGCGGGTGCGAGCATCCCTACAGAATCGTAGGTTGGTGCACATGCGATCATCAGTGAGCCGACACACATCAACGATACAGACAGCGTTAAACCTGCTTTACGACCTTTACGGTCAGCATAAATACCCATGACCCATGCGCCGATTGGACGCATTAAGAAACCGAGTGCAAAGACTGCAGCTGCTTGTAAGAGTTTTACAGTATTGTCACCGTCAGGGAAAAATTGCGGTGCAAAGTAAAGGGTAAAAGCAGCGTAGACATACCAGTCGTACCATTCAACGAGGTTGCCGGCAGATCCGCCGAGGATAGATTTGACACGAGTTTTTCTATCCAATTGTTCAGGAACAACTGGCTCAGATGAGTTTGACACATCATTCTCCAAGGAATGAATGCAAAACATATCCATTTAAACTCTTTGGGAAAAGTTTAAATCAATATATTTTGTCGAAATGGGAGATGGAACTATATTTATTTAATTTATACTCCTGTTGTCGCAGAAAATCATGCGACTTTAGTCTATAAAATGCGATATTTTTGACCAGATACATTTTTCACGACTAAATGAAAAAAACAAAGCCTCATAGACTGAGGCTTAGATTGAAAAAACATGCTGTTTTTGATCAGATTGATCAATAACTCATCTTCAAATAACCCTGATCAATGCTCCTGAATTTTGGAATGGTGTTTGGTGTCTTTCATAAAGACGTAGACCAATAACGAAATAAAAATCATGATGGTCACATAGATAAAGAACCATGACTCGTGACCAGCTTCTTTAAAACTCAGCGCGAAGAATTCTGCCGTACCACCAAAGATGGTATTTGCAAGAGCATAAGGCAGTGCAACACCCAATGCGCGAATATGCGCAGGGAACATTTCTGCTTTTACAACCGCATTGATCGAGGTGTATCCCGTAACAATCACTAGACCTGCGAGACAGAGCCAAAATGCAGTCCAATAATCTTGAGTTTGTCCTAATGCACTAAATAGAACATAGGTGAACAGCACCCCTAAGATCCCAAAAGCGATCATTAAAGGCTTACGACCAATTTTATCGGATAGACCACCTGCTAGCGGTTGTAAGCACATAAAAATAAACAGCGCTAAGGTGGTGATTTGTGTGGCCTCAGGTTTACTAAAGCCAGAGGTATTGACCAGATATTTTTGCAAATAAGTGGTGTAAGTATAAAAAGCCAATGTACCCCCAGCTGTTAAAAATAACACCGTGAATGCTTCTTTCGGATAATGCTTAAATAGAGAAAATAAGCCTGATTCAGGCTGGTCCTTTTGCTCTTGTGCATTTTTGAAGGACTGGGTTTCTAGCAGGCCACGTCGAATACGGAAAACCACTACCGCTAAACACGCACCGATAAAGAATGGAATACGCCAGCCCCAATCATGCAATTGTTCTTCGGTCAGCAACCATTGCAAAATAAGTAGTACGCACAGTGCAGTCAACTGACCTGCAATCAGTGTCACATATTGAAAGCTTGAAAAAAAACCACGACGGTCGCGGTCAGCCATTTCACTGAGGTAGGTCGCACTAGCGCCATATTCACCGCCGACACTTAAACCTTGAATTAGTCGTGCAACCACAAGAATAATCGGCGCCAAAATACCAATTTGGTCATGCGTTGGAGAAATGGCAATCATCAATGAGCCGATACACATGAGTGTGACGGAGAGGGTTAAACCTGACTTTCGACCTTTTTTGTCTGAATAGATCCCCATAATCCATGCACCAATGGGTCGCATGAGGAAACCGACTGCAAAGATGGCCGCAGCTTGGAGAAGCTGTGCAGTCTGGCTACCTTGAGGGAAAAAAGCATGGGCGAAATAGAGGGTGAATGCTGCATAGACATACCAATCGTACCATTCAACAAGATTACCGGCTGAACCACCGAGAATGGATTTCACTCGGGTCTTTGTATCTAAATTTGATTGAGTAACAATTTCTTCCGTCATTTTAAAATCCATCTTTTTTTATTGTGTGAAAATATCTTATGCGTATCGAAAAGCATGAAATGTAAACTAAAAAAGAGGTTTTGTTTAAAAAGTGTACAAGTCAACAGCTTGTCATGAATTTTGCTTTGAATAATGGTTTGGGCCTTAAAATGATTGATTTCATACTTGAGCCAGCAGGTTTTTAAACGTACATTTAAAATATAACTTCTCATTTAATAAAGGATACAAAAACTCAGCGTACGGATATCTTGATCAAAATAGGTATCTTGATCAAAAAATCATGATCAATGAGAAAAATAATAAAGCAATGAAAACGAAGCATTGTTGAATAAAAAGATATAGCGGGAGGGAGCGATGAATACACAACAACAATTAATATATGACATGGTGGTCATTGGTGGTGGAATCAATGGTGTTGGTATTGCTTGTGATGCAGCGGGGCGGGGGTTAAGTGTTTTGCTCTGCGAAAAAGACGATCTCGCGAGCCATACTTCATCTGCGAGTAGCAAATTAATTCATGGTGGTCTTCGCTATTTAGAACATAAAGAATTTCGTTTGGTACGTGAAGCACTGGCAGAACGCGAAGTTCTGCTTAAAAAAGCCCCCCATATTATTCGACCGATGCGTTTTATCATGCCACATGAACCGCACTTACGTCCGGCTTGGCTAATTCGGACTGGATTATTCTTTTATGATTATTTGGGTAAGCGAGAACAGCTTGCAGGCTCCAATGGAATTGAATTTGATGTGGAAGTTAGTCCTTTAGCACCTAGATTTACCCGAGGGTTTGAATATTCCGACTGCGCTGTGGATGATGCACGCTTGGTTGTACTCAATGCGATACAAGCACGGGAATATGGTGCACAGGTTCTGACTCGAACAGAATGTTTAAATGCATACAGTAAAGCTGGCATTTGGCAAGTGTGTTTAAAAAATACCAAGGGTTTGCAAAATGTGCAGGCTAAAGTATTGGTGAATGCGGCAGGTCCTTGGGTCGCTGACTTTATAAAACAGGGTTTAAAGCAAGAGTCACCTTATGGTATACGCTTAATACAAGGTAGCCATATCATCGTTGCAAAGCTCTTTGAAGGTGATAAAGCTTTTATTATGCAAAATGATGATCATCGCATTGTCTTTGCAATCCCTTATTTAGAACAATTTACTCTGATCGGCACGACAGATCGTGAATATCACGCAGACTCAAATCGAGTAAAGATAAGCCAAGAAGAAATCGATTACTTGCTTGATGTGTCAAATGATCACTTTAAAACTCAATTGACGCAAACGGACATCATTTCAACTTATTCAGGTGTGCGTCCGCTGTGTGATGATGAATCAGATAATCCAGCAGCAGTCACGCGAGATTACACATTAGCACTGACCGATGTAGAAGGTGCTGCATTACTTTCAATCTTTGGTGGCAAGCTCACCACCTATCGAAAACTCGCAGAAGCGGCGCTAGATCAACTTAAAACTGTTTTTCATCATCGATCCAAGCCTTGGACTGCTGATGCAACATTACCTGGTGCGGAAAATTTAGAATCAATCGAGCAGTTGATAGCTGAAATCCAACAAAATGTTAAAGGTGTTTCAAGCAGTCTAGCAAGTCGTTGGGCGCATGCTTATGGAACACGTGTCTGGATTTTGCTGAATCATTTAACTTCGATTGATGAGCTTGGGCAAAACTTCGGGCATGGCTTGTATGCTCAAGAAGTAGATTATTTGGTTGAACAGGAGTGGGTGAGAAGTTCTGAAGATATTTTGCAAAGACGCACAAAGTTATATTTGCAATTCAGTGCATCTGAAGTTGATGTTTTGGATGAGTACTTAATGGAAATACGAATAAAACAAAAAGCTCAAGATGTGGCTTAGTTGATATAAAAAAGACCGCGCAAGGCGGTCTTTTAAATCTTTCTTAATCCCTCTTTTAAAGGAGGGAAATTAAAGGTCGATTAAGCAGATTTTTTTACAGCTTCTAAAAGTTCGTCTTGACGTACTTTAAGTGCTTTTGGTAAGCGATCACCAAGTTTGTTGAACAATTCAGTGTGGCTTTCAAGTTCTTTGATCCATTGATCTTTATCTTGAGAAGTTACAAGCTCGAATTGCTCTTTAGTGAAGTCTGAACCAGTCCAGTTCAATTGTTCGTATGTTGGAACAAGGCCGATAGGTGTTTCAACAGCGTCTGCACGACCTTCACAACGGTCAATGATCCATTCAAGAACACGCATGTTTTGACCGAAACCAGGCCATACAAAGTTACCTTCAGCATCACGACGGAACCAGTTCACGTTGTAGATACCAGGAAGTTTGTTGCCAGCAGCTTCTGCTTTAGCAGCAACTTGTTCACCAAGTTCTAACCAGTGAGAGAAGTAGTCAGCCATGTTGTAACCCGCAAATGGAAGCATTGCAAATGGGTCACGACGAACGATACCTTGTTGACCAACAGCAGCAGCAGTTGTTTCAGAGCCCATAGTTGCAGCTTTGTAAACACCGTCAACCCAGTCAAATGCTTCTGAAATTAGAGGCACTGTGTCTGCACGACGACCACCGAAGATGAACGCAGAAATTGGAACACCTGCTGGATTTTCCCAGTCAGCATCAATAGAAGGACATTGACCAGCTGAAACAGTGAAACGAGCATTTGGATGAGCTGCTTTTTCTTCGCCGGTGTGTGGTTGACCTTTCCAGTTAGTCAAGTTAGCAGGCGCTTCTTTAGTCAGACCTTCCCACCATACTTCACCTTCGTCAGTTACAGCAACGTTGGTATAGATTACGTCTTTATGAAGAGTCGCCATACAGTTCGGGTTAGTCTTGGTATTTGTACCAGGTGCTACACCGAAGAAACCAGCTTCAGGGTTGATTGCATATAAACGACCATCTTCACCTGGTTTGATCCAAGCAATATCGTCACCTACAGTTTCAATTTTCCAACCTTCGTAACCCGCTGGTGGAATCAACATCGCGAAGTTTGTTTTACCACAAGCAGAAGGGAATGCAGCTGCGATGTAGTGTTTTTCGCCTTGTGGGTTAGTCACGCCAAGGATGAGCATGTGTTCAGCTAACCAACCTTGTTGACGACCCATAGAAGATGCAATACGTAAAGCTAGGCATTTTTTACCCAACAATGCGTTACCGCCGTAACCAGAACCGTAAGACCAGATTTCACGAGTTTCTGGGTAATGAACGATGTATTTTTCAGGGTTGCAAGGCCAAGCAACGTCTTTTTGACCTTCTTCAAGCGGAGCACCAACAGTGTGTACGCAAGGAATGAAGTCACCGTCAGTACCAAGTACGTCATAAACAGCTTTGCCCATACGAGCCATTTTAGACATGCTTACAGCAACGTAAGGAGAATCAGTAAGTTCGATACCGATGTGAGCAATATGAGAACCTAAAGGACCCATAGAGAAAGGAACTACGTACAAAGTACGGCCTTTCATTGAACCGTCAAATAAACCATTCAGACGAGCACGCATTTCAGCTGGAGCTTCCCAGTTGTTTGTTGCGCCTGCATCTTCTTGTTTTTCAGAACAGATGTAAGTACGACCTTCAACACGAGCAACGTCAGAAGGATCAGAATTAGCAAGGTAAGAACCAGGATGTTTTTCTTGGTTAAGTTCTTGCATAGTGCCGTTAGCGATCATCAAGTCGATATAACGTTGATATTCTTCTGCGCTACCGTCACACCATTCGATTTTTGCTGGTTTGGTTAATTTGGCAATTTCTTCCACCCAAGCAATGAGCTTAGGGTGACGAACGAATTCTGGTGCGTTCACTTGGGTCATGGTGAGGCCTATCTCAAAAATGTACTAACCGTACAAAGTATAATCTGCATCATGGGATACATCATGCAGATAAAAGATGAAAAAAAAGTGGCTGTATTAAAGCATAAAATCATAAAAAAAATAAGACTAAAGAAGTGGTAGATTTTTTTTGGTAGTTAATGCTATTTATATTAAATATAGATAAAATACAATAACTTAACATATTAAGTGGTGAATTTTCACTTTATTTATTAACGTGATGGACAATATTTTATATAGTTATTTTTAATAAAAACAAAAAGTTGCATGTAATTGATATTTGAGAATTATTATTGATTAAATAAATGGTGGTAATTCGATTTTTACATAAAGGCGCTATTATTTGCTGTTAAATTCGACAAAATACAATACTAAGCGGCCAAGATGTATAAAAAGTGATTAAACAAGCCAAGCCTTTATCTATTATCTATAATAAAAAATCAGGATTTCATGCTGCAAATAAAGATGAAGTCTACGAGGAACTTGTGCGGATATTATCCGATCATAATTTCGAAATACAGTCATTTGAGCTTGGGCAGGAAGCGAGTTTTGATACTTTAATGAGCAAGGTGTTTGCGCGCCATCAAGACCCTGATAATTTGGGTGTTGTCGTTGCAGCAGGTGGTGATGGAACCTTAAATGCTGTTGCACATCAGTTAATGCATACCGATATTCCTATGGGGATCTTACCTTTAGGCACATTTAACTATGTGGCGCGCGTCCTTAATATTCCTCTTGATTTAATTCAAGCGGCACAGGTGATTGCGACAGGCAATAATCGACAGGTGCACGTGGCGCAAATCAATGAACATATCTATTTAAACAATGCCAGTTTGGGCTTGTATCCTTTATTTATACAAAAAAGAGAATTTTATAATCAAAAGTTTGGGCGTTTCCCATTGCATGCTTATACCTCAGGTTTGGATGTGCTGATTCGAGATCGTAAAGAGCTGAAATTGGAAGTAGAAGTGGATCATCATATTTATCCAGTCAAAACGCCCTTGATCTTTTTTGGCAATAATCAATTGCAATTGGCCGATTTAAACTTGCAAATCGCTAAAGATGCAGAGGCAGGTAAAGTTGCAGGTGTGGTTGTCGCAAAAAGTGATAAGAAAACGTTATTTAAAATTTTATGGCAATTGATCCGTGGCAATATCGACAATGCACCAGATGTGTATAGTTTTGCCGCTGATGAAGTCACAATACATACCCAACGAAAAAAAATGACCGTTGCTGTGGATGGTGAGATTGTAGAAATGAAACCGCCGCTTAAAATTCGAGTGCAAAAACAAGCCTTAAAGATACGGGTGCCACATGATACTGCATCTGTCTGATCTGCATTTCGGCACTGAAAAGCCAGAGTGTATGCGCGCTATTCAGCAATTTTGTCGTGAACAGCGTATCGAGGCCGTGGTTGCCAGTGGAGACTTGACCCAACGTGCGCGTTATCGTCAGTTTTATGCATGTAAGCAATTTTTAGAAAGCTTAAATTTGCCATATATCGTTGTGCCGGGGAATCATGATATTCCGCTATATCATTTATGGAACCGTGTTTTTAGCCCTTTTGCACGTTATCAACTTTTTTTTGGTGCCATGGAAAATGTACTGGAAACCGAGCATTTTTATTTAATTGGGATCAATAGTATTCGTCGTCGTTACCATACGCGAGGGCATGTATCGCTCGAGCAAATACATTATGTTGATGATTTACTTAAACATGCGCCGCCCAATAAAGTGAAATTAATCATAGCGCATCAACCTTTTTATACGCCGCCCAATGACCCGCATGGTGTGAAAGATTGTCCTGTTCAAGGGCGTTTGGCACTCGAACAGTGGAGTCAACACGGTTTAAATGGTTTATTGCATGGACATTTACATGTTCCAGCCAGCTATGACCTCAATCAGATTTATGCTTTAGGTGCTGCGCATCCAGTTTGGGATATTCATGCTGGAACTGCAACGTCATATCGCCTACACGATAACCTTGCCAACAGTTTTAATGTCATTGATGAGCAGATGAATGTGCAGCATTATTTTTATCATTCAAAGTTGAAAATATTCGAAGAAAATCTTAGTACTCATATTTTGGATGAGCTTTAATCCTTTAAATTTAAATTTTGAAGAAAAAAAATACAAAAAAATGAAAAAAATTAAATTTTGCCCTTGAAGGGTTTTTTTCCATCCCCACAAAAGTGTCATCTAAATTATTTTTTGTCGATGGCTTACGGAAATCAAAATGTCATCGTCTTTTATCTAGTAAATAGACTTAGTCTGGAGTTAACTATGAGCAATATTCGTCCTTTGCATGACAACGTTGTGATTCGCCGTGTTGAAAAGGAAACTAAAACTGCTGGTGGTCTTATTTTAAGTACTTCAGCAGCTGAACAACCTGCTCAAGGCGAAGTAATCGCTGTAGGTAATGGCAAAGTAACTGACAATGGCGTACGTGCATTAGACGTTAAAGTTGGTGACAACGTATTGTTTGGCACTTATGCCGGTACAAAAGTAAAAGTAGCAGGCGAAGAGCTTCTTATTATGAAAGAGTCTGACATCTTAGCGGTACTTGAAGCTTAAGTTTCGTACACGCATTTAGACCCTTTTATTCATCATAAATTGTTAAAAATTTTAAAAAGATTCGGAGTTAGACATGTCAGCTAAAGACGTAAAATTTGGTGATTCAGCGCGTTCAAAAATGATCGCGGGTGTAAATGTACTTGCAGATGCTGTAAAAGTGACTTTAGGTCCTAAAGGCCGTAACGTTGTCATCGACCGTTCTTTCGGTGCACCGCACATCACTAAAGATGGTGTTTCTGTTGCTAAAGAAATCACGTTAAAAGACAAGTTTGAAAACATGGGCGCTCAGCTAGTTCGTGAAGTGTCTTCAAAAACCAACGACATCGCGGGTGACGGTACAACAACTGCAACTGTTCTTGCACAAGCAATCCTTAATGAAGGGATTAAATCAGTAACTGCGGGTATGAACCCAATGGATCTTAAACGCGGTATCGACATCGCGGTTAAAGCTGTAGTTGCTGAAATTAAAGCGACTGCAAAACCTGCATCTGACTCTAAAGCGATTGAACAAGTAGGTTCTATTTCTGCGAACTCTGACACCACTGTTGGTAAACTTATTGCTCAAGCAATGGAAAAAGTTGGTAAAGAGGGTGTAATTACAGTTGAAGAGGGTTCAGGCTTTGAAGATTCTCTAGATGTTGTAGAGGGTATGCAGTTTGACCGTGGTTACATCAGCCCGTACTTTGCAAACAAGCAAGATACACTAACAGCTGAACTTGAAAACCCATACATTCTTCTTGTTGATAAAAAAATCAGCAACATCCGCGAATTAATTGCTGTACTTGAAGCTGTTGCTAAAACAGGTAAACCGCTTCTTATCATTGCTGAAGATGTTGAAGGTGAAGCACTTGCAACTCTTGTTGTAAACAACATGCGTGGCATTATCAAAGTTTGTGCTGTTAAAGCACCTGGTTTTGGTGATCGTCGTAAAGCGATGCTTCAAGACATCGCGATTTTAACTGGCGCGACTGTAGTTTCTGAAGAGGTTGGTATGTCTTTAGACCAAACTACACTTGAGCACTTAGGTACAGCGCATAAAGTTACTGTTTCTAAAGAAAACACAGTAATTGTTGATGGTGCAGGTGTTGCAGAGCAAATTGCTGAACGTGTAACTCAAATTCGTGCTCAAATTGAAGAATCAACTTCAGAATACGACAAAGAAAAACTTCAAGAACGCGTTGCTAAATTGGCAGGCGGTGTTGCTGTAATCAAAATCGGCGCTGCAACTGAAGTTGAAATGAAAGAGAAGAAAGATCGCGTTGACGATGCACTTCATGCAACTCGTGCTGCAGTTGAAGAAGGTGTTGTAGCAGGTGGTGGTGTTGCACTTGTACGTGCTGCAAAAGCACTTGAAGGTGTGTCTGGTGCTAACGATGACCAAAATGTAGGTATTAACATTTTACGTCGTGCAATTGAAGCGCCACTTCGTCAAATCGTTGCAAACTCTGGTGATGAGCCATCAGTTGTAATCAATGCTGTGAAAAACGGTGAAGGTAACTTCGGTTATAACGCTGCGACTTCAGAGTATGGCGATATGTTAGAAATGGGTATTCTTGACCCAGCTAAAGTAACACGTTCTGCGCTTGAGCATGCTGCATCTGTTGCGGGCTTAATGCTTACAACTGAATGTATGATTACTGAAATCCCAGAAGATAAACCTGCTATGCCTGATATGGGCGGTATGGGTGGCATGGGCGGTATGATGTAAGCTAATTACTGCTAAATAAAAAACCCTGCATTTTGCAGGGTTTTTTTGTGATGTATGTTGTAATTTTGTATTAATCTGAATAACATTAGGCAAATTAATGTAAAACATATGATCATTTTTATTTTTTATATTGAGAATAAGAAATTGTTATTGATTTGTATGATTTATATATTGGAATATTTAAAATTTTAATTTATGATTTTATCAATATGTTCTTTATAAGAATAGCAATGATAAATCAAGACGGTAAGCGAATAAAATGTATGAATAAACATTCAAAAGTATTCGATCCCAATTGTGAAAAAATTCTCGTGAGTAAAAAAGAGTTACAGATGCTTTATAAGACAATACGTGACTATGAAGAGAGAATTAATTATTACGAAGTTGAAAATAAAAAATATTTAAAATTATTGAATAAAGATACTTCTATCTCTGAATGAATTGGTCAATTAGATCTTTAATGATTTGTTTTTGACTTGCATTCAATGTCCGAAATTTTAAAAAATAATCAAGTTCTGATTGATCGTTTGACTCAAGATTGGATGATCCTAATGTGTTGTCGCCAAAGCGTAACCACTGGCTAGTGACATTGAGCCAAATAGAAAGAATAGCCAGTTTATCTTGATTTGGAATCGCTTTACCTAATAACCAATTATTTGCCGATTGCACTGAAACAGGAGTACCATCATATCTATGATTAAACTCTTTTGATAAATAAGTTGGGCTAATAGGGTGATTTGAATCTATTAGTGCCTGTTTCAAGCGTTCACTAAAAGCTAACTTTTCTTGTAGATTACTCATATTTCATTGATTCTGCTTACAATAATTAAGGACTCTTAAATGTAACAGAATGTCGATAAGAGTTCGGTAAATTCAAATGTCAATTGTAGAAAATAGCCAAATAAATAACAATCATTTTTCGTCTAATTATTGATAAATAAGAGTAATTTTTTGTAAGGAAGAATAAACGATATGTGTTTACTAGTAATCAAATATTGATTGATTAAAGGGTAATAGTTAAAGGAAATATAATTCTTTAATATTAATTGTATTATATAAAAAATATCAAAAAAACAATAATTTATAGTATTTTTTGTATAAAAAAAAGAATTAAAATATTTTTTATTTAAAAATAAATCAAATTTTGATTGATATTAATGTTTCATTTTGTATATTATTGCCACAGCACCGCAGGGGCGGTTGGCTATGAATTGCGGATTCTCCAGACGATAAGTACGCATTCGTAAAAGTTTCGCTGGTAAACATCATCCTAGGGTCTACCAGTCTTTTTATAAAAATTGAAGGAATTTGTATGAAATTTCAAAAGACACTTTTAGCAGCTAGTCTTGCAGTAGCAGCGGTATCAGCTAATGCTGCGGTAGTTCCAGCTAATCCTGTGCAAGTGACAGAAAACTTGGTAAGTGATAAAGCAATTTATCAAGATCCTACAACAAAATTTGAAGGCTTGGTTCAAGCTCCAGTTTATGGTGCGATTGCTACCTATGACCAATCTCTTGGTTATGTAGATGCATATGCTAATGATTATTTACCAGAAGTAAGTGTCATTGTTAATGATGTAAACAATATTGTAGGTGTTGATTTAGGCTCTCAAGAATTAACAAACACAACTAATCCTGGCACCTCAGTACAATATGATGTGTTCAAATATACAAGTGGGACAACTGAAATCTTCCGCTTCCAAAACCCTGTAACGGGTGCTTATACTGGTTACTATACAGTTGAAGCAGATGGTACTCTAAAAGAATACAAAGGTACTGTTGATGTAGATACCCTTGAAAAAGGTGGTAAAATTGCCGGTACTACAGCATCTACAGATGTAGTTGGCTTTGAAAATAAAGTTTTGAATGGTGAGCATGTTCTTTATGGTTATCAAGGTGCTACTTTAGAAAATGCTGGTGGTGTTAATGGTACAATTATTGCACCAGATGGTACAATTCAGACTGTAACAGGCCTCTTCCCAGCTAATAGTGGTGTGGTTAATGACGTGCGTTATGTACAAACAGGTATTTTAGCAAATACTGGTGGTGTAAATGCATCTGGTGAATTAGATCCTTCTAAAAACATCTATGGTGTTAGTGCGCGTGATAACAATAAAGTTACGATGTTAACTGGTAATGGTATTGCATTGGCAGATCTTGCTAATAAAGGTGTGTTAATGACTGATGGCAGTATTGTTAGTCAGGTTGCTGTTAATCCAACACAATCAGCTGTTCAAAAAACACGTCAATATGACTTAGCAAATGGTAAAACTGTTGTTGAAGTTTATAATGATGATAAAGATGTAGAACCATCTTTCTATGAGCTAACAGCTTCAGGTGATTTAATCGCTTATACTGGTGCTGCTCCAACAGCAGGTTCTCATATCAAAACTGGTACAGCACAAGATACTTCTGGTGAATTTATCATCTCTAAAGTACATAATACTGTAACAAGTCAGCAAGTTCGTTATAGCGAATCAAATTATAAAGAGCAACAAACAAATATCCAAGCAGGTATTACTACTGCTGGTGCAAATACCACGGATATCGATGCAGTTTATAGCGATCGTGCGGAAATTGAAGGTACTCGTACTGAACAGTATGTTGCTTCAGGTGTAATTGGTAAAAATGCCGACGGTTCTAACAAATATGGTACTGAAGTTGTAAAAACTGATGCTACTGGTACACAAAAAACTGAAATTACAGCAGGTGGTATTAATACAACTGGCGTAATCAATGCTGCAGATTATCAAATCGGTGGTGTAAGTATTGTTGAAGGTATCAAATCATCAGTTGATACAGCTGTAGCAGGAGCAACAGAAGCTATCGATGCTAAAGTTGCTGAAGTAGACACTAAAATTGTTGAAGTTGACGCTCGTTTAACTCAATTCAATACTACTGCTGCTAATTTAAATTCACGTGTTGATCAATTAAATTCACGTGTAAACGAAGTTGAAGAAACTGCTTACCGTGGTGTTGCAATTGCATTAGCTGCACAACAACAAATTCCTAACATCGGTGCTGGCCAATTTGCAGTATTTGGTGGTGTTGGTCACTACGAAGGTGAATCTGCTGGTGCTCTAGGTGTTGCAAGCGTATTTGCTGATGGCCGTACTTCACTTAGCGCTGCAATCGGTGTTGCAGGTGGTAGCGAAGTTGGTGGTCGTGTAGGTCTTTCTTATGTATTTGGCGGAAAATAATTAACCCGTTAATACATTTGGATTAAACAAAAAATCCCCGCTTTTGCGGGGATTTTTTATGATTAATATATGACTACAAATGTTAAATAAAACGCTAATCAAGCTTTTTAGTGAGCTGTAAATTTAATTCAGGCATTTCCAATTTTTCACCTTTATCACCACGAAGCTCAATAAAGTTTTCACCTACAAAATAAATTCGATTGTCACCTTGGGCATCAAGTTGAATCATCCCAGGTTGATCTGGCAAAAACTTAAAACGGCCTTTTACTTTATTTTCAGTGTTTGCAGGCTTACCTAAAAACTCTTGGCTAAGCTCATAGCTTTTATCGAGTTTGAGTTCAAGCTCAGTTTCAATCCCTTTGCAATCATGGCAAGGCAGAATTCCTTTATATTCACCCGCCCAATCAAGTGCATTTTCGGTGTTATCACCTGTAGCAATCGGACTTTCTGAGGCTGCGTCTGTATTGGCAATGACATTATTATCTGGTGGTGTCGCAGTTTCAGATTCATTGCTGGTTTTTGAACATGCCGTTAAGGTTGCACTGACCATACAGAGAGCGAGCATTAGTTTTTTCATGAGATTTATACACCGTATGTACCCAATATAATGCTAAGCGTGACTTTTATTGCTCAAGAAAAATAGCCTATTCCTGTTAACAATTGTGTGTTTGGTTAATACATCAAAACAGACATTTGATTTTTAAAATTCGTAAATAGTGAAATATTGGCGATTTACCTAAAAGTGAACGCTAAAGGACATTTATATATTAATTGGTGAATAACTGAACAATATAGGCTTTTATAATTATTTTGCGTTGTTAAACTCTGCGGCATAGAAAAAACTGTCGGTGCAAATTGTGTTTGAAAAAACAGCGGAAAAAAGTCTGAACTTAATGGGGTGGCAAATTGATAACCATTGGGATTTAAATATCGACCAATGTGTCATGATTGCAGCGCCACATACCAGTAATTGGGATGCACTTTATGCACGCCTTGCCCTGAAAGCTTTAGGGGTAAATGTTCGTATCACGATTAAAGACAGTTATATGAAATTTCCGTTTGGGCCTTTTGTACGTGCCATGGGCGGAATTGGTATTAATCGTCGTCCAAAACAAGATGGTGAAGCTCGTCAAAGTATGGTTGAGCTTATGGCAGACTTATTTAAGCATCATCCTAAATTGGTCATGTTGGTGACGCCAGAAGGGACACGCGCCAAACAAGAGAAGTGGAAAACTGGTTTTTATCATGTTGCCATGCAAGCAGGTGTGCCGATTGCTTTAGCCTATATGGACTATGCGCAGAAAAAAACGGGTGTGGGTAAAATTGTTTATCCTACAGGTGATTATGAAAAAGATATGGCTGAAATCATGGATTTTTATGCGCAAATACATGCCAAATTTCCTGAAAAATTCAGTGTCGATACACGCTATCACTAATCCAACAATCCAAAAAAAAGGACAGCATCGGCTGTCCTTTTTTATGTTTAGATTCTTCTATTTAGATTCTTCTGTTTAGATTTTTATATTGATTTTAATCATTAAAGTCGGGATGGATACCGCCCAGATTTTGACATGCCGCCTTATAAATAATGTATTGCTGGTCAACCACATCGATGAGCGGAATACGAAATAATTTTTCGCCTTGCTTATAGCTATCGATATAAGACACGACTTTTTGTTTGCTTGATGCTAGTTTTTCTTCATGGAAAGTTGTAATCGAGCTATGAGTCATATGTGAACTTTCAATATTATTGCATTGAAAATGGGAGAGTAGTTTTTCAGCTTTTTTAATTTCGCTGGACGTGCCAAACATACAGCCGCTAAGCAGAGTCACACCTGCAAGCAGGATGAACATTTTCATGGTTTTATTTTAAGCAAAATTATGAGGTGCAATATTCTATTAATTTTCGTCAGAAAAATTAATTACTTTTTTACCATTTGGCTAATTTTTATTTAAATGTGAACTGTGTCATTGTTACAAGATGTGAATATCTAACTGAGAAGGGGATTTTCTAGAAAGATTTGGATAAATATCTTTAGGTTTTGAGTTATCAGATTAAGATACTCATTGTCACCAAGAAGCAGCCTGAAGAAAATAATAGCCCTAATACGATATGCTTAAATTGGCTTTCTGAAATACGATAAAAAAGTTTGGCACCAAAAATCACTGGGAAAGCCATAATTACCAACAGCACGGCTAAATAGGGCAGATGTTCACGATGGATGATCCCTTGTAGCAGATAGCTAATGAGTGTGACGAGCTGAATAGCTAAATTGAAATGTCGCAAAATATAGCGTTGTTCTGCTTTGGGTGTATTTTTCAGTATGAGCCATGCAGAGGGTAATGCACCACAAAAGCCTCCAAGACCACCCAAGATTCCAGCAATATATCCGATACTAGAATCCGCCCATTTCCCTGTCTTTTGGATGAATGAAAATTTTGGATTAAAAAATAAAATTGGGCACCAAAACATTAAAAAAGCGCCCAAAACCAATTTAAATGTATCTGGATTAATGCTGTCTAATAAATAGGTACCGAGCGGTACACCTAAAATTCCTGCAATTAAATAGGGATAAATGATTTTTTTATTGATCGGAATGCTTTTACGTTCTGATGATAATGAAATGAAGTGGCTATAAACTGAAGCGCAGACCACCAAGGGTGCGGCTATTTGTGGGGGGAGTATCCAAACCCAAAATGACATTGCGATAAGGGCGAATGCAAACCCTGTTAATCCTTGTACGAATCCCGCAAAGATGGCACCAAGAATAAAAATCAGCCAAGTCATTAAATTACAGCTTTGTAATACGTGGCACTATTGTAGTGAATTTTTCTATATAAATGTGGCTGACTGAGCAAATGTAGCAAAATTGGATGTCAAACCATGAATAAAACATGAATGTTTAAATACAGCATATGTACACAGACTTCCGATTGAATTCATTTCGATAATTGAAAATGCTCTTCATCAAAGACGAGTGCTACACATGCTTAAACAAGTTGCTTTGCTATCTGTGGTTGCAGTTACATGTACAGGGTGTGTCGTGGCGCCATTT
Organism: Acinetobacter sp. YH12086; assembly: GCF_013419345.1. Lineage (NCBI taxonomy): Bacteria > Pseudomonadati > Pseudomonadota > Gammaproteobacteria > Moraxellales > Moraxellaceae > Acinetobacter > Acinetobacter sp. YH12086. Next base: position 66,418 of record NZ_VPAF01000008.1, read on the forward strand.
GATGATGGCCGATACCAATCGAATCGATACGGTTATGCAAATCAATATGGTTATTCAGGTCAATATGGTGGTTCATACGGACAGAGCTATGACTCAAGTCAGCGTTATGACCGTTCATATGGTCGAATGAATAGCCCGCAACATCGACCAAACTCACCACGACCGAATTCGAATAACCGTCCAGACAATATATATAAACCAAATGCGCATAAACCGAATGTACACAATTCTTCATCTCAGCATCCGTCAAATGTGCAGCGTCCAAGCACAAAGCCTCAGACGCCAGCTAAACCCAATACAAGCAAGCCCCAGCAGCAAAAACCACAGCAACAACGTCCTAAAGTGACGCCCGTGGATAAAGCTAAAACCCCGGGTGGATTTAACAGCCAGCGTCCACTTCGACCACAGGTTTAACGATTTTCAAGTAATAAAAAAGGACGCATTGACGTCCTTTTTTGTGTGCATTTACATTAAGCCTTTTTATATAAGCCTGCACGCACCGTCCCAGCTTTAGTTTGTTTGATTTGCTGCCAAGTGCTTGGGAGTTTTAATTGAGCAAGATCACGGTCAGCTTCGATATAAATTAAACCATTGTCTGCAATGCAGGGATCGACCAATTCAGCAAGTTCTTGCCATAAATCAAGACTATACGGTGGATCTAAGAAAATCAGATCAAATTGATCTTTCAAGTTAGGGATGGCTTGTTGAGCCGTCATGTTTTTGAGTTGCACACGTTGTTTACTGACCCTTAGGAGTTCTAAATTGTCCATGAGGAATTTCGCTTGGGTGCGATCAGGTTCAATTAAAACAGCTTCTGCTGCACCACGCGAGAGTGCTTCAAATGACAAAGCACCTGAACCTGTACAGAGGTCGAGGACTTTGGCATTTTGAACATCCCACATGAGCCAGTTAAATAATGTCTCGCGGACACGGTCAGGTGTAGGGCGTAAACCGTCAATACTGGCAAAAGGTAATTGACGACGCTTCCATTCACCACCAATGATTCTTAATTGATTTTTCATGAATTATTCCTCATCGGTTGTATGTGCGGCACTGGCAGCACGAGGTTGGGCATTTGCAGTATTTGGTTGTTGAGTGGCACTGTTGTTCTGCTGAGCTGTTGGGCTTGCATTTGGGTCGGCTGATAAAATATTCGAGCCACTTGGCAACTCACTCGGTTTTAGACCCGCAGTCATGAGACCACCGCTAATTTGATGGCTAGCAGGACGAATTGGATTCTTTTTACGTGTTAATAACCAGTAGTCAAACATCGGTTTCGCAATTTGAGCAGCCGAACCACCGTGACGACCATTTTCCCAAACGACGGCAATGGCAATTTCAGGTTTTTCCGCAGGGGCAAAACCAACAAATAAACCATGGTCAAGCTGACGCTCTGTCAATAAAGATTCGTTATAGCGTTTACCTTGGGCAATACTTTTAACCTGTGCGGTGCCTGTTTTACCTGCGATTTGATACATTGGGGTACGAATACCACGACCGGTCCCAGTTTGAACCACATCAATCATGGCATCACGCATTTTAATCCAATCATCTGGCTTACCATTAAATTGAATGCGACCATTCGGGGCGTTATGAACTTTATGAACCTTTGCGCCTTTACTTTCACGCAAAACGTGAGGTGTAACATGAGAGCCTTGATTGGCGGTAATAGCAGTCGCCATCGCCAGTTGTAATGGTGTTGCTGTAAATGCACCTTGACCAATACTGACAGAAATGGTTTCACCTTTAAGCCAGTTGGACTTCCGTGTGCGGAGCTTCCATTCAGGATTTGGATATAGCCCCGTACTTTCACTTGGTAAATCTACACCGGTTTTTTCACCGAAACCAAACTGACGCATCCAAGTATTCATTTTTTCAATGCCCATGCGATAGGACAAGACATAGAAGTAGGTATCGCAGGAAATGACTTGAGCTTTGTGTAAATTAACTGAGCCATGACCAGTTTTTTTGTGGTCACGGAAACGATGGCTGTCACCCGGAAGCGTGAAATAGCCCGGATCTGAAATGGCAGTACTCCAATCCACTAGACCATAATGAATACCACCTAGACCAAACATTGGCTTAATCGTTGAACCCGGTGGATAAGCCCCTTGCACGGCACGGTTATATAATGGCTGATCGAGGCTATCACGCAGTTCAGAATAATCTTTGCTGCTAATCCCGGTAACAAATAAGTTAGGATTAAAACTTGGACTAGAAACGAGAGCAAGAATTTCTCCAGTACGTGGGTCAATCGCAACAATTGCACCACGTCGACCTGCAAGCTGCTCTGACGCGACCATTTGCAGTCCATAATCTAGGGATAAATATAAGTCATTACCACGAATCGGATCTTTACGACCTAGATGTCGTAACACATTACCAAAGGCATCGGCTTCAACCGACTCATTTCCCGGCATACCGTGTAAAAGTTCTTCATATGATTTTTCAACGCCAATTTTACCGATCAGGTTAGAGCCAGCGTATAAATCTTTATCAATCGTTTTTAGTTCTTTGTCATTAATACGACCCACGTAGCCAATCACATGGGCAAACAGTTCGCCATGTGGATAGTAGCGAGTCATTTGGGTCTCTATATTGACACCCGGGAATTGATATTTCACCTCACTAAAACGGGCGATATCATTTTCATTTAAATTCAGTTTAATCGAAACGCGTTCAGTCTTTTTAGAGGTTTTAATCCGACTTTTGAAACGTTCGATGTCTTCATCAGTCAGTTCTAACAGAGGCGTTAGGCGCTCTACCGTATCATCAATGTCTTCAACATCCGCACGACTCATGGTTGCTGAGAAAACCGGATAATTATCGGCTAATAACACACCATTACGGTCATAGATATAACCACGTGAGGGTGCAAGCGGTTGCAGTCGAATTCGGTTTTGATCTGCCGCAGTCGAAAAGGTCTCATAACTCTTGATTTGCAAATATGCATAACGTGCCACAAGCAACAGCATAAAGAAGGAGACAATCCCTACCGAAATCACCACGCGATTACGATAAATCCGCTTTTCTTGCTGGACATTTTTTAAAGGATAATGCTGCTTCATACGCGATCGACTTAAAGACTGAGAGCTAAAATAACGGAAGAGGCATATTCTAGCGCAACTGACATTTTTTTGATAAATAAAAAAGACTCTGCTGTGATTGCAGTCTATATTTTGACTTTGCAGACATGAAAAATATGGGGCTTTGTGTATAACAGTTCATATTATTCTGCTAAAGTCGAAACGTATAAAAAAGGAATATTCCAAAAAATAATACTAAGGAAGTTTGTGAAAACAATGAATAAATTATATCCATTGCTTGCATTTATGATGCTCGGAAGCATCGCACATGCCAATGACAATTCATTTTTACCTGAGGCAAAGTTAACAGGTAAGGGTTATCAACCATGGAATGTTGGAGCAGGTTTTACTCAAAAAATTATTCACGTGAATGGTGAGTGGGTAAACCCATATGGCATTGCCTATGCAAAAGCTGGTGTTTTCTTGAACGATGATAAAACACCTGGTGGGCAAGTCGGCTTTCGTTACCCCGTTCATTTCACTGGCAAAGATAAAAATGGTTATTATATCGGAGCTTATGCGGGCCACATCGACTCCAAGAAAGTAGATGGTGAAGATGAAGCGCGTTTAGGTGGTGGTATCGATCTTGCTTATGTGATGTTGAGTGCCGAGCGTATTAGTACGTTTAGTGTAGGCTTGGGTGCGGGTGAAAAATTAGAAGACAAATCAGGTAATGTGATTGTGGAAACCGAACCGAGACTACAAATCTCATATACTTTAAGTTTTGGTTTGTAGTGAAAATAATCAACTTTATTTTATAACCGCACTCACTGAATAAAATTAAATATGGAAGTTATGCATGCTTGAGTACGTTAACGAATTGTGGCAAACCTTTTTGCAACGTCCCGATTTTTGGGCTGTGCTGAGTATTATCCCCGTTACCGCATTCGTTACCTGGGCACACGTTTGGATGGCACTGAAAATGGTGTTTTACCCGATTAATTTCTGGGGATTCCATTTAGGTCCATTACCCGTGGGATGGCAGGGGATTGTGCCAAGAAAAGCTGGACGTATTTCTGGCATTATTACGGATAACACATTGTCTAAATTGGGTTCCTTGCGCGAGTTTTTGGATGCAATGGATCCTGAGGACATGGCGCGCATCATTGGTGAACAAGTTGGCTTTGAGCTTGAACATTTGATTGATGAAGTCATGCTAGACCGAAATGCGGTGCTTTGGGAAAACCTACCGTATTCGATTAAACGTCGTATTTATGCCCAAGCACACAAACAGCTACCAAATACCTTAAAAGAACTCGTGACCGAACTGACCATGAACGTAGAGTCACTTGTTGACATGCGTGAAATGGTGGTGAGTCAAATGGAAGCGGATCGTCTCTTGATGGTGCGGATGTTCCTTAAAGTTGGCCAAAAAGAAATCAACTTTATTTGGCATATCAGTGCCTTGATTGGGATGTTCTTTGGTATCTTCCAAATGATCGTTTGGTTTGTGGTGCCTTGGCATTGGACGGTTCCATTTTGGGCAGCAATCTGGGGATTTTTGACCAACTGGATTGCCATCTGGATGGTATTTAATCCCATTGAGCCGCACCCTGTTAAGTATTTGCAATTATTTGAATTAACTAAAGATCGTAAATTCCCTTGGATTAAACCTGTGATTCCACGTATTGGAACGTACAATGTTCAAGGCGCGTTTATGAAACGCCAAGAAGAAGTTTCAGATGTATTCGCAAGTGTAGTCACAGAAGACCTAATTACGTTAAAATCTATCATGACCGAAATGATGTATGGCGGGAAGAAAGATAAGACCCGTCGCATTGTGAAACGTCATATTAATGAAATTATGGAATCTCCACTGGTTCGTACCTCATTACAGTTGTCTTTAGGTCCAAAAGAGTACGCAAAACTCAAGACAGACTTGATCGATCGCTCAATTGAAATTACGATGGTGCCTGTATGCGACCCTGCGTTTAATGCGAGCCGTGCACAGAAAATCTTTCAAATGTTTAGAGACCGTATTCGTGAGCTAACACCGAAAGAATTTCAAAATCTATTACGTCCTGCATTTCAGGAAGACGAATGGATTTTAATTGTCTTGGGTGGTGTAACCGGTTTTATCGCGGGTACAATACATTTGTTTGTGGCTTTCTTATAATTAGATGCTGGAAGATGATCTGAATCTTGGGTTTAGATCACTACATAGCGTCATATACAATGTTTAAAATGAGGATGTTTTTTTATGCGCATTATATTACTCGGACCACCTGGAGCAGGTAAAGGGACACAAGCTCAGTTGATCTGTAAGCGCTACGATATCCCACAAATTTCAACCGGTGATATGCTCCGTGCTGCGATTCGTGAAGGTACTGAATTAGGTCTACAAGCTAAAAGCGTCATGGACAATGGCGGCCTTGTATCTGATGAGCTTATTATTGGTCTTGTAAAAGAACGCATTGCTCAACCTGACTGTGTCAACGGCTGCATTTTCGACGGTTTCCCGCGTACGATTCCACAAGCTGAAGCGCTTGAAAACGAAGGGATCAGCATCGATCACGTAATTGAAATCGATGTACCTGACGAAGAAATCGTTCAACGTTTATCTGGTCGTCGTCAACACCCTGCATCTGGTCGTGTATATCACACCTTTTACAACCCACCAAAAGTGGAAGGTAAAGATGACGAAACTGGTGAAGACCTTGTTCAACGTCCGGATGACCAAGAAGCAACAATTCGTAAGCGTTTAGGTTCTTACCACGCTGAAACTGAGCAATTGGTTGGTTTCTACCAAGGTCGTGCAGCTTCTGGCGAAAACGCACCGACTTATGACAAATTAAATGGTCTTCGTCCAATCGATCAAGTTCAAACTGATTTGTTCGCGATTTTAGATCAGTCTAAATAATTCAACTTTTTTGAATTTTTGACAATCAAAGAGTCCTACTGCATAGTGGGGCTCTTTTTTTATGTGGCTTTTAGGGCGAATCTGTTATGAAATTTGCTTTGGTTATAATGGTCATCATCGCTGTGGCGGTGTTATTGGGCTTATTATTTGTCAGCTTTAAAATGTTGCGTAAGGTTCAAGTGGAAGAAGTAGAGCAAGCTAAACTGAACCCGAAGCAATATCGCTTACATCCAAAGCTGCAGCAAGAGCTTGATAAAAAAAAAGAACAAGATAAAAATTAAGCATCAACTCGATCAATTGATTCTTACAAATTCGATCTACCCCGAAATTGAAGAGATTAATCTTCAATTTGGGTGGTTTTAATCGGTCTTAATGCGCCAAAGTCAAAACGGTCGGGCCAATTACATACATCAGACACGATGCATTCATTACATTTGGGTTTGCGGGCAATACAGGTATAACGCCCATGCAAAATCAACCAATGATGTGAATCAACAATAAACTCTTTGGGGATGACTTTCACGAGTCGGTGTTCGACTTCCAAAACATTTTTGCCGACAGCCAATCCTGTACGATTACCTAAACGAAAAATATGCGTATCAACGGCCATGGTTGGTTGACCAAAAGCAGTATTCAGCACCACATTTGCAGTTTTACGACCGACACCGGGTAAGGCTTCCAAATCTGCACGATTATTCGGAACGATACTGTTATGCTTCTCAATGAGAATCTTGCAGGCTTTAATGACATTTTCCGCTTTTGAGTTATACAGGCCAATGGTCTTGATATATTCCTTCAGTCCGTCAACACCTAACGCATAAATAGCTTTAGGAGTATTTGCTACTGGAAAAAGTTTATCTGTGGCTTTGTTGACACTGACATCTGTGGCCTGAGCAGATAGGGTAACAGCCACTAAAAGTTCAAATGGACTACTATAATTGAGTTCAGTTTTCGGGTTGGGGCGTTGCTCACGTAAGCGTTCAAAAAAAGTTTGAATTTGCTTCTTAGTCATGTTTTTAACAGCCATGATTAAGCCCCTTGCAGTTGTGTTAGTTGTAACGTTAGCGTATGGAGTAATTCACGTTTTTTTGCATCGTCTCGAACACTCAGTTGTTTTTCTAACTTTTTGATTTGTGTTCGAATTTTTGCAAGTTCAATGGTGGTTTTTGCATCGAGTTGAACGACTGGCGTAGCAGGTTTTTCCACGACTTCAATGACCGGTACTGAGTCTGTCTGGGTCGAAAATTGGGCAAAAAGTTCCGTATCAATTTCTGCGCGTACAATAGGGCCTTTACGATGAATTCGGCGCTTTTCCTCACGCTGAATATGTGCATAGTAGCGGCGACGTAAATCATTCTGTTCTGCGATTCGAACGGCTTCAGATGGCACTTGATCAAGCTCTTCAACAAGGTCGATACAATCCACTGGACAAGGTGGAATGCAGAGTTCGCAGCCCGTACATAAATCCGTCAAGACGGTATGCATCAATTTGCCTGAGCCAATAATGGCATCAACAGGGCAGGCACTAATACATTTGGTACAACCAATACATTCATCCTCACGAATCACAGCTTTAACCCGTTGCGGGCGCCCATCACTTTGGATTGGCCAAACGCTGGCTTCTGCTGTTAAGTGTGGACGATTTAATAACGCTGCTAGTGAATCTGCTACAGGTTGACCACCGGGTATACATTTATTGGCTTCTTCTCCTTCACTGATGGCTTTGGCATAGGGTAAGCAGCCGTCTCGGTGTCCACAAAGTCCACATTGAGTTTGTGGCAATAGGGCATCAATTTGTTGGATGAGGGAAATTTCAGAAGTCATGGGTAGTCGCGAGTACAAATGAAGGCAGAGAAAAATCAAAGAGGACGTTGAATTCTAGCATGTTTCAGTATGAATTGCTGTGCGCAAAAATGGGTCTATAGATGCATCATAAATGAGCAAAATAATTCATTAAAATATTCCTAAAAGTAATAATATTTATAACTAAAATATCTGAGTAATCAATTTAAATCGCTGTTCTTTAAAGAATTTAAAGATTTTTTAAAAAAACTATTGCTGATTAGTTACAAAAGATATTTAATATTTTGCGCCAAAATATATCTTTGATCAAAATTGTGATCAATTTTGATCCATACATCTGCTGAGGATTAAGTGTTGAAATATAACAGCCTTAACGACTTCCTAGACTACGTTAAAACACGTGATGAACATCAACCTGAATTTCTTCAAGCTGTTGAAGAAGTGATGACGAGCCTTTGGCCATTCATCGAAAAGAACCCACAATATGCTGACTACGGTTTGCTAGAACGTCTTGTTGAGCCTGAGCGTGCAATTCAGTTCCGTGTTTCATGGGTAGATGACAAAGGTCAAACTCAAGTTAACCGTGCTTTCCGTGTTCAATACAACTCAGCAATTGGTCCATTCAAAGGTGGTATGCGTTTCCATCCATCAGTGAACCTTTCAATTCTTAAATTCTTAGGTTTTGAACAAACTTTCAAAAATGCCTTAACTACACTTCCTATGGGTGGTGGTAAAGGTGGTTCAGATTTTGACCCTAAAGGTAAATCTGAAGGCGAAATTATGCGTTTCTGTCAAGCATTAATGATCGAGTTATACCGTCATCTTGGTTCTAACACTGACATCCCAGCGGGTGACATCGGTGTAGGTGGCCGTGAAGTGGGCTACATGGCTGGTATGATGAAAAAATTAAGCAATGACACAGCATGTGTGTTCACTGGTAAAGGTTTAACTTTCGGTGGTTCACTTGCACGTCCTGAAGCAACTGGTTACGGTACTGTGTATTTCGCTGAGGAAATGCTGAAAACTCGTGGCGACAGCTTTAAAGATAAAGTTGTAACGATTTCGGGTTCTGGTAACGTTGCACAATACGCTGCTGAAAAAGCAATGTACTTGGGTGCGAAAGTGGTTTCACTTTCAGACTCAGCAGGTACTGTATACGTAAAAGACGGTTTCACAACTGAACTTCTTGCTGAAGTAATGGAATTGAAAAACGTTAAGCGTGGCCGTATTTCTGAATTTGCATCTAAGCACGGTTTTGAATATTTAGAAGGTCAACGCCCTTGGTCAATCAAATGTGATATCGCGCTGCCATGTGCAACTCAAAATGAATTAGATGAAGCTGATGCTGAAGCTCTTCTTGCTAATGGCGTAATCTGTGTTGCTGAAGGCGCAAACATGCCATCTACTTTGGCTGCAGTTGAGAAATTCGTTGAAGCGAAAATTCTTTATGCACCAGGTAAAGCATCGAATGCGGGTGGTGTTGCAACTTCTGGTCTTGAAATGTCTCAAAACGCAATTCGTTTGGGTTGGACTTTCGAAGAAGTTGACGAGCGTCTACACGCGATCATGAAAGAAATTCACCGCAACTGCGTGAAATACGGTACTGAAGAAGATGGTACTGTGAACTACGTAAACGGTGCGAACATTGCAGGTTTCGTAAAAGTTGCTGACGCAATGCTTGCTCAAGGCGTTTACTAAGTTCTCCGTAAGTTGAACTGAAAACCGAGGCTTCTGCCTCGGTTTTTTATGGCTTAATGTTTTGGAATATATTGAATTGTTAATTAGTGCTCATCAGGGTAAGTTGGATTTCGCTATCCATAACACTGAAGTGAAAATTTAAGGGTTGGTCGAGCAAACGTTTAATATGAAGCCCTAGCTGATGTAACTGTGTGCAGAACGTCAGAGTACTCCCTATATCTCCGGTAAAACGCAAAGTATGCTTTTCAACAACATAATTGCGGCCAATGCGATTACAGCCTCTAAAAAAATGTCATACGGACATTGTTGAATGTGAGAGTTATTTGGGCGGGTAGAGCCTTATTCTCTACGAGAACCCACGTCTTTTGAGCTAATTGTTCTGCTTCAAAATCGCGTCAATGGGTAATTCGCTGTATACTTAAAAATATCTGTCTGTTGATTGCGATTCGTCAGGATGAATTCAGTAATTTGCAAGAAGTAGCTTTAGATTAACATCGCTAAAGCGTTGGCTGAACAGTACATCGTGATTTGAATACTATGCATATCCAATCAGCGTTTGCGGTTGTGTAGATATAAAAAAACCGAGGCTCAAGCCTCGGTTTTTTATCGGCTGTAACTTACAACGTACCTTTTACGGCTTCACGTTCGACTGACATATCAAAAATATAGGCATATTTTGATTGGTCAGCAGCAGGGTTTTTACGTTCAAAACGTTTTACGCGAATAATTTGGCGTTCTGCAGGAGTGTGCTTAAAGCCTTCAATTTGATCGTAAAATAAGGTCCAGTCTTTATCAACTTGTGTTTTTAGGCCTTTTTCATCGTACTTCACTTCACGTACTTGCAAACAAGTTTGTGGAGCAACGCCTGTACATTGTTTAGTTTCAGGACTGATTTCAAGGAAAATCGTTTCGCCTTGTGAGTTATATTGGGTTTCAGGTGTTAATTTTCCAGTGAACACCAGTTTCTCACCTGTTGCAGAGATAATGGTTAACGTTGGATTTTGTGGATCTGTAGTATTTAAAACAAAAGGTGCTTTACGGTCACTAAAGAGTGAAGATGCAAGTCCTTCTTGTTTCATCGCATGATCAGGACACGCCATCATGGTAGATGCAATGTTGCCTGTTACAAGTGTATTGTGTTCCACTTTCCATTGGGTTGACATGCTATTACAGCTGGTTGAAATACCCAAAGTGCCATTTTCTAGAAAATTTAAAACCAAAGGTTTTGGCGCATTTTCAGTGGTGGTGCTCCATTGATATGAAGCTAAAGTTTTATCAGCATTTTGTTGTTGTAATACGCTCACGGCTAAATCTCCAGCTTTTTGGATATCGCTTGATTGACATGCTGCAAGGGCTAAAGGGAAGAGGGCGATCGCTAAATATTTTAATTTCATTACGCTAACTGTTCTAAGTGAATTTCAGCCTGTAGCATAACCCATTCATTTTAAAAAAATATGAATACATTCAGCTCAAATAAGTAGCAAAATGTATCCATAAATAATAATTTGTTAACTTATTAATATAAATTATGAATAAGTCAAACTATTTCGTTTTATTCACGTTTAATCAAAACGATAAATATCCATACCCAGTGAACCCATACTAAAGCTACTGTGAACAATAGAGAAGCGAGGGCCTGCACCCATCGCAAAGAAGATGGGTGCAAAATGTTCAATGGTCGGATGGTTACGTTGTACAAACGGGATATTTTGCCAATCGAGAACTGCATCAAAATCTTGATGGGTGAGCTTATTGACCACAAAATTACGGAATGTAGACGCCCATTCAGGCACGGCTGCTGCACGTCCATCCCAAGCCAATTCACGTAAGTTATGAGTAATACTGCCCGATCCAATCAACAGGATTTGCTTGTCACGTAAAGGTGCAAGCGTTTGTCCAATTTTATAGATCTCTTGCGCAGACATGGTCATCGGCAGTGATATTTCAATTACAGGAATGTCGGCATCAGGATACATATGCAATAACGGCATCCAAACGCCATGATCGCGTGGACGAGTGCTGTTGGCATGTGCCGATAATCCTGCATTGGCAAGCAAATGAAGGATTTCTTCTGCAAGCTCTGGGTTACCCGGTGCTGGATAACGAATATCATAAAGTTCCGCAGGGAAACCACGGAAGTCATGCCAAGTTTCAGGACGGGCACTGGTACTTACTTCTAGTGCGTTACTTTCCCAATGTGCTGACATGATAACAATGGCTTCAGGTTTTGGAAGATTCAGGCTTAAACGTTCCAACGCAGGACCGACTTGCTCAGGATTGATGGCAAGCATAGGTGAGCCATGGGAAATAAATAAACCTGGAAGTGTTTGTAAATTCATCGCGGTCGCCGCTGGTTGTTTAAAGGAATATGATGATCATGCACTAAATTATTCAGCGTAACAATTCGGATAATTTCAACGGTTTGTTTCATTGTTGCAACGCTGTAATTGCTGTATACGCTGGATGTCAGTTCGGATTAACCCGCACGATGGTAAGGGTGATTATGATTAATACTCATTGCACGGTATAGCTGTTCGATGAGCATGACACGAACCATTGGATGCGGCAAAGTTAGTTTAGACAAAGACCAATGCCATGCTGCAGCTTTACGTACTGCTTCAGAATGTCCATCTGGCCCACCAATGGCTAAAACCACATCATTGCCTTCAAGCATCCAACCTTTCATGGTTTCAGCTAGTTTTTCGGTACTGAACTCTCGACCACCGACTTCTAAGGCGATCAGCACTTCATTCGATTTCATGGCATTTAAAATGCTGTCACCTTCAATTTGACGGTATTTTAAAATGTCGGCTTCTGAGTCGTTCTTGCCACGTTTAGCCATAGGCAGTTCAATAATTTGCGTTTGAACAAATGGCTGAATACGTTTGAAATAATCTTCAAAACCCGTCAGAACCCATGCTGGCATTTTTTGACCGATTGTCAGAATACGAATTTTCATACAGCGCCTGAAAGTATACAAAAGAGCATTATAACGGTTCGCTTGCGCTTTGTATGTTTAGACACAATTTGCAATTGAAATCGTGTTCTGCTTGCTGTTTAAATACGCAGCATAAACAGATTAGATCAAAGATGAAAATTGGAATAATAACAATGAAAAAAACATGGCAGGACGGTAAATTATTTTTGCTCAAGCAAGCAGCAATGCTTTCAATTTTTGCATGGTGTTCATTTGCGGCGTATGCCAACAATATTAGAACCGCTGAACCAGATAATTTAAAAGTCTATTTAGAACAAATTATTGGTAATGAAGCTGAATATCGTAACTATAAGAACATTCAAGAGTTAAACCGGGTGTCTGCTTGGATTCGTGAGCAGATGCGTTTATTTGGTGTGAATTGTCGTTTTCAAACCTATACCGTAAACAGCCAGCCATACCGTAATGTGGTCTGTCCCTTAAATGCAGGGCATAGCAACCGAGTGATCGTTGGTGCGCACTACGATGTATTTGAGGAGCAGCATGGCGCCGATGATAATGCTTCTGGCGTTGCAGGTGTACTCGAAGCTGCTCGGATTCTTTCGGCTGAAAAAGCGCGTTTAAAACAAAATATTGAGTTTGTATTTTATACCCTCGAAGAACCGCCATATTTTAGAACAGAGTCGATGGGCAGTTTTATCCATGCAAAATCGGTAGCAAAGGAAAAGGATAAAATTTCAGGTGTGTATATTCTGGAAATGATTGGTTATTTTGATCCCAAAGTCACTCAAGATTATCCAGTTGGACTGAAATGGATTTATCCATCTCATACGAATTTTATTGCATCGGTGGGGAATATTCAGTCTCGTGACTTAACCTCATCGTATTGTGCGGCGATGGAGTCTTTGAAGCAACTACAATGTGAGCGCTTGATTTCACCTTCATTTATTCAGGGTGTGGATTTTTCAGACCATATGAATTATTGGCAATTTGATATGCCAGCGATGATGATCACTGATACGGCATTTTATCGTAATAAGCACTATCACACCGAGCAAGATACCTTGGATAAATTAAACTTAGACAAAATGGCTCAAGTGATCGATGGTTTGGTGAAAACCATATTAAATTTGAAATAGCATGTCTTTAAAAACATGACATAAAAAACGCAGCCCCGAAAGCCTGTGGACTGCGATAAAAGGTCATCTACCTGGAGATGTAGATGACCATCTTGTTCCAATGATCATCACGCTTTTAGACGTGATTGGAACCAATAAAGAAACATACAGCGCGTATATCTCTCTACTATATATGTGGGATAGAGGGCGATATTTCAAGTAATAGCATTCAAATTTTGTAAGACTTTCTTATTGGCTATTATTGATCTTGATGTCGAATTTGAAATAGTAATCCAATCAAAAGTTGTAGCTGTTGTCTTGAGTCTTGTCATAGCGAAGGATTTGAATGAAATTTTTCGAATATTTAGTTGAAAGCATGAATGAAAAAAAGCCCTGTCGAAACAGGGCTTTTTTTCATTTATTGCGAGTTGCTAGCGCTTAGTGACGAGCAGCTTTGCCACCTTCAGTTGCTTTTACAATCGGTGTCTTTGCAAGAGGTTTAGGCATATCAACCAAGGCTAGAGGTAAAATCTCATCAATCGATTTCACAGGTTTAATTTCTAGACCTTCTTTGACATTGTCTGGAATCTCAGTCAAGTCACGAACGTTATCTTGTGGGATAAAGACAAGCTTGATGCCACCACGGTGAGCAGCGAGAAGTTTCTCTTTTAAACCACCAATGCGCATTGCGCGGCCACCAAGACTGGTTTCACCGGTCATCGCAATATCTGGACGAATCGCAATGCCTGTAAACGCTGAAACAAGTGCGGTAGTTAGGGCCAAACCAGCAGATGGACCATCTTTTGGTGTTGCACCTTCTGGTAAATGCACGTGTACATCAGTTTCTTCAAAGCGAATCGCTTCAATACCCAGTTCATCAGCACGAGTACGTACAACAGTCATCGCTGCGGTGATCGACTCTTTCATGACATCGCCAAGAGAACCGGTGGTAATGAACTTGCCTTTACCTTTTACTGCTGCAACTTCAATCGTCAGTAGTTCACCACCAACAGATGTCCATGCCAAGCCATTTACACGACCCACTTCAGCTTCTTCTTCGGCCATACCGAAGTCGAATTTGTGTGGACCTAAGTAGTCAGGAAGATTTTTCGAATTCACTTCAATTTGAAGATTTTTCGCTTTCTTGCTCACTGCTTCTTTTACCACTTTACGTGCAATTTTCGATACTTCACGTTCTAAGCTACGGACACCGGCTTCACGTGTATAACGTTGTACGATATCGCGGATGGCTTCTTCGTGAACGGTTAATTCTTTTGCACGTAGACCATTGTTCTTGATGGCTTTTGGAACAAGGTAACGTTCAGCAATATTTACTTTTTCATCTTCGGTGTAACCCGGTAGACGAATCACTTCCATACGGTCAAGCAAAGCTTCTGGAATATTCATGCTGTTTGCAGTACAGATGAACATCACTTCAGAAAGGTCTAGATCAAGATCTAAGTAGTGATCATTGAACTTGCTGTTTTGTGATGGATCTAGGACTTCAAGCAATGCTGAAGCAGGGTCGCCACGGTAGTCTTGCGCCATTTTGTCAATTTCATCGAGTAAGAACAGTGGGTTCTTTACGCCAACTTTTGTCAAAGACTGCACAATTTTACCTGGCATCGCACCAATATAAGTACGACGGTGACCACGGATTTCAGCTTCATCACGCACGCCGCCAAGCGCCATACGGACAAATTCACGGCCAGTTGCTTTGGCAACAGATTCACCGAGTGAAGTTTTACCTACACCTGGAGGACCAACTAAGCACAGGATTGGGCCACGAAGCTTTTTCACACGTGATTGAACAGCAAGGTATTCCACGATGCGGTCTTTCACGTCGTCTAAACCATAGTGATCGGCATCAAGAATATCTTGAGCTTTCGCAAGGTTAATGCTGACTTTGCTGGCTTTGTTCCAAGGCGTATCTAAAATAACTTCTAGATAGTTACGCACGACAGCAGCTTCGCTCGAAGCAGGTTGCATTGCTTTTAGCTTACGGAACTCATTTTCAGCTTTCTTGCGTACATGTTCAGGTAAATCGGCTTCAGCTAGACGTTTTTCAATTTCTGCAACGTCATCCTCACCACCGCCATTCATGTCAGAAAGTTCGCGTTGAATGACCTTCATTTTTTCATTTAAGAAGTATTCACGCTGATTCTTTTCCATTTGGCGTTTTACAGAATCATGTAAGGTTTGCTCAATTTGCTGTTCTTCTGACTGTTGTAATAAATACGTCATGAGCTCAGCTAAATGTGCTTCAAATTCATCATGCTCTAAGAATTTTTGTTTTACATCAATATTCAAAGGCACGCGTGTTGCTACGAAGAATAATAATTGTAGCAAATCATCAATTTTATTGGCTGCTGCAATCAATTCACGTGCGTTACGCAATTTTGCTTCTGCATATTGAGCAAATAAGGTGCGTAATTCTTCCACACGGTTATTCTGAATTTCTGAGTCTACAGAAACCGTCATTGGGCTTAATGAATGCTCGGCAGTCAGGTAATCATCGGTATCGATAATTTTTTCTAACTTGGCACGATATAAGCCTTCAATCAGTACTTTTATACAGTTTTCATCATTCTCATGATTCACAACTTGCACAATCTTCGCGACAGTACCGTATTGATATAAATTGTCGTGATCAATTTCTTCTGTTAGCGAATCTTTTTGTGCAACTACGAATACAAGATTGTCACTGTCACGTGCGACATTGACTGCATTGATCGACTTTTCACGACCCACAAACAGTGCAATTTGCATGTGAGGATATACAACCACATCTCGTAGCGCTAAGAGCGGTAATACGCTCGGAATTGTAGTTTCCAAGCTTTCTTCATTCATAATAATCTCAGACATGGGCACTCCTAATGAGTGACAACGGTGTTGCCATGTTTTTTATAGTGATGTGTATTTTTTAAATTACAAGGGGCATGCCAATTAAAATGTATAAAAAATGACTAAATATGTGATTTTTAAGTGTAACTCAGTGTCAAGAATACCAAATTAACGTTTGAAACTTAAAGTTTGAGATGGGCTAATAAAGCCATCTAGCGGTTGATCCCATGCCTCTCGGACCAAGGAGTCTTGAATGAGTTGAAAATCATGACCAAGTCCTAAACGGTAGGGTGTAGAGTGGGCAGTCGCTAATGTTTTATCGTAGAAGCCACCCCCCATACCAATACGTGTGCCGTACTTATCGCAAGCCAGTAAGGGCATGATTAAAAGGTCAAGGTGAGAAACATGCTTCCCGCGGCTTGCCATCGGTTCTTTCATACCGAGCGGGTGATGAGAAAAACGTTTACTAATATATTGATGACGTGAGATTTCAACCCAAACCAGTTGCTGATTCATGTTGCAAATCATGGGTAAATACACGTGTTTTTGATGTGCAAAACAGTAGTGGATGATCTTTTGAGTGTGAATTTCACCGAATGCATGTAAATACACGCCTATATGCTGACTGCTCTGAAAATGACTGAGTCTGACTAAACGCTGTAGGACTTGTTGTTCAGCTTGTCGTTGGGTCCATAGGTTTAGGCTACGACGCTGCTTGCGGAGTTGTTTACGAAGGCTGGTGGTGCTCAAAGTCATGATTCATTTCAAATTAGCACAAAATTCTCAAAGGCATCTTAACGCGTTCAAGCTTAAAAGTCCGAAAAAATAGGTTTTATCTTTTTTATATAAAGCGTTCCTTAAACACTAGTTAGCTTAAGGAACGCATACTTATTTAAGGTTTTTTTATACCAAGAATTTGCACATCAACACGGCGGTCTGCTTGTAAGCAAGCTTTTAAGGCATTTCGATCTTGCACATCAAAACAACCATTGGTTACAGGCTGAGTTTCACCTGCTGAAGCGAAACTTAATTTGTCAGCAGCAATCCCTTGGTTCATTAAGTAATTTTTGACAGTCTGTGCACGTTGTAATGCAAGTTGCTGATTATATTGTTCACTGCCTAAACGGTCGGTATGGCCGGTGAGCTTAATCATATCAATACGTGCATATTGATTATTTAGTTTAGTTGCTAGTTCATTCAAGCTTGATTTACCAGCAGGAAGTAAATCGGTTAATTTCCCACCATTAAATTTAAATAAAGAATCAGCAGCTAAATTTATATTATCTAAACTCGGTTCAATCGGGTTTGTCACATTTTTTAGAGTATTATCTCTAATTGGGCAGTTATTAATTATAGTGCCATCATTATTTAATATAATAGGCTTGCCGTTATTATCAACCGTAAGTAGTAAGTTATTCAAAATTGACTTTTCGTTTACACAATAGCTAACTGAATAATTTTCACAATGAGTTGTACAATTTTTCACCTTAAATTGGTATTCGCCTTCTTTTAAATAAAAATCAGCAGAATTATTAATTTAAAAATCACCCGCTTTAAATTCATCTATATAGAGTTTAGTTGCACATTTTTGGTTCTTAGCTTGATCATCTGCGCATAATTTTTCATCACGTTGAACATGTATTTTGTATGCATCAATAGTATTGTTTTGAAACAACAAATTATCTGGTTTTGCATACTTATTTACGCCAGGAAAAGTTGAACATGCGACAACTGAGCGTCCACAAGTTGAAGTGACTGTGACACCGAATGGTGACATCGTACAGACTTACCCTGATGACACCGATCCATCCACAATTACGCCTGACCAAATTATGGTTAAAGATCCAAATGGCAAAGACATCGTGGTTGAGTTTGGTACACCTGAGACTCAACCAGACGGTTCAATTACGGTAACGGGTAAAGTGCCAGAGGACGTTGAAGGCAAAGTTACGGTTAATGTACCAGAAGGTTCATATGAAGACACTTCGGGTAACCTGGGTCTACCAGGTACAGGCAACGAAAACATCAATATGGTTCCGCTTGTAGCAGAAGTGACGATTACACCAGATGGTAAGATCACTGTGACTTATTCTGATGATGTTGATCCATCGACAATTACAGAAGATAAAATCATTGTTGAAGGTCCAAATGGTCCAATCGAAGTACCATTTACGCCGCCAGTGGAACAACCAGATGGCTCATATGTGTGACTGGTGAAGTACCTCCGGGTGTTGATGGTGACATTACAGTAACTGTCCCAACAGAAAGCTATGAAGATAAATCAGGTAATCCGGGTGAGGAAGTAGATAAAACTGTCCCAGTGGACAATATCGCTCCTGAAGTTGAAACAACCCAAGTGGTTACGACAGATGATCAAAGTGTGACATTAACATGGGCGCATTTTGGTATTTCAGATGCAAATACAGCAAATGATCAGCTTGTTATTACGGTAACAAATCTGCCAAAAGACGGTGTATTGACAATCGTAGATGCTGCTGGGAATAAAACACCAATCATCGCGGGTCAAACACTATCTTATGCTGATATTAAGGTATGAAAATTTACGCTATTACAGAGGACGGAACTCGAGTATTGCTTGGAACTGCGGATACAAATGGCAATTTAAGTTTTGTCGCTGATGGCATGAGTATCGAAGGTTCAAGCTTAGTGGCGATTGCACCACCAAGTTTGGTTGTTACAGGTAATTCTTTGAAGTTGAATGTGAAGCTTGAATCTATTGCAACTGAAAAATCGAATGGTTCAACTGCAAGTTCAGAACTAGAGTTCGGTGTAATTTTGTATCCTGCTTCTGTAACAAACGCTGCACCTGAAATTGAACCAGAAGTAGTCACTGTTGGTGTAGCTGTTGCCGGTCAAAAAATTGCTGCTTATGCTGCATCGGATGCAGATAATGATAGTCTGACTGTGACATTTGCGAATGGCTCGACAGTTAGTGCCGACGGTTTCTATCAATTATCAGTGGCTGATCAATCTGTAACTTTAACTCAGAAAGGTGCGGATCAGCTAAATTCAGGTGCTGTATTGCCTTCGATAAGTCTTCAAGTTACTGATGGTAAAGTTACAACTCCTGTAACTGGCAATGCTGAACTCATTGAGTTAAAAGCAACATTAACAAGTGAAATTTCGGTATCAGGGTCAACATCAGGTGGAACTGGTGGTGGTGCGTCAAGTTCAGTGATTAACGTTCCAAACCTAGGTACGATTTATAAAGATGCACAAGGTAATTATGTTTCTGATGATCTTGTTGCGGGTGCGAAAATTGTAGATATTGCTGCACAGATGCAAGCTATTATCAATGATCCACAGTATGGTAATGATTTCAATAAAATTAACAATGCGCTAAGAATCTTTACTAATTTGAAAAGTGAAATTAACGTTTCTGAAATTATTATTATCAATTGGGAGAAAATTAACAAAGTTCTGACTCAGAATGAGCTTGGGCTTAATTTCTCAAATAGTTTCCCTAAAGACTTTGGAGGTCAAAAAGGTACTCCGAGTGACTGGATTGTATTTGATGAAGCGTATTCAGGTGAAAAATATCCTGTCAATTCAATGATTTTAAACAACTCTGATACAACCAACTATATTGATGGTTTTAACTTGAGTATTACGGGTGTCCAAAATGTAAGTGGTTTCCAAATTAATATGTTGGAAGGTGTGCTATTTGCGGATGGAACTCAAATTGCTAAGACAGGTGAGAAAAATCAAAATGGACAGGATCAACTTGGTGTAATAGCTCCGGAAGCAGGCGCTCTAGAGAAAGTTTTACAATTTACTTTACATGCAGAAGTTTTAAATGATGCAGAGGCAAATGTGAATGTAAATGGTGTGAAATTTAAATCTGCTGCTCTTGATGCTTTAGTTGATGCCAAAGTTTCGGTAAATGGTATATCAGTAAGCAAAGATTCAGATGGGTATTATACTTATCAAGGCACTTCAAGTAGTCAAGTTGAAGATTTTGTCGTGAAAGTTACAGTCCCTGAAACCTCAATTCAAGATGTAAATGTACTTACAACTCAGCTCGAAACAGAGTTAGGAAACAGTAACAATGTGCTTCCTATTCAGGAAACAGTGACTGCGACAGCATCGTTTGCGATGTTCTCATTAGAAAGTGAAAGTTTACTTATTGGTGATGATATTGTTTTTGACCTTCTTGCAGACGATAATTTGGGTGGAAATGCATTAACAACCGTAAATGATTTTTCTACAACTGACCAAATCGATATATCTTCATTACTTTCTGACGATGCAACTGAAGCGAATCTCGCAGAGTTTGTAACAGTAGCATATGACGAAGAAACTGATTCAGCTGTGATTTCAATTGACCGTGATGGCACATCAGGTACGGAATATGAATCACAAGATCTTGTAGTCTTGCTCAATCAAACGAGCAAAGTCGAACTAGATGACCTAATCAACAATAATCAAATTATTTACTAATAATTTGATGAACTAAAAAAGCACCTTCGGGTGCTTTTTTTGCTTTCCAAAAAGTAAATGCAGATTGAAGACTTGGTTTTAATCAACAACTCATCGGAATTAAAATAAAAATGCTATATCTACAATTGTATATTTAATAAGCTTTATTTGTGCTTAAAAAGCGACACTTATCTGATGACGTAGCTCAAAAGGTATGCATAAAAACAAATTAATGGACAATAAAAATGAAAAAGAATCTCTGGATCAGGACACTTCTTTGTATGACGGTTGCGGTGTCGCCACTTACTTTCGCAGCGACAACCACTGCACCCGTTCCACCCAATAGCCAGCAAGTCTTTTTTGTCGGCAATAACTGGGATGGTACGGTTACAGTCATCAATCCTGCAAAAAACTATCAGAAAGTTGGTGTCATCAATATGGTGCCCGACAAAAAAGAACGGCTCACTGAAATTTACCTTAACCCAGTAAAATTGATCGCCTATAGCTATATTCGTAATACAGCAGGAGAGGGAAATGATCAATTGGTCGATGACATGTATTCCACACCAGATGGCAAATCGGTAGTTGCATCACGCCCAAGTTATGCAGATGTAGTCTCGATTAACATAGCAACAGGAAAAATCAATTGGCGCACACCCGTTGAAGGTTTCCGAGCAGACCATATGGCAGTTTCACCCGATAGGCAACAAGTTGCTGTTTCAGCATCTTCAGGGAATGTTGTACATATAATTGATATCAACACGGGCAAAGAACTAGGACGTTTTGCGACGGGCGATAAACCACATGAAAATATCTATTTTGCCAACGGTACTAAAATCTTAAATTCAGCCATTGGTAATGTCGAAACAGCCATGGATGCATCTTGGCAAGACTTTACCAAAGGCAAACGCTACATCACGATCGCAGATGCTCAAAGCTATAAAGTCCTCAAAAAAATCGATTTTAGACCTGCTTTAGATGCTGTAGGACGTAAAGACCTGTCTAACTCAGTTCGACCGATTGTATTTAGTAAAGATGAATCCAAAATCTATGCTCAGGTCTCATTTTTTAATGGTTTGGTCGAATATGATCTCAATCAAGACAAAGTCACGCGCATTGCACAGCTTCCGGGAAGTACAACTATTCCCTCAGATCGCACGAAATGGGTAAATGACTCACGTCATCATGGGCTTTCAATCAGTGGAGATGGTGAAAAACTATGTGTTGCAGGAACGATGGATGATTATGCCACCATCGTCGATCGTAAAACTTTGACCGCGGTGAAACTGATTGCTGCGGGCAAACCTTATTGGGCAACGCAAAGCCCAGATGGTAAACGCTGTGTCATTTCTGAAAGTGCCACAGATGCAGTAACCGTGATTGATTTTGCAACAGGTGAAAAAGTCATCACAGTTCCAGTTGGCAATCACCCACAGCGTGTTCGTTTAGGTTATGCACCAGCAGGATGGGGCAGTCAGTAAAACAGTTTAAATCAAAAGAAAATGGAAAAATCAGAGTCAAATCGGCTCTGAATTTTTTAATTGAAGAGCATTTAGAGATTGAATCATGTATAAGAAATGGATTGGTATCGGGTTAGTGGTTGGCTTGATTTTATTGTTGATGATTCAGTTATTAAAACCAAAGCAGCAGGAGGTTCATGAACAGCTACCGTTAGATCAACAAAAAGTGTCTGAAATACGTTCAGAGCGAACTATAGAAAATGTATTGCAGCATTCAAGTTTTAATTCCAAACAATCAATACTCGACAGTGAAACGCACTCTGAGCTATTACAGCAACGTGAACAGGTATATCAACAATTTCAGCAAATAAACACGCTGATGAGTCAGGGACAGCAGCCGAATCAAAATCAAGTACTCGCTCTACTCGAGCAACAATATAACTTGGTTAAAAAAGGCGTCGTGAAATTGGATGAAGCCATTTCATCAATTCAATATTTACGACAAATTCTTCCTGAAATGGACAGAGCTTTGGATAGACAGCTAGCTAAACTGGAACAACTCAAAAAATGAATTAACTTGAATAAATAAACTTTTAAACTAACCAAACTTAAATGAAATAATTAAGGGGGGAGAACAAAAGTAGAGTGGCGCGGAAATAGAATAGTAAATTAAAAAATGTTTTTTAAATCAAATGCTTGTAATTTAAATCAGGATTTGGAAAATAAACACTCCGAAGATGCCGCTGCAAATGTCGTGACCCTGAACCCGATGAGTTCAAGGTGGACGCGACGTACACTCGCTGGGTTTCCCACTCGAGGAGGGCATACGCTCAGAATATACAGAACACATCCATAAGTTTAAGTATCGGCAGGGGATTAGACCTAGCTGGCGAACACCTCAGAGATGTGCTCAGTATAACGAATTCAGCGTTATTGGCAAATCACCAAACACTGACAAAGTGTTTAAAATGAAGCAATCGGGCAAAGTATAATCACTAAACCACCGATTAATCAGTCAATTCTTCAACTTGTTCCAAAATATTTTGCAACAAAAGTTCGCAGTTTGCATATTCTTGCAAACTCTTATTCATTGACAGGACTTCTTGCATTAATTCAAGTGCAACCATAATGATCAGCTTACTCGGTTCCATACGTGGTGCTTTACGACGAAATTCATCGTATTTGACATTCAGTAATTGTGCTGCGCGTTCTAAATCGGCTTGTTGGTCAGAAGTAGTTGCTAAACGGAAACTATGACCTAGAACTTTTAAATCAACTGCAATTTGTTCACTCATGATCAAACTTCCTCATTACTTTCAGTCGGATGTGCCAATTGTTGAATTTCTTGCGCATGTTGATCTTGAGCTGTACCTAAAATAGCTAAACGTTGAATAATCGCTTCAACTTTTGCTTTGGCATGTTCATTTTTTTGCAATAAACGTTCACGTTCTTGCTGCAAACCTTGAATTTCTTGTTGAGCATGACGCTGTTCATTTTGCATCTTTTCTTTAACGATACGTAGCTCATTACGTTCTGCCAAAATTTCTTGAAAACGATTTTTTAGATCAGTACAGCTTTTTTCAAGACGGCTATATCGGTCAGCCAAAGCAGTTGCATCAGTATTCAGCTGTTGAAGTTGAGCACGTGAATCAGTTAATTGCTCATTCAGCGTATCAATTTCTTCTTGTTTGGAGGTGATAATACCGTTCTTATGTACAATTTGAGCATGATGGTGCTCATCAGACGAGTTTTTCTCATCTTGTAGGGCATTATTTTCGCTTTCAAATTGCGCCAGTCGCTTTTTTAAAACGCTAATATGCGCTTGGAGACGCTGTAATTCTTCTAACATAACGTAGTCGCACAGTCTTGCAAACAAAGGTAATATATACGAAGTATAGAGATTGGATAAGCGAATGCAAGACGATATTTCAGGTTGGTCAGATTGGTCCCAGAATTTTTCTAAAATTGAAGAAATTTCAAGCCCAAGTGAGTTACACGGTCTACTCACTGGTATAGTTTGTGTGTCCCAACCCCCGAGTCGTGAAGAGTGGCAACAAATTTTAGCAACGCTTGATGTAGCTGAATTAGACGAAGATGCGGTGGCATTGTTGACTGAAGAAGCAGAAGATGTAGCTCATTCACTTTCAGATGATGAACTCGACTATCTTCCTTTATTACCAGATGATGATCACTTGCTAGGTGAGCGTGTGCAAGCCTTGGCAGATTGGTGTGCAGGTGTGGTTCTTGGTTTTGGTTTGGCGGCAGGTCATCTGCGCACCAATGAACAAGAATTGATTGAGCATTTACAGGATGTCGCTTCAGTAGAATTTGAAGATTCAGATGATGATGAAGAAGGTGAAGAAAGCTATCAGGAATTATACGAATTTGTTCGTTTAATCCCAGTGAGCCTGTCTATGGGACGTACCAAAGTTGATGTTTCAGAAACACCGTTGCTACAACTGAGCGCTAAAAAATCATCGGCTCAAGTGGGTAATGTGGTTGAAATGTTTACCCCACATCGTCCAAGCTAAGGCATTAATTTTGCTTATATCTATGTGAGGTATTACGTGTTTTTATACATTCCTCACATAGATTGAGAGATTCATATTCCATTGAATCAAAATTTAAACAATATCAGCCAGCAGGTATAAGAAGTATTTAAATGAAGAAATTAACTCAAGCGGATTTTCAAGAACGTCGAGACATCCTTGCGGGTGAAATGGGACTACGTAGTATTGCAATTATTGCCACGAGCAAAGAAGCCATGCGTAATCGCGACGCAGATTATAAATTTCGAGCTGATAGTAGTTTCTTTTATTTAACAGGTTTTGCTGAACCTGAAGCGGTTGCAGTGATTGAAACCTTTGATAGCGAAGAAGAAGGTTATAGCTATAGTTTGTTCTGCCGTGAACGTGACCGTGAAATGGAAATTTGGAATGGTTACCGTGCGGGTGTAGATGGGGCAGTAGATGATTATGAAGCCGATGAAGCTTATGCAATTGATTTGCTTGATGAAGAAATTTTAGAAAAATTACAAAATAAAGATAAATTGTTCTACCGTATTGGGCAGCAACCAGATTTTGATGCTCGTGTGGCGCAGTGGATTTCGGCTGCAAGTGGTGAATCACGTAAGGGTGCAAGTGCGCCTGCTCAAGTCATTCAACTAGATCGCATCATTGATGAAATGCGTTTGCATAAGTCTAATGATGAACTTGAATTGATGCAGATTGCTTCGGATATTTCAGCAGAAGCGCATACTCGTGCCATGCAAACGGTTAAACCAGGCATGATGGAATATGCACTAGAAGCAGAACTGAATTATGTCTTTGGTAAAAATGGCTGTGTGCCTTCCTATAACAGCATTGTCGGCGGCGGTGAAAATGGCTGTATTTTGCACTATGTGAAAAATGACAAAGAACTCAAAGATGGTGATTTGGTACTGATTGATGCAGCATGTGAATATCAGCTGTATGCCTCAGACATTACCCGTACTTTCCCAGTCAACGGTAAATTCAGCCCTGAACAAAAAGCACTTTATAATATCGTACTCGATGCGCAAATTGCGGCGATTGATGCGGTGCGTATCGGCAACTCTTATAAAGAACCACATAACGTTGCAGTGCGTATTTTAGTTCAAGGTTTATTGGATCTTGGCATTATGCAAGGAGATATTGACGAAATCATCGCAAAAGAAAGTTACCGCCAATTCTATATGCATGGTACGGGTCATTGGCTTGGTATGGATGTGCATGACGTCGGTTCATACAAACAAGAGGGTGAATGGCGTGCCTATGAGGAAGGTATGGTTGTGACTGTTGAGCCTGGTCTTTATATTGCGCCTGATGATGAAAGCGTTGATGCGAAATGGCGTGGTATCGGTATTCGTATTGAAGATGATGTGGCTGTAACTAAAGCAGGTCCACGTGTTTTAACAGCTGCAGTGGTGAAATCTGTAGAAGACATTGAAGCGCTGATGGCGAAAGCGAAAGCCGCTTAAGTTAATATAGTAATTAAAAAAGCCGGTCAGATGATCGGCTTTTTTTATCTACAAGCAGTCTTATAAATACTAGTTATATAGACAAGTGTAATTAACAATGGAGTTGATTTTATGATGTTAATTTTTTACAAAAATTAGATATAAGTCTTTTTAAATTAATCGTATAAATTTTTTATTTTAATCATAATTATGGGTGTTAGAAAAGCTGGAGTGGTTATTCCCTTTAATGGCAATCAACAGGATATTGAAAGACTGGTAAATGATTGGCTGGTTTATTTTGAAGAAAACTCAAAATCTGCATTAGATATAGAGTGGCTGACGGATCATATTGTTTGTATCAATAGTGCCGGATTAGCACATTTTGCTTTTACTGAACCTGAAAAATGGAGCAGTTTGCTGAGCAGTCAGTTGCCGATGAAATGGATGATCTTCTTTGATTTTGCAGACACAAATTCAAGCTATAGCTATGCGCTTTATAAAGAGGGTGCAGAAATCAGATGTGTCATTCAAGCGGAAGAAGATGAACTTTACATGGATGGAGAAAGACAAGATTTTGAAAAGGAATGGTTAAACTTTTCAACAAGGTATTTATACGAATATGTTGAAAATGGCAAAGTTCAAAAAAAATGGACGACTCATTTAAACAGTTTAAAAGAAGAAATCAATGAAGATTTGGAAAGCTATTATCAGTATTATTATTTTAGCGAAAAGGATCATTTAATTTATCATACTCAATTGGTTCGGCTGTTATTGATTGAACTCTTTAAAAACTATGTCGGTTTTGAAATCTTTGATAGTGATTATAATCCAGTAAAGAAAATAAAGTTTAAGTATAACAATCAGCGTACTTATGATGATTATTTGAGTTTAGCCTCAAGAGGGGATATTGCAGCTCAAATTAAATTGGGTCAAATGTATGAAACGGGATGCGGCGTCGAGAAAAATGATTTAACAGCACAAGGATGGTATCAAAAAGCGGCTGATCAGGGGGATGATGCAGCGATGCTGAAGTTAGCGGTGCTGTTGTTCAGAAAACCATGTAAAACAGAGGTTCATATCGCTTTAGCTCTGCTGAATCAGTCAGTGGAAAAGGGAAATATAAACGCAAGAACGGCTCTTGCTGAAATATATGAAAAGGGCGAAATTCTTGATCAAGATTATAATCTAGCTATGAACTTGTACAAGCAATCGGCAAAACAAGGCTGTGCAATTGCTCCCTATAAAATTGGCTTAATGTATGAGCTAGGCAATGGCGCAGCTCAAGATTTAAAGATGGCGAAACGCTGGTATCACCAAGCGGCGAATGCTTTTAATCAAGATGCAGAAATTCGATTGCAGAAATTAATCCAGCATTTTAATGCTTAAGCCATTCATTTAAATTATTCCGTATTAAGGAGATCATTTCTGTCTTTTGTGTTCTATATCTTTATCTATAGCTATGAAAAAAAATTGAATGCATGAGCGCAATATTTTGACCAAATCATGGAAAATATTAAATAAATATAAAAAACCGATCATTAGATCGGCTTTTTAACTTCATTCAAACATTAAGATTTTTGTAAAAAATCAGTCGCTAATTTTAAAAACTCTTCCGGTTTTTCATATACGGCCAAATGTCCGGTTGCCAGTTCAGCATATTCAGCATGTGAAATCAGATCTATAGCATATTTGACTAATACACTCGGGGGCATATAATCATAATTACAGCCATTTACTAATGTTTGTTTGTTGATTTTTTTTTCGCTGGCTCAGTCATATCGGTATGAATCTACAACTCAGCTTGGTGGGTAAATCTTTCTAAATTATTGGTTTGCAGCGTATTTTCTAAGGTTTGCGCCATAGTATTTTCACACCATGCCAAGGTAAAGTTGGCGCTAAAACCTGTTTGAATAATAGTGCTCGACATCGCTTTAGAGTTGCTCTGTACCTAACTCAAATTAAAGCTTGGTACGTGCATCAACTTTAGGATAAGGCGCCAATAACACAACAAAAATTACATATTCTGGATATTCTGCTGCGGAATATATCCAGAAAATGTTGTGTAATGAAAAGCTCATTAAACCGAATGGTGTAACATAATTGGGTTTTGCAGCTGCAATCACTTATTCAACTAATTGAGCAATGGCTAAAGGCTGATCATCAGGTAGTTAGCTTGATATCGTCCTTTTGAATGCATCAAAATATGACATGTTCAAATGACGCTGATTTACGCAAATGATGGCTCATACTGATGGACTCAGCCATTTTTATTGTGATTTTCTCTTTTTTAAAGATCAATATTTACGGTAAGAGATGATTAATTTTGTATTTAATCAGTGCAAATATCTGCAACTAATTTGTATTTCATTATAAAAAATCATGCCCTTGATGTAAGATAAAATTCATTACAGATTATATGTATTTCGAGTGAATGTCCTAAATTCGAATACTTGATAAAAAAGGAAACAAGCATGCAGCAAGAAGTCATCATTGTTGGTGGTGGTATGGTCGGTTTAAGTCTGGCACTCATGTTGGCCAAAGCCAAAATTGGCGTAAAACTTTTAGAAGCCATTAAATACCCCAATTATGATGATGCAAACCTTGAGCCTTATCACTCGAGTTTTGATGCACGAAACAGCGCCTTGTCACGCCGTACGGTGCAAATTTATCAAGAACTAGGCCTCTGGGATGCTTTGCAGGAACACGCCACACCTATTTTAGAAGTGAATATTACAGAGCAAGGCAGTTTTGGTAAGGCAAGACTCAAAGCAGAACAAGAAAAAGTCGAAAGCTTTGGACAAGTTATTGAAAATGCATGGCTCGGCCGTGTGCTGCTCACAGAAGTCAAAAAAGAACCGCTGATAGAATTAATTGACGGCGTACAAGTGACTTCGCTGACGCAGGATGCAGACCATGCCTATATTGAAGCAAAGCGTGCTGAAGAACAGCTCAAACTACAATCTAAAATTGTGATTGCCGCCGATGGCCGTGATTCATTCTGCCGTAAAGCCTTAGGTATTGGCGCATCGGTGCATGATTATGACCAAGTGGCGATTGTCACTACAGTACAAACCTCTAAACCGCATGGTCATGTCGGTTTCGAGCGTTTTAGTCCGCTTGGTCCGCTAGCGCTGCTGCCACTTCCAGGTGAATACCGTCGCTCAGTGGTTTGGCCTGTTCCCAAAGGAACTGAAGGCGAGTGGATGGGTGATGAAAATGATCAGCACTTCTTAGATGCTTTACAAGAAACCTATGGTGACCGTGCCGGTAAATTCCAAAAAACTGGTAAACGTTTCAGCTTCCCATTGTCGCAAGTACTTGCAGAGAAACAAGCAGTTGGACGTGTAGTGCTCATGGGAAATGCAGCACATACCATTCATCCAGTGGCAGGTCAGGGCTTTAACTTGTGTATGCGCGATGCCTATGTACTACGCCGTTATTTAAAAGAGCAAGTTGAAAAAAATGCAGATCTGGGTGATGCAGCTATGTTGCTTGATTATGAAAAATCGCGCCTGACCGATCAGCAGCGGGTGATTAAATTCTGTGATTCAGTTGTTCGTGGTTTTAGTAACCAGAATCCATTTTTAAAATTGATTCGCAATACTGGATTAGTTGCCTTTGACACCATTCCGGGGATCAAGCCTTTGGTCGCGAATTATGCAATGGGGCTAAAAGCATGAGTTTAAATCATACAGATGTACTGGATGCCGTGATTGTCGGAGGTGGCTTGGTCGGTGGCTTAACGGCATTGCTGTTGGCGCAAAGCGGTGTGCAGGCTACGGTATTGGATGCGGCACCTATTTTGGATGTAGAAAAAACCAAAAGTGTTGCGAATCCTCGGGTTTTGGCGCTCAGTCAAGCCACCATTCATTTACTCAAGACTGTGGGCGTTTGGGAAAAACTTGCCCGTCAACAGCCTTATACAGGCATGCAGGTGTGGAATAAAAATGGCTATGGAGAAATCAATTTTGGTCATGTTGCAGAGCAAACACCATCAGTTGAGCAAGCTTTAGGTTCAATGGTTGAACCAAGCGTATTGAATTTAGCCATTCAAGAAAAAATGCTAGAACAACTCGAAGACTACCGAACCCAGGTTAAGGTCAGTCGAGTTGAGCGCGGCGTTGGTGTGTGGATCATTCACCTCGCAGATGGTACCCAGCTCAAAACAAAACTGGTGATAGGTGCAGATGGTGCAAACTCATTTGTTCGTGAGCAAGCTTTCATCGATCTAGATGTGCTGGACTATAAACAAGCCGGTGTGAGCTGTGCAATTAAAACCGCCCAACCGCATCAGCATGTAGCGCGTCAAATTTTCTTAGAAACTGGGCCTTTGGCATTTTTGCCGATGGCGAGTCTGAAAAAAGAGGAAAGCGGTTATTGGCAATCCATTGTGTGGACCTTACCAGATGATTACGCCGATGAATATGTGGCTTTATCCGATGCTGAATTTAATGCGTTGCTCACTCGAGAAAGTCATCACATGCTCGGTGAAGTCTTAGAAGCAACTCCGCGTGCTAAATTTCCATTGAAGGCACGAGCTGCGCAGCAATATGTGCATGATGGTCTGGCGTTGATTGGTGATGCGGCCCATGTGATTCATCCGCTTGCAGGACAAGGCGTGAATATTGGTTGTTTAGATGCAGCGGTGCTTTGCGATGTGCTTTTGACCGATAAAAAACGAGGTGTGTGGGCACATGAACAAAGTTTGAAGCGCTATGAGCACCGCCGTAAAGGGCAAAACGATGCCATGATGCATAGTATGTCCGCGATTGGTTGGTTAGAAACCACCACTTTTTCACCTGTGGTGTGGGCGCGAAACTTTGGTTTAAAACAAGTGGAAAATCAGACTGTTCTAAAAGATGCGTTTATGGCTCAAGCCAATGGTCTGAGTATTTTAAAAGATACAATCTACGCAGCTTAGGTCAAAGTCAGATATTTTTTAGACAGTCGTATAAACAAGGTTACGATTTTGATTAAAAAAGATACGATTTTTTGATTGTGGGTACTAGTCGAAATGCTCAGAGATTGCTAAATTTCTGTTAATTTAAAACCAGCCATTCGCTGGCAAACAGAAGTCATTCGCGGGGAGAACACAATGACTGATATGAACGATTATGATGATCCAGAAGATTCAGTAGTTGATGAAGATGAAGCACAAGCAGCTGAAAAAGGTGCAGGTGACGCAGCTGATTCTGCCTCTGATGGTGACACCTCTGAAGCTGAAACATTAACAGTGACTGCAAAACTAAAACAACGTCAGGCGCTTGAAGATGAAGTTGCGGCGTTCTTAGCGCGTGGTGGTCGTATTACCGAAGTCCCTCCAGACGAATCGGCAAAAGATTAAAAGTGAAAAAACACCACGTCATGTGGTGTTTTTTTTTGCTTCATTCGCTTGTGCGATGATGAACGTCATTCATTTTTTAACTCTGTAGCATGTTTGCTCAAGAAGTTAAGTCGTTAATAAGATGTGAAGTCGCTCCAAGCCGTCTTTGGCTTTATATATTTACGACTGATCGCGTAAATAGGATAAAACACAAAATGCAGTAAAAGCAAAAACATACAATTAATAATAAATGCAGCAATATACGGCGGTGCATGCATGGCCGCCACAGCAGCGACAAAAGATTGAAAAAGTAATACCGCACTCAAAACGACATAAGCCCAATAGCGATGCCTACCCCAAAATTGGCTCAGTTTCAGTAAATTACCGACTATAAAATAGAGGGAACAATATCCACAGACCATCGTAATCGCGCTATGATCGGCCGTCATTTGCTCGCCACTAATATAGTGCGGATAGGATTGAATGCCAGTATAAATAATATGTGCAAGGGCCGTGAGCCAAACCAGATTAAAGAGAATGAACACCAGCGGTTTTTTGACAGACAGATTTATGGACATGTTATAAGCAACTTTTTTCATTATATTTAAATTATTGTATGGGATCGCTTATGGAACCCGTAGGTCCCATAAGCGGTTCAAATTAAAAATAAAAAAAATTAAGCTTAATCGTTCGCTTGGGTTAATTCTAAAGCACGTTGATAGGCTACTTTCTTTTTAATCCCAGTTAAATCTGCCGCCAACTGAGAGGCAGCTTTAACGGACAAGTCTTGAAGTAAACGGGTCAACAATTTGTCTAACTTTTCTTGCTCTAGGTTTTTTTCTTCGGTCGCACCACCAATCACTAAAACGATTTCGCCTTTTTGCTGATTGTGATCAGATTCGACAAAATGAACCAATTCACCCAAAGACATTTTTTTAATGGTTTCAAATGTTTTGGTAATTTCACGTGCAAAGCCCACAGGACGATCGGCACCAAAGACATTCGACATATCTTTTAGGCAGTCCACAATACGGTGCGGCGCTTCATAAATAATCATGGTTTGAGTTTCGTCTTTCAATTTTTCCAGTGCTAAAAGACGTTGTGACTGTTTAGAAGGTAAAAAGCCTTCGAAACTAAAACGGTCACTGGGTAGGCCGACAGCACTGAGAGCTGCAATGGCAGCACAGGCACCCGGCACAGGAATGACACGAATATTTTTTTCTTGTGCAGCACGAACCAGTTTAAAGCCAGGGTCACTGATTAATGGCGTGCCTGCATCACTGATCAGCGCCATATTTTCACCTTTTTCTAGGCGTTCAATGAGCTGGTCTATTTTGTTGCTTTCGTTATGGTCGTGGCAGGCGGTTAAAGGTGTATTGATACTAAAATGTTTAAGTAATTGTGCGGAAGTTCGTGTATCCTCGGCGGCAATAATTTTAACCGACTTCAATACCTCAATTGCACGATAACTAATATCATCTAAGTGCCCGATTGGAGTTGCAACAACAAATAACTGAGCACTCATAGGTTTCTCCATGTTGGATAATAAGAACAAAATTTTGGGTCTTTGCCTTTTAAGCAGTCTGTTTACTGCTGCACAGGCAGACGTCTTGGTCATTCTACCTGAATCTGGCCCTATGGCGCGAGCCGCATCCAGTATTAAGCAAGGTTTCAATAGCGCATATCAATCGTCAGACTACAAAGTACCCATTAAGTTTGTGGATTCAAATCAAAAGCAAATTGCTGCGATATTGAAGCAACAGGTAAATAAAAAAACTCAATTGGTGATTGGCCCTTTAGCACGTCAAGATGTTGAAGCACTTGTAAAAGCAAAGCCTAAAGTCCGCGTGTTGGCTTTAAATGAAACGACAAGCCAAATTCCAAACGTCTGGCAGTACAGTTTATCGAAACGGGATGATGCTTTAGCACTCCAAAAAGTTTTTGAAAAAGACAAATTAGCGCAAGTGATAGTGTTACGTCAGCCTGCAACTGAGGCAGAACATGAATTATTGCTCATGTCCTTAATCAGCCAAAGTTCAGTGCCGATTCAAGTGGTTGAACAGCTCCCAACGAAGCTGGACAAAAATCAAGGGGTGCTGTTGCTGGGCAATAATGAATGGTTAAACAGTCAAAAAAAACTACCTAAAGCAAAACTATATACCGTTGCCAATGCGATTGAAGCCACAAAGCCCATTCCTGTAGGGCTGAAATTTTGTGATGCACCTGCCTTACATGATGCGCGTTGGCCTGACCTGATCCGAGCTTATGAGGAAAACCCAGTAGATATGCCATATCAACGTCTTTTAGCTTTTGGCGGAGACACATGGCATATCGCAAAACAATATTTGCAAGAACCGAAATTAAAAAGCATTGAGTTTCAGGGGCGAACAGGGCTAATCAAAATTAGTCAAAACAATATTCAGCGTGTTCCTCACTGCTATGAGCGAAGTAAAAAAGGCATCGTGGCGATCTCACTTTAGGGATGAAACGATGCAGCTAAACTTAGAGCAGATGAATTTGGGACAGATGAATCTGGGGCAGTGGGCAGAACGGCAAGCGCTGCGTTTGGTTGAGCAGCAAGGCTATGTACAGGTGCAACAGAATTATCATAGTCGTTATGGTGAAATTGATTTGATCGTTGCACGTGGTCAAGAATTGGTGTTTATCGAAGTTAAAGCCCGTTCGAATACCCGCTATGCCCAAGCCATCGAAAGTATCTCAATTCACAAACAACGTAAGATGATGAAGACTGCGTTGCATTTTTTAAATGAACAGTCACATTTTCAAAATTATTATTGTCGCTTTGATGCAATTTGTTTTGATTTTTATCAACACTTTGCAAAAACACTACAGCAAGACTTTTCTAAATACCCGTATCATCAGCAATGGATTGAAAATGCTTTTACTTTTGATCAAGAGTTGATTAATCTTTGATAAAACAAACTGTGTAAACGCATAGAAAAATACGTGTGGAAATTTGAGGAGTCGTGCTGAGTGGTTAAGCGTATTGCAATAACGATGCTTTGTGTCGCAAGTTTATCTGGCTGTGCGAGTTTTATTTCGAATGGAACAGGATCAGCACCTGTAGGAACTGAAAGCGGCGCACGCTCATTGGGACAAGTTTTTATTGACTCTTCCATTGTTCGAACAGCAAAAATTAATTTATATAAATTAGATACTCGTTTTAAACAGTCACGTGTCAATATTGAAAGTTTTCATGGCAATGTCTTATTGACTGGGCAAGTGCCGGATAATCATTTAAAAGAATTGGCAGAAGAAAATGTCCGTTCAATGAGTGATGTCAAAACTGTACATAACTATATTACAGTGGGTAATCAGATCAGCTATAGCACCATCATGCAAGATACTGCGGTCACTGCGAATACCCGTGGTTTGATTATGAAAGCGCCTGTGGTATCTGACAGCAAAGTACACATTCATACTGAAGATGCTGTTCTTTATGTGATGGGCCGTTTAAACAGTGCGGAAATCACAGACTTAAATCAAATCTTGCAACAAGTGGGTAATGTAACGCGAATTGTCACTTTAATCGATAATATTGATCAGAACCCAAATCCACAGGCACGTTCGATTAACTCTAGTTACACCACACCTGCTGTAGGCAATGTGCAACCTGAAGTACAAACGCCTGTTGCGATAGATCCGGATGCTGTCGATCCAAATGCTCAATAACTTGTTGGAATTGATGTTGTAATATATGAATCAATGGTCTCTGCGGCTTCAGCAAAAAATGGATTTGGCTAAATCTTTATACCGAAATTTTCGGTTATATGATTTTGGCAGTTATGCATTAAATCGACTGACACCCAAACAAGGATATCATGTTCAAAACAATATCCCTTATGGTCTAAAAGCGCGCCATCGCCTAGATTTGTATCGCACGTCAGCACCTCGTCAGCAACGTCCACTCATCGTTTTTGTACATGGTGGAGCGTGGATGCATGGTGACAAAAAGGACTATGGATTCATTGGTGAGGCTTTTGCAAAAGAAGGCTTCGATGTTGCTGTCATCAATTACCATCTCGCACCTGAATATATTTTTCCGGCTTCAATTGATGATCTTATCCTTGCATTAAACTATTTGACGCAGTCTCAGCATAAGTTGCAGATTGAAGTGGAAAATGTGGTGTTAATGGGACATTCGGCAGGGGCATTTAATGTCATGTCTGCACTGTATCATCCGATGCCTTATCAGCTACAAGTGAAAGAGAATATTCGTGCAATCGTGGGTTTGGCAGGGCCATATCATTTTGATTATAAAGGTGATCCGATTTGTGCAAATGCTTTTGATCAAAATGTACCGTATCAACAAGTGATGCCATATTATTTTGTTGAGCAAAATCAAGTGAAGCATTATCTATTCACTGCGGATAAAGACAATATCGTTGGCCATAGCAATAGTGAAGATTTTGATCGTCGATTAAAAGCCTCAGGCAACCATAGTCAATTGATTCAAATCCCTCGTGTTGGGCACATCACGATGATTGGTTCAGTTTCGAGTCTATTTAGTCGCTTCTTTAAAACCAAAGCTGAAATCATGCGTGTACTCGATGAAATTAGTCCACCTTAATGTCTTTGGTTAAATGATTGAAAATAAAAAACCGCCAAGTATGGCGGTTTTTTTATTGCATGATTTATTTACTAAAAATAGCTACTTATAACCATGCTTCGGTGTCATCTGCAACAGCAGACCCATGGATGACATGCATAATCATTGAATGGGCGATACTTCCTTTGAACGGAATTTCAGGTAATGCATCAAATTTAAAGAAAGCCGCATCACTTATTTCTTCTTCTTGTAATTGAAGTTCACCTGAAGCATATTCTGCTTTAAAGGCGATCATTAAATTACTTGGGAAGGGCCAAGGTTGGCTTGCCAGATATTGAATATTTTTGACCTTCAGCCCAACTTCTTCTTCAGTTTCACGACGAACTGCTTCTTCTAGAGTTTCACCGACTTCAACAAAACCTGCGATCAGTCCATACATAGCACGGACATTTTTTGCATTTTTTGCCAATAAAATTTCATTTTCACCACGGGTAATGACGGTAATGACACAAGGATTGACACGAGGGTATTGGTGATATCCGCAAGCGGGACAAACCATAGCATATTCTGTGGCGTGGACTTGAGTTGCAGTACCGCAGTGGCTACAAAATTTATGATTACGGCGCCATTCTAAAAGTTGAATAGCACGGCTGGCTTGTTCAAATTGCTGAACATTCCAAAGTTGTAAAAGCTGACGAATAGGGATGAGTTGTAAGCCTTCAGGAATTGGCTCATTTTCAAGTAGATCACGGGCAATCACTCGATCACCCGTGCCAATATTTAAATCACTTGCGAGTTGCTCAACTTCGGGAAGTTGAAAGTTTTCATCGACCAGCAATTGCTGTTGTTTGAAGATATACGCAAGTGATAATTTAGACATTAGGCTGCTGCTGATTTCAGTTTTTCGCTACTGTCCAATGCTACCTTAAACATGCCCTGTAAAACAGGTTGTTTGTTCTTTAAATTGTCAATCAACATATCTGCGCTTGCCAATGAATCTAATGCTTGATTCACTTCGTTTGCTTCAATCGCTGTTGAAGATTCAACTCGTTTCACAATGAATTGAGCTGTTGAATTCAGCGCATTTTGAGCTGCATCTGCATTGAGGAACAACATTGCACCACCAATTTCACGGAATTGAGTTGCAGTCGCTTCAAGTTGTGTCAAATCTTGGTTTTGTAAATACTGAACCAAAGATTGGCTAGCAGCATCAATTAAAACCTTGGTCTCATTTAACAGAGCAGCGTGTGCTTCATCTAAACGGTCGAGTGAAATATTCATATTATTCACACGAAGTTGTAAGCGGCTAGAAGTGTGATGACGCTCAAGCACACCAATCGAGTTCATGGCAGACAAGATATTGTTCATCAACTGCTGGGCAAAGCTTTCATCTTGTAAAATCTCAGCATTACCTAATGACGCAGCTTGACGCGACAGGTCGTTATACGCTTCATTTAAGTTCAAGACTTTGAAAATATTTGCCAATTCGTTCAATTTCGCTTGAAGTTCTTGGGTTTTTTCAGGCGTCATATTTTGATAGTTAAATTCAATATCATTACGAATTTGCGTCATTTCAGTCGTAACCAATTCACCAATGGTATGCATGGTGTCGAAGTCAGGACCATATAAATGACGACTGAAAACTTGCAATTGGGTGTCGGTAAGAAGGTCTTCACCGATATTTAATTTGCCACGAATATGATGAGAAATGTCATCTTCTTGGCTAATGTTTAGACTTAAGACATTGGCTAAATCAGAAATGGATGCTTTAAAGCGCTCAGTTCCTGCAAAATATTGAGCCATATTGCGTTCAATGCTTACCAAGGTACGTAAACGAGCATCGGTAATTAAGATTTGATCAATTTGATTAAACGCAACAAAAACCAAGTTCCAATATTGTTTACTTGGATGTTTGTCTGAAAGACCTGCTAAATACGCACCGACCAATTTAATCGCTTGCAAATCCAGCTCAGTTTCTTCTTGTTTAATCAATTTATTCAACGCCAACTTATACAGACGGTGAACGTATTTTGATTTTTCAAGTGCAGGAGCTTGAGGTAAGTCAAAGTCAGGAGTAATACAATCGAGTAGGGACTCAATGTGTTGGCCTTCCGACGTTAGAGGTTTACCCAAAGACAGTTCTAGACGATTAAGACTGTCCAGCAGGAACTGTGGAATTTTAACTTCACGTAGGCAGATAAATTCGATATAGCGTTTCAGCATGGTCGTGCCTTCGCTCAGTGCGATGACCTCTTGAGTGTTAATTTGCGCAGGATTCCCCATGATCTTGCGCATTAACTCTGCTGAATATTGAGCGATTTTTGACAAACTTGGCATATCAACTAAAGCTAGTACTTGAGCACATTGTTCAAATTGAATCAGTGCATCATCAATCCCGAAAGGTAAAGTTTGATCTTCAACTAAGGTGCTGACTGCTGATTCGACTAACTTGATTGAGTTATCAACCTCATTTTTTATTATCAGCAAAGCCGTTGGATCAAAATGGATAGAGGTTTGGTAAGACATGTATCTGCACCTTTCCTAGATGTTTTATCTTGTTTATTAACCGCCCCTTAAGGCGGTCCATGTTTATGGTTTTACTATAGCGTATGTAAGAATTG
Source organism: Acinetobacter sp. YH12086 (assembly GCF_013419345.1). Lineage (NCBI taxonomy): Bacteria > Pseudomonadati > Pseudomonadota > Gammaproteobacteria > Moraxellales > Moraxellaceae > Acinetobacter > Acinetobacter sp. YH12086. The sequence goes on from NZ_VPAF01000008.1 coordinate 105,152, forward strand.
TTTATATACAAAAAGTAACACGAAATTTAGATTTTATTTCGCAAAAAGGCAAGGTGTACCATGTTTTTCTTCAAATTGTTTGACCCATGTCTCATGGGCTTCAAGTTCATCGGCTGAAGGTAAAATCACTGGTAATTCTATTTCAACAGCGGCGCGGGTTTGCGAACCATCTTCATTTTGCGAGTGGGTCAGGGCATCGATATCAAAGGATACCTGACCACCCGTCATTGCTAGGTATACGTCAGACAGAATTTCCGCATCGAGTAAGGCACCATGGAAGGTACGGTCACGTTGTGGAATTTCGTAACGACGCACTAATGCATCGAGTGAGTTTTTCTGGCCTGGATGCTTGGCTTTGGCCATAGCCAAGGTATCGGTAACTTCGCAAACTTCAGATAAGGCCACAAAACCGGCACGTTTGAACTCCATATCAAGGAAGTTCATATCGAAGGTTGCGTTATGCGCAATGATTTCTGCGCCTTTAAGATAGTCAAATAAGACATCAGCAATTTCAGCATACAGTGGTTTGTCTTTTAGAAAGTCATCACTGATTCCGTGAATATTTTCAGATTCACCGACAGGTTTTTGCGGGTTGATATAAATATGAATTGAGCTACCGGTCAGTTTGCGGTTAATCATTTCCACTGCACCGACTTCAATAATACGGTCGCCATCTTGGAAATAGAAACCTGTGGTTTCCGTATCCAAAATTAATTGTCGTGGGCCAGATACATCGACAGTTGCTGGTGTAATGACAATCATTGGATGGATTTCAGCAGCTTGCTTAGACTGGATAGGGGCAGCTTCATTCAACGTTGAAGCAGTGTCAGTTGCTTGTTGTTCTATCGTAATGTCATCAATCTGCTCTGCGTCAATAGCTGACTCGGCTGAGATTTCTTCTGCTACATCCTCGCTATCAGCAAATTCAAGTCCAAACGGATCATTTAATAGCCAGTCAGGTTCAGCTTTTTTTTTAGGTGCTTCAGCTGTAGTTGATGCCGCTAGTTTGATCTGTTCGAGGGTTTTTTCTGCGCCTAGATTGGCCAATTGATCTGCCATTTCATTTCCTGGATGGCCTGCATGCCCTTTAATCCAGTTCCATTCAATTTCCCGACCCTGACAAGTTGCATCCAGTAATTTCCACAGATCAGGATTTTTAACATCTTTCCAGTTTTTCTTTTTCCAACCATGTATCCACTCGGTAATGCCTTGTTTGACATAGTTGGAGTCTGTCCAAATAATCAGTTTTGCATCGGACGGACAGTGTTGAATGCCTTCAATTGCAGCAGTCAATTCCATACGGTTATTGGTGGTTTCAGCTTCGCCGCCGCAGAGTTTTTCTTCTCCAGTTTCACGGATGATATAGGCCCCCCAACCCCCTAAGCCAGGGTTGCCTTTACATGCACCATCAACATAAAGCGTGATTGTTTGAGACATAAATCAAATCCGGAGAAAAACAAGCATTCAGAACCGTATATTGTATAACGCAAATGACAGAGAGAAATCCATTTCTGGCGATTTTTTTAATTTCTTGTAACATTTATACTGAAATAGCGTTAAATTAACGCCTTGTGTCTGTGTTCTGCTTCACTACAATGGCATATCTAAAAAATAAATTTTATATGAGTTGTCTGGATTTTTTTATGTATAAATCAACTGCGACTGTCTGGCAGCCTACGTTACCACAAATTTTTAAATTTACAGTCTTGGGTTCTGCACTCGCAGCTCTTGGTCTGACGGGCTGTTCTTCATCGCAAACGACTAAGCAGAACTCAGCAAGTAAACAAGTCGGCTCAAACTTTCTCGATGCCAATAGTTTAGATTCACTCGAAGATTTACTTTCTGCAACAGACATGCGTGCCGTAGAAGGCGATCGCCTTTTAGTACTTAAGCATGGTGATGTCTGGAAGCGTATGACCGTGGGTTTCAAAATGGATTTGAACCACTGGGATACGCGAATTGAAGCGCAGCGTGGTTGGTTTATTTCACGTCAACCATATATTGATCGTTTAAGTGCGCGTGCGTCCCGTTATTTATATCACACGGTTAAAGAAGCAGAACGTCGTGGTTTGCCGACTGAGTTGGCGTTATTACCAGTGATTGAAAGTTCTTATGACCCAGCAGCAACCTCAAGTGCAGCCGCAGCAGGCTTATGGCAATTTATTCCAAGTACTGGACGTATTTACGGCTTAAAACAAACCTCAATGTATGATGGTCGTCGTGACGTAGTGGAATCAACGCGTGCAGCTTATGAGTTTTTAGGTGCGCTACATAACCAGTTCGGTTCGTGGGAATTGGCTTTGGCTGCATATAATGCAGGGCCGGGCCGCATTCAACAGGCGATTAACCGTAACCGTGCGGCAGGTTTGCCAACGGATTATTGGTCACTAAAACTGCCCCAAGAAACCATGAACTATGTCCCACGTTTCTTGGCTGTTGCTCAAATTATTAAAAATCCAAGTGCTTATGGCGTAAGTTTACCGCCAATTGCCAACCGTCCACACTTTCGTGAAGTGGCTGTAGGGCCTGCAAATTTAAATGAAATTGCATCTATTACCGGTTTAAGCCGTGCAGAACTCTATGCACTAAATCCCGGGCATCGTGGCGATGTGATTGACAGCAGTAGCCCAATGCGGATTTTAATTCCTGCGGATGTGAGTCCATCAGTCGATGCACGTTTGAAGAAATTACAATCAGGTGGTTCATCAGGTTATTGGGCAAGTAATTCAACTTATAACTTACCAAAAAATAATGTTGAAATAACACCATCACGTGTTACTCCGCCGGAATTAAATAGTAAAACTATTCAGCCCGCTAAAGTGACGCCACCTACGCTTAAAACACAGCCGACAGTGACAGCTTCTGCCAAACCACCTGTAGTCGCTGCAACGGTAACGCCGAGTGTTCCATCAGGAACGAAAGGCAAAACGCCAATAGGATCATCTGCTTTGGCTGCTTTTGCATCGAATAGTGATATTCCAAGTGCGCCGCGTATACCAGTCGCTGTAACACCTTCGACTCCTGTGAAAGCCGTGTCTGTCGAGCCACCACTCAGCGCAAATGAGCGTGAGCAAATCATGGCGGCTATTAAAGCTGAAGGTGAGACCAAAACAGTCGATGAGGTATTAAAACCAGTAGCGACTAAAGCAGAACAAGAAGAAGTCGTTCAGGAAATTAAAGCTATTGCGCCGAAGGGCACTGAAATTGTCGATCCTTACGATGGCAAAATTAAGTTAACTGCGATTCAGACTAGCCAGTCGATTGCGGATCAACAAGGAAAAGAACTGACGAAAGGGTTCTCTTACCCGAAAAGCGTGGCTGAAAATACAGGTGCAGATTCCGAAGAAGCAAAACGCAACCAAGGTAAAAATGTCATTCGTACAGATTCTGAAATTGTAGTTGTACCACCTAAAGGTAAACGCAGTACTTATACAGTTTTAGCGGGCGACACATTAGCGTTGATCGCGATGAAAAATGGCGTGAATTGGCGTGATATTGCAGCTTGGAACCAAATTTCGCCAGATTCGACCTTGTATGTCGGTACGACCATCTATTTATATGATGCGAAACCGATTGTGCAAAATAATGAAGAATCGAAAGCTAAGCCTATCGCAGATAGCTATGTGGTGAAAGCAAATGACAGTCTTACAGCTGTTGCGAGTCAATTTGGTTTAAGTACGAAGCAACTCGCCGACTACAATGGTTTAACCACCACGAGTGGTTTATATGTTGGACAGAAATTATCCCTAAAAGAAACGCCTGCATCGAAAGCAAAATTGGAAGCTGATAAGAAAGCCGCTCAAGTTGTCGAAAAACCTGCAAAAGTTCAAACCAAATCCTACACGGTAAAACGTGGTGAATATCTAAAACTCATTGCAGATCGTTATGCGCTGTCAAATCAAGAGTTGGCAGATTTAACAACTGGCTTAACGGCTGGCAGTAGCTTGATGGTGGGGCAAAAAATTAATGTGCCTTTACAAGCTGTAGCAGAAGTTGAGAAGCTCGAAAGCAAAGTCTTGAATCGCATTGAAAATGTCAAAGTTGATCCTGCGTATAAAGTTGAAAGCTATAAAGTGCAGCGTGGTGATACGCTTTACAGCATTGCGACGCAGTCAAAGATCAGTTTGTCAGAATTGGCGAGTCTAAATGATATGTCGGTAAATAGTGGGCTGATGGCTGGGCAAAGCATTAAAGTTCCTGCAAGTTCAACTGTTCCAGATACTTATGTGGTGCAGTCTGGCGATACACTGACAGGTATTGCTAGCCGCTATGATTTGGGCATGGACTATGTCGCGAATTTAAATGGCATAGAGCGTAGTTCAGGTCTACGTGTTGGGCAGAAATTAAAATTAACAGGTGATGTTGCACCGGTTAAAGTAGAAACTAAAGTTGACCCGACCAAAACTGAAAGCAAAACCAATACACGAACGAATTCTGCTGAAGTGACCGATATTCATGTGGTGAAATCAGGTGAAACATTGGGTGTGATTGCGAAGAAATATCATCTTCAATTACGTTATTTAGCTGAATTAAATGGCCTCAATACCAATAGTGCGATTCGTGTAGGGCAGCGTTTAAAAGTAGATGGTGAACTACCTGCTGATGTAGCTAGTAAAGCAACTGAAACCAAAAAAACGCAAGCTAAATCCTCCACGAGTAATGTGAAACCAGCAAATACTGAAAGCTATACTGTGAAATCAGGCGAGTCTTTAAATTCGATTGCTAGTCGGACAGGTTTAACTGTGGCAGCATTGGCTGAATTAAATAACTTGAATCCGCGGGCAGGACTGCGTGTCGGTCAAAATTTACAAGTCCCTAAAACTATTAGTGAATACCGTATTAAACGCGGCGATACATTGATTGGTTTAGCAAGCCGTTATGGACTAGATACATCAAAACTTGCTGAAATGAATGATATGCAACCGTCTGCTCAGTTACGTATTGGTGAAGTCATTAAAGTACCAAACTGAGTCTAAACATTAAGGAGTTAAGTTGAATGTATTCTGCTTCAACTTCGCGTTACGTGTTTGGTATGACTTTGAGCATACTTTCAACAGGGGCGTGGGCTGCATTGCAGACCACGCCTTTTCTTGCCATACAGAGCAGCCCTCAATATCATCAATTACAGGCAATGCCCTATGCCAATCCTCTTGCCAATAAAGGGGGATATATCACGACTTCGAGTATTGGGAGTTTTGATAATTTAAACAGCATGAATGGAAAAGGGCGTTCTGTTGAAGGTATCAATTATCTTTTTGATAGCTTGATGAGTTCATCTTTAGATGAACCGGGTGTGATGTATCCGTTGCTTGCCGAAAAGGTGACATTTGACCCGAAAAAAACTAATTTTGTTATTTTTCATTTAAACCCAAAAGCACGGTTTAGTGATGGTTCTGAACTCACTGCTGAAGACGTTAAATTTAGTTTTGATACTTTTCAGACCAAGTCAAATCCAGGTTTGCAAATGTATTTAGCGGATTTAGACAAAACAGAAGTTTTATCTAAATATCAGGTGAGGATGAGTTTTAAATCTGGACATAATACTGATATGCCCATGATGTTGGCGCAAATGCCGATTTATTCCAAACGAGATTGGGAAAAAAAAGATTTTACTCAAATTACATTGCAGCCCATATTAGGCTCAGGCCCTTACACGATTGAGAAGATCGATGCTGGTAGGAGTATTCGCTACAAGCGCAATCCTAACTATTGGGGGCAGAACTTAGCTGTTAATCGTGGTCGGTATAATTTTAACCATCTGAAATATGTATATTACCGCAGTCCTGACATTGCCTTTGAAGGCTTTAAAGCGGGTCAATTTACGTTATATGAGGAAAAGACTGCACGTAATTGGGTGGGAGCGTACAATTTTCCTGCTTTTAAAGACGGTAAAATTGTCAAATATCGCTTTAAACATGAACGACCGATTCCCACAAAAAGTCTCGTATTTAATACCCGCCGTGCGCCATTTAGCGATATTCGCTTTCGACAAGCTTTAACCTATGCTTATGATTTTGAATGGCAAAATAGAGCGTTGTTTTATGGGCAGTATCAGCGTTTACAGAGTTATTTTAGTAATAGTGTGCTAGAAGCGAAGGGGAAACCCTCTATCCAAGAGTTGGATATTTTAAAACCGATGTTATCGCAACTTGATCCTATTCAAAGACAGGGGGTCTTATCCAATTGGCAATATCCCGTTTCTGATGGCAGTGGATTTAATCGAAAAAATCTGCTGCATGCACGCCAACTGTTATTGAATGCGGGTTATCTTTATCAAGACGGCCGATTGGTGGATGCAAAATCTCGGCCTGTGAAATTCGAAATCTTGATTCAGCAACAAGATTTGCAGCGAACCTTAATGCCATTTATACGAAATTTGAAACGTTTAGGTATTCAGGTGCTATTGCGACAAGTCGATGGACCGCAATACACCGAGCGGATGCGAAATATTGACTTTGATATGATCGTGGATGAAATGCCTCAATCGCTCACTCCAGCGGGTGAGCAAGCTCAACTTTGGGGCAGTCAAGCAGCTGACCAAGTGGGTAATTATAATTATGCAGGGATTAAAAATCCTGTAATAGATCAGCTCATTCAACAGGTGATCAATGCTCCAAATCGGGAAGAATTGAATATTCGTACGCGTGTTTTAGACCGCCTGCTCAGAGCGGGTTATTATCAAATCCCAATGTTTGGGCAAAGTGAAAACTGGTTTGCCTATTGGCATATGTATAAGCAGCCTTATGTCAAACCTAAACTTTCTGTTGGGATTGACTATTGGTGGAGTGATGTAGCTCAAACCAAGCACATAACACAATATCTACGGCAGCAATGAATACACCTGAATGACAAGGAATGTTAAAGCAACATGGGCACATATATTTTAAAAAGATTGCTGCTGATTATTCCAACATTGTTTTTCATTTTACTGATTAACTTTGTCGTGATTCAGATTGCACCGGGAGGACCTGTTGAACAAGCCATACAGCAAGCTGAGTCCTTTCAAGGTATGGGAAACACAGGTGGTGGTGAAACTGCGACGACAGGCAGTAAATACCAAGGTGCTAAAGGCCTCAGTGAAGAAATGGTGGCAAAAATCGAAGCGCAATATGGTTTCGATAAACCATTATTCGAACGTTTTTGGCTCATGTTAAAGGGCTATGTAACGCTAGATTTTGGTACCAGTTTTTTTAAAGATAAGCCTGTGACTCAGCTGCTTTGGGAAAAGCTGCCTGTATCCTTATCCCTTGGTTTATGGAGTACCTTGCTGATCTATATGGTGTCTATTCCATTAGGCATTAAAAAAGCCCGTCAACATGGTCTGTTATTTGATAAAAGTACGTCTATTTTATTGGCTATCGGCTACGCCATTCCTGCTTTTGCCTTTGCCATTTTACTCATTGTATTTTTTGCAGGTGGTTCATATTTTCAGTGGTTTCCTCTACAAGGTTTAGTTTCAGAGAATTTTGCTGAGTTAAGTGTATTTGGCAAAATTGCAGATTATTTTTGGCATATGGCGTTGCCTTTGTTTGCTATGGTAATTGGTGGTTTCGCTGGCTTAACTTATCTGACCAAATACTCTTTTATGGAAGAACTAAATAAGCAATATGTTCTTGCTGCTCGTTCTAAAGGTTTGACCGAATCACGTGTGCTGTATGGGCATGTATTTCGTAATGCAATGCTCATTGTCATTGCTGGTCTGCCAGAAGCCTTGATCGGCATCTTCTTTGTGGGAAATCTATTTATTGAAATTATTTTCAATTTAGATGGTCTGGGATTGTTGGGGTTTGAAGCCATCGTACAGCGCGATTATCCAGTCATTTTTGGCACCTTGTTTATTTTTACCTTGATGGGGCTGATCTTAAGATTAATCAGTGATGTCATGTATCAAATGATTGATCCACGAATTAATTTTGATTCGCAGGGGGCAAAATAATGTCTCCGATCATGCAAGCACGTTTTCAACGTTTTAAAGAAAATAAATTAGGCTTTACATGCTTTATCAGCTTTGCCTTGATTTTTATGTTGTCACTAGCTGTTGAGTTTATTGCCAATGATAAACCGCTCTTGGTTAAATACGATGATTCTTTATATGTGCCGGTACTAAAAAGTTATCCAGAAACCACTTTCGGTGGGGTATTTGAAACTGAGGCAGATTATAAAGATCCTGTAGTGCAGCAACTGATTGAAGAGAAAGGCTGGGCTGTGTGGCCACTGATTAAATTTTCCTATCAAACACCGAATTTAGAGCTGGCTGTACCTGTACCATCTGCCCCAACTGCACAAAATTGGCTTGGTACAGATGACCAAGGGTGTGATGTGCTCGCGCGTATTTTATATGGATTACGTGTGTCGCTCCTGTTTGGTTTTGCATTAACTTTTGCTTCAGCCATATTGGGCATCATCGTTGGGGCGATACAGGGCTATTATGGTGGGTGGATAGACCTCATTGGTCAACGGATTTTAGAAGTCTGGGGTGGACTACCGATGCTATTCATGGTGATGATTTTGGTCAGCATGTTTACGCCGAGTGTGTATTGGCTCTTTGTCATTATGCTGTTGTTTGGCTGGCCCACTTTAGTTGGCTTGGTTCGTGCGGAGTTTTTGCGGGCGCGTAATTTTGACTATGTACGTGCAGCACGGAGTCTTGGTGATACAGATAGCACCATTATGTTTCGGCATATCTTACCAAATGCGATGAGTTCCAGTCTTTCACAGCTACCTTTCATGCTTACGGCAAATATTACGGCACTCACAGCCTTAGATTTCTTAGGTTATGGCTTACCGCCTGATGCAGCGTCATTAGGTGAGTTATTGCTTCAAGGGAAAAATAATCTGAATGCACCATGGTTGGCCTTGTCGGGATTCTTTACCTTAGCGATCGTGCTGTCTTTATTGATTTACATTGGGGAGGCGACACGTGATGCATTCGATCCTAGACGTCAATAATCATCAAGTTAATGTACCTCCCATCGTATTAGCGGTTGAACATTTACATATTTCACATGCAGCACAGGTCTTGGTTGAAGACCTGAATTTTAAATTGCATGCAGGTGAAACGTTAGCCATTGTTGGAGAAAGCGGTTCAGGTAAATCGATTAGCAGCCTAGCTATACTCGGTTTGTTGCCAAGTGATCTGCAGGTCACAGGCAGCGTCAGCCTGAATGGACAAAATATTCTTGGACTGAGTCCTGAGCAGCACCGAAACATTCGTGGACAGAAAATTGCCATGATTTTTCAAGAGCCGATGACGGCCTTAAATCCCTTACATCGGGTGGAAAAGATTGTTGGTGAGTCACTGTTGTTACAGGGATGGTCGAAGGCAAAAGCTCGGCAGCGGGTTATAGAATTATTAAATGATGTGGGTATTCCTGATGCTGAAGATAAATTAAGACGCTATCCACATGAGTTATCAGGCGGGCAGCGTCAACGTGTCATGATTGCCATGGCATTGGCCTTAGATCCTGATATTTTAATCGCTGATGAGCCAACCACGGCTTTAGATGTCACATTGCAAGCGCAAATCTTAAATTTATTAAAGTCGCTACAACAGCAGCGTAATATGGCGATGATATTAATTAGCCATGACCTGAATTTGGTCAAGCGCTATGCAGAATATGTGATTGTGATGAATCGTGGGCAAGTGGTGGAGCAAGGTGGTGTTCAGGAAATTTTTGAGCAACCGAAGCAGGCGTATACCCAAAATTTATTAGACCATGATTTTGGTAAAGCAATACAGGTTTCGCAAACTCAAACACTTTTAGAATTACGCCAGTTAGGAGTGAAGTTCCCAGTCAAACAAGGCTTATTGAATCGCATTAAAAATTATGTCGTTGCGGTAGAAGCTTTGGATTTAACAATGGCTGAAGGTGAGTCGATCGGTATTGTTGGAGAGAGTGGTTCAGGGAAAAGCTCTTTAGCACTGGCTATTGCTCGGCTCATAGAAAGTGATGGCGAAATTATGTTAAATCAACACGCCATCAATCAACTTTCAGAAAAACAGCTCAGACCTTTACGTCGTGAATTTCAAATCGTCTTTCAAGATCCATTCAGTAGTTTAAATCCACGGCTCAATGTAGAGCAAACCATTGGCGAAGGTCTGGCCTTACAGCATTTATCTGCAAATGAAATTGTACAGCGTATAGATGAAGCTTTGCAGAAAGTCGAATTAGCAAGCTCATTCAAGCAGCGTTATCCACATGAGTTATCCGGTGGGCAACGGCAGAGAGTCGCCTTAGCACGTGCGTTGGTATTACGTCCTAAACTGCTGATTCTCGATGAACCCACATCGGCACTAGATCGGACGACACAAAAAGCCATCGTGAAGCTGCTACGGCGTTTGCAGCAAGAATTTAATATGAGTTATTTATTTATCAGTCATGATTTACACGTGGTCAAAGCCTTGTGCCAAAAAGTGTTGGTACTGCGACATGCCAAAGTCATGGAGTTTCAAGACACCGCAGATCTATTTGCGCGACCACAAACGGACTATACCCGTAAATTAATTGAAGCCAGCCAATACTAAAATCAAACTTATGGATATTTTGACAAGTGTCATTGTCAAAATATCCTTGACCTTTAGAAAATAATAATTAGAGTAAATACTCAGGACTTATTATTTCATTTTGGACATTGCCATGAGCCATTTAGCTGAAAGCTTTAAAATTCGTAATACCACATTTAAAAATCGCATCATTAAAGGTGCAATGAGTGAAGCATTGGCCAATACTGCAGGCCAACCCAATCACTTACATTTTGGATTATATGAAGCTTGGGCGAAGGGTGGTTTAGGCTGTGCCATAACCGGTAATGTCATGGTGGATTTTCGTGCTAAAAATGAGCCAGGGGTTGTTGTCGCTGAAACAGAGCGAGATTTGGCGCAGTTAACACAGTGGGCTGAGTTAGGTAAGAAGCACGGCATGGTGCAATTGGTTCAACTTTCACATCCGGGTCGTCAATGTCCTAAAGGTTTAAATAAGGAAACGGTTGCGCCGTCCGCTGTACCATTTAGTCCGATGTTAGCTACAACTTTTGGAACACCGCGCGAACTTCGTGAAGATGAAATTTTAGATATCATTCAGCGTTTTGCACGTGCTGCACACATTTGTGAAAAGGCAGGCTTCGAAGGCGTGCAATTGCATGGTGCGCATGGTTATTTAATTAGTCAGTTTTTGTCGCCATTGACCAATAAACGTCAAGATCAGTGGGGCGGCTCAAATGAAAACCGCATGCGTTTTTTGCTTGAAATCTATAAGGCAGTTCGTGCAGCGACGACAGATAATTTTATTATTTCGGTTAAACTGAATTCTGCTGATTTCCAACGCGGCGGAATTAGCGAAGCAGATGTGATTGAGGTCTTTAAGGCAATCGATGCCGCAGGGATTGATATGATTGAAATCTCGGGCGGTTCCTATGAAGCGCCAGCGATGGCGGGTGTTAAAGAAGAAAAACGTAAAGCCAGTACCATTGCTCGTGAAGCTTATTTCCTCGATTTTGCGGACAATATCCGTAAAGAAGTGAAATGCGCATTAATGGTTACCGGCGGGTTTAGAACCGTGCAAGGCATGAATGCTGCACTAGACAGTGGAGCTTGTGATTTTATTGGTATTGCACGTCCTTTCGCTGTAGAAGTCGATTTGGCTGATCGTTTATTGGCGGGGCAGGATGTTCGTTACGGTGTGGACAAAATTAAAACTGGCATACCGATGATTGATAAAATGGCGATTATGGAAATTATTTGGTATGCCGCTCAGTTTAAATCGATTGGTGAAGGCAAACAGCCAAATCCTAAACTTTCACCCTTAAAAGTGTTTTTTAAATATCTTAAAGGAAATTTAACAGCGGTCATTAAAGGGCAAGTCAATTCACGTAAGTCGGCTTAATTAATCATTGAATTATTAGAATCAGGGCAATCGGCATACATCCATGTTATGGTTGCCTTCATTCATATCAATATTGCTTACAATAAAAATGTCTAAAATTTTAATATTAATAGTCATTCTTTCGGGGCTCAGTTCTGCCCTCTATGCCCAGTCCGTATTTCAGACGGGAGATATTATTTTTCATATCTCAAAGTCACAACAAAGTTTAAGCATTCAAAAGGCCACACATTCGCCCTATAGTCACATGGGCATGATCGTAAATAAAAATAACCAAACCTGGGTGCTTGAAGCTATTCAACCTGTGCAATATACCGCTTTAAATCAATGGATCGCACGTGGGGAGAATGCTCACTATGTGGTGAAAAGGCTCAAACAACCCTTAAATGTGCAGCAGAAAACGAAGCTGGTGCAACATGCGGAAAAGTACTTGGGCAAACCCTATGATATTTATTTTGAATGGGATGATCGTGCAATTTACTGTTCTGAAATTGTTTGGAAAGCTTATCAGCATGCTTTAGGAATCGAACTTTCTCCATTACAACAACTGAAACAATTTGATTTAAAACAATATGAAGTGCAGCGCCTAATGCGGCAGCGCTATGGTCAAAATATTCCGCTAAATGAGCAGGTGATTGCCCCTAAGGCCATTTATGATTCAAAACTTTTAAAAGAAATATTTAGAAATTAAGGCAATAAAAAAGCCCAAGTCGCAATGCTTGAGCTTTTTAATGAGTGGTTAAAACCAACTCGAATATGGCGTCCCTACGGGGATTCGAACCCCGGTTACCGCCGTGAAAGGGCGATGTCCTAGGCCTCTAGACGATAGGGACAGTACAGAAAGCAAATTTTAAAACTGTTTATTTCAGTCTAAGTTTTTAGACTAAATAATGGCGTCCCTACGGGGATTCGAACCCCGGTTACCGCCGTGAAAGGGCGATGTCCTAGGCCTCTAGACGATAGGGACTTAATAAAATGTACTTCTGAAAATTGGCGTCCCTACGGGGATTCGAACCCCGGTTACCGCCGTGAAAGGGCGATGTCCTAGGCCTCTAGACGATAGGGACGTTTCAGAGGTGGGCGTATATTAGGGTGAAAATCGGGGGGTGTCAAACGCTTTTCTATAAATAAATTCAGTTTTTGTTGTTGAGTGCATAAAATTAAAACAATTTGCTAAAAATGTTTGAAAAATACATTATTTATGTCGGTTTTTTCAACACTTGTAAGATTGTAGCAATAACTTCTGGATGCGTTAAATATCCAGCAATATCGTGTGGGTGTTCAATCGATGTCTGAATTTGCTGGTTGATAATGGCGGGTTGAAAATCAAATGGTGCCTGACTCAGTGGAAAAGCGCTGAGAAAATCATCATGTGAATAAAAGTTTAACCAATCGCCTGAAATTGCATCAGGCCGCTGTAAAGGCTGAGGTAAGTGGGCTTGGATGACACGAAAAGCCAAAGGTGAGCCCAAGGTGATAAAGCGCTGTATATTGAGTTCAGGATGTAACAGTAAAAAATGATACGCAATCACGCTACCTAATGAATGTGCAATCAAAAGGGTGGGTTTCGTTTGATGTAATTGCTCATGCAGACGAGTGTGAACTGCCTGAATAAAGTGTGGATTGGATAAATAGAGATAAGTTTCGACCAAAAATTTATGCAAAAGTGTGGCATGTAATTTTGGGAAATAATTCATTAAAACTGCAAAATCGCGTAGGGCAAGATCTTTGCCGAGTGCGGTGATCGATTTGAATGACTGGCTCAATCCAATAGCATCATTGAGGGTGATGTCAGGTAGATTATTTTGTACAGCATGATGCTCAAGTACTTTTGGTGATTTTTCTGGGAGTTCAGTGCGATGGATAAACGGAAAATGTGGCCACGTTTGAGGTGTCAAGGTGCTGGCTTGAAGCATATTCTGCAAATGATAACGCGTGAGTAAGTCTCCATAAAAAGGCATGCGCATATGGTGCTGTATATACGATAAAAAAGTCTCTTGATGGCTTTGCTTTAAGCCTTGAGACAACAGTGCAAGCCAATGCTGTTCAAGCGAACGTGCAGTTTGTTGCTGTTGATTCATGCCATGGATAAAGATGATCTGCATATTGCACATCATCGACGGACCAGTTTTTATTCTACTTTTATTAAAATATAGCCATAAAAAAAGAGCAACCGAAGTTACTCTTTTATCGTGTTTTGTATGACAACGCAGATCAATCTTTGTTGTGATACAAGGTGTAGTAGCTGATATAACACGCCACAATGAAGATCATACAGCAGATAAAGCCAGTCAACATTTCTGGGTCAAATACCATACTAATACAGGTAATCAGACAGAATACAAAACCGAGTATCGGCACGATTGGGAAGAGTGGTGCAGCAAAAGCTAAATCTTTTGCAGTTTTGCCTTCTTTATACCACTGACGACGGAAGTTAAATTGGCTTAAACAAATACTCATCCACACCACCACCATGGTAAATGCCGCAACACCTAACAAGTTTTTGAAGATGGTTTCTGGTGCAAATTGCTCAGAAAGTAAGCCCGGCATACCACCGATCATGGTCACAATTACTGCAACATAAGGAGTACCACGTGAGTTCACTTTAGAGAACACTGCAGGTAATTGCTTACTATAGGACAATGACCACATCATTCGAGATGCAGCAAATAAACCAGAGTTTGCAGCAGAAAGTAGCGCTGTGATAATCACAAAGCGGATGATGTCTTCTGCATAAGGAATACCAATGTGCTGGAATACCGTTACGAAAGGTGAACTACTTACACCTTCGGCAGATAAGCCGGCCTCTTGGTGTGGTAATAGTGCAGTAATAACAACAATGGTACCCACAAAGAAAATCAATAAGCGGAAAATCGCCGTGTTAATGGCTTTAGGCACATTTTTCGCTGGATCTTTGGTTTCACCCGCAGCAACACCAATCAGTTCAGTACCTGAGAATGCAAAGTTAACAATCAACATTGTAGCGAAGATTGGGAACAAACCTTCAGGGAACCAGCCTTGTGCAGTGAGGTTGCTAAACAGCGGTGCAGCTTCATAGCCTTGATAGCCTAAAACACCAAAAATGGCCAATAGACCTAAAATAATAAAGGCTACAACGGTAATCACTTTGACTAAGGCTAGCCAAAATTCAGATTCAGCAAACCATTTAGTTGAAATCATATTCAAGCAGAATACAAAAGCACCAAAGATTAAGGTCCACATCCACATAGAGCTGTCTGGGAACCATTCCTGCATTAAAAGTGCAGCAGCAGTAAATTCAGTTCCTAGCGTTACTGACCATGTCAGCCAATACAGCCAAGTGATGGTATAACCCGTACCCGGTCCGATATAGCGTTTAGCATAAGCGCCAAATGAACCAGATTCTGGCATATGTACCGCGAGCTCGCCTAAGCAAAGCATCACCATATAGGCGATAATACCGCCTAAAAAATACGAAATAATGGCACCTACAGGCCCCGTTTGTGCAATGACTTCACCCGAACCAAGAAATAAACCAGTACCGATTGCGCCGCCAAGCGAAATCATCACCAGATGTCGAGTACTCATAGCGCGTTTTAACGGCGCAGAATTGCCCTGATGCGAAGCATCATTCGGAGAATGTGATGACTGCATAGAGAAAAAGGAGAATCAAATAATGAAGCGAGTAATTGTAGAGAAGAATGCAATGATGATGCAATCAATTAATATAAATTATAGATAAATAAACTTTAAGTTTGTCAGAGCTGACAGAAGAATTGGCGTCCCTACGGGGATTCGAACCCCGGTTACCGCCGTGAAAGGGCGATGTCCTAGGCCTCTAGACGATAGGGACGTTTTGAGGTGGGTGTATAGTACATAGCCCATCTATATTTGTCAAAATAGAGTTTCATTGTTATATTCTAAATGTATATAAATGAAACAAAAACAGAATTTTTTTAATGAAAAATAATTTTAATGAGTTTATTTCTGGAATTTTATTTGAAATCAATCAATTTAATGTGGGCAAAGTCCATGAAAGATTCTATATAGTTTTATTGAATTATTTGCATTGGTTTGAAATTTATACAAATAATTTTTCTTCGTATATTAGTAAATCAGAGTTTGAAAGAATTATTGATGAACTTTTATTTAGGGATTTAGATGGGGAAAGTAGAATTACGTATAATCACCTTAAATCTTTAGATAATTCTCATTATTTTTTAGATATCCAGAGCTTTTTTAAATTATATTTAATCTTAAAGGTTCGAAGATATCAGTTGTCTAGTGATGATGTAGAACTTGAAAAATTAGAAAAAAAATTGGATGTATGTTTTGAGCCAATGTTGTGGAGTAAAGACAAACAAGATTTATTGGTTATTAATCGTGATTTTCCTGAATTTAAAAAACAGATGAATTCAAGTCGGGTGCTTTTGCCACTTTCATTAATAGTTTTTAACTTTACTTTTGTTGAATTAATATCTAATACAAGTTTGAGAGTATCTATCCAAATATTTCTAGCAATAGTAGCTGCGTGTCTTTTAGCTAATGTTTCTAAGGGGGCAAAATCCGAAAAGGACTCATTAGAGTTGAAAGTATGGGATTATATCTTGGTGTTGAGCGAGGATAAAAACTCATTGACGAAAAGCAGTTGAACTATTTCCTTAAATTATAATTTGTACAGTGGTTTTTGTGGATTAAACTGCTCCCACAAATCATTTTTGAATTTATATGGAAACCCTAATTTTTCTCTCATAGGGAAGAGAAATAGTTTTATAAAAAAAGGTGGCTAATGAGCCACCTTAACTATTTTATTTATCGTGATATAACCAATAATAACCTGCATAACATGCTGCCATAAAGATCAGACAGCCAATAAAGCCTGAAAGCATTTCAGGATCTGCAGCCATACTTAAGCCTGTTGCGGTACAGCAGACAAAGCCAAGAATTGGAACCAGCGGGAACCATGGTGTACGGAATTTAAGTTCTGACACGCTATGACCTTGTTTCAGCCATTGGCGACGGAAGTTAAATTGACTCCAACAAATACTCATCCAGACGATCACCATGGTGAAAGCGGCAACCCCCATCAAGTTCTTGAAAATGACATCTGCGCCAAATTGTTCTGACAATAGACCCGGTAAACCACCGATCATAGTGACCAATACAGCAATATAAGGCACACCTGTTTTGCTTAATTTGCCGAAAGCACGTGGTAATTGTTTTTGTGCGGACAGCGCCCACATCATACGTGATGCAGCATATAAACCAGAGTTAGCTGTAGACAGTAAAGCCGTAATAATGACGAAACGAATTAAGTCTTCTGCATAGGGAATGCCCATCAGGTTAAATACGGAAACGAATGGGCTACTACTTAAGCCGCCATGTCCGCCGACATTTAAACCTGCATCGGTATAGGTCAACAGTGAACTGATAACGATAATAGTGCCGACAAAGAAAATGATTAAGCGCCATACCGCAGCATGAATGGCTTTAGGCACATTCTTTTCAGGGTTTTCAGTTTCACCTGCAGCGATACCTATCATCTCCGTACCATTAAAGGCAAAGTTGACGATCAATAGCGTGGCAAACAGTGGGAACAAACCATTTGGCAGCCAACCATGTTCAGTCAGATTGTGGAACATTGGAGCTGATTCATAGCCTTGGAAAGGCACGAAACCAAAGATGCAGGCAAAACCAAGGATGATGAAAATCAACACTGTTGCAACTTTCACCATGGATAACCAAAATTCTGACTCTGCAAACGCACGTGTAGAACTTAAATTAGAGATCAGTACGCCAGCTGCAAAGATCAGTGTCCATAACCAAATAGAGGTTTGTGGAAACCATTCCTGCATCAAAATAGCCGCCGCAGTAAATTCTGTACCTAAGGTGGCAGACCAGCCCAACCAGTACATCCAAGACACCATATAGCCGGTACCCGGGCCAATATAATTTGTCGCAAAAGCACCAAAAGAGCCAGAAACAGGTAAATGTACGGCAAGTTCACCCAAACAGAGCATAACCATGTAGGCGATTAGACCGCCAATAATGTAGGCAAGTACAGCGCCCAAAGGCCCAGCTTGTGAAATAACTTCACCTGAACCCATAAACAAACCAGTACCAATTGCACCACCAAGTGAGAGCATCACAAGGTGTCGAGTCGTCATCGCACGTTTAAGCGATGGACTTTTACCTTCAGCAGACGAGTGTTGCGAAGGTTCAGAGGGAGATTGCATAGTGAAAAGAAAATTGAACGAAAGGTATATTTTATGATTGAATGCAGTGAAATGATTAATAAATCGAATTTTTCTTATAATGTAATAATACTGATCTAAAATTTAAATCTTTAGCACTGACCATTGGATTAATGGTCAGGAGTTTGATACTCAGCTTCAGAAGTTGCAGGTACTTGAATTTGTTCAGCTACAGGGGCTTTGTTGTCATCGCGGCTCACAATATACAGATAGAGTGCAGATGGAAATAAGATGGCTAAAACCAAGAGCAACTTTTTAAACATAGGGTATTCTTACATCAAAATAGATCAAGCTGAAGTATAAACAAAACCAGTCAGGCTGTAATTAATTAAAGTTTACGGTTTTTCTGTTCTAGATTGGACAGGATGACTTGGTAGATGTCAGGGTAGTGTTGTTTAAAGTTCCGTTGTTGCATGATCGTAATGGTTGAGGCATTTGGCTCGACACCCAGTTTTAAAATTTTTTGGGTTAAAGCGATGTTGTTTGATTTGTATGATTGATCCTACTCAACAGTATTTGAATGATTTATCGGTAGGCTGGCTTCGGGTCTAAAAATGTAGATGAAGATACCGAGACATACTATGCACAGGCCAAAGAGTAAGATTATTTTTTTCATGTTTTATTCTATTTGAAAATGAATCAAGAGCATTTTTAGGCGCTCTTGATAGGGGAAGTTTAAAATTTAAATGTGACATCAGCAATGAACTGTCGCCCAATTTCAGATCTAAGTCTGTTGGTCGACTCACTAATACCTGGGGTGGTATAGATATTATGTCGATTGGTAATATTGTTAATGGTTAAACCGAATATTGCTTTGTAATCTTTAGCGAAATTGAAATCATAAGTGGTACGCATATCCCAACTAAATCGAGGTCTAATCGTATCTGTAGCATAGGCTTCCAACAGGACACCATCATGTTCAACTTTGTTTTTTAGTTTATACGTATCTTTATATTCAGATTTGTAGCTTAAGAAGTTATTAATCTTTAATGGTAAATTTGAAAACTCAATGTCCCAACCAAAACGAGCAGTCCAAGGCTGATTGAAATTTTCAACAGGACGTTCATTAAATTGGATGAGGCTGCCGTTAAAAATAATATCGCGATCTTCAGCAGCCGTATTACTGTTAACGTTATATGACTCAGAATAGTCTAAATAATTTTTTTCTGATTCAGTGTAATCAAAGCCAAAGTTAAACCCGTGCAGAGAGTTTTTATATACGACTGGCAGCGTATTTCTGAGTGTGAGTGTGTAAATGTCAGCTTTTGCTTTACCACTATTACTATATTCAAAATGATCGATGGTATTGCTGGTTGTTGGATCAATAAAACGATTTTTTGTGATTTCATCTTTGCTATCGCGATTCACCCATTTCAGACCAAGGTTCCAGTTTTTAACTTGGCTATTAATGGCAAACACAATTTCGTCAGCATAAGGGGTCTTTAAATTGGCACGTTGAATATTGGAATTAGCTAATATTAAATCTGATAACCCAGTTTGAGTCCAATAGTCTTCAGTTTGATTTTTTGTGCGTTTTAAGTTGTATTCCAAAAATGCAAGTTGATCTTGCAGTTCAGTGGCTAAGGTATAGTTTGCATAATATCGATTCCATCCCGTAGTAAAGGACAAAAGATCATTTTTTAGCGGTTTATAGTTAAAGGCAGTACGAGGTGCAATATTTAAATTTTTCGACAAGCTATCATAATCTGCACGTAAACCTAAACGCGCTGAAAAATTATCCCAAGTCGATGTGTTTTCAATGAAGGTATGCACACGTTGTTGGTCAATATTAACTTTACCTTTTTGATAATGCTTGCCATTTGTTTGATATTGGCCTTGATAGTTATTTTCATCCGTTGCTTCATCACAAAGAATATCACCTGCCGTACAGCTAATGCCTGAACTAGATGTAAAAGTCTTAGGCTGATTATACATATAGGCATCGTTAGGTCGTTCCCATGCAACTTTAGAATAGTCATAGCCCATACCAAAGCTTAATTGTTGCATGCTGTTGCCAATCTGAACGGTATCAAACGCATTTTTTAGACTATACGAAAATGTATCTTGGTGTAATTCAATATCACTACTTGTGGCACCTTCACCAGGATTGGAACTCCAGTTTTTAGTTGGTGTTTGCTTCCAAAGAATGCCGGTAGTTGAATCATTTTCACGTGCTTGGCTTAGCGTTTGATAGCTAATATTTTGTTTTAATGTTGAATTATTGAGTTTACTTTCTAATTCACCAAAAAATGTCAGCGTTTCTGTACTGCTAATACTTTTTGAATTTATTCGCTTATCAACGAAATTTAGACTGTCCAAATCCCCTAAATCAAAGCCAAACTTCGCTTTGGTTGTATCCAAAGGTGTGTAAAAAAGGGTAGTCCCTAAGTTGATATTATTACGCTCGCTTTTGACTTTACTGCGATCTTCTAAACCACTCATTACTGGAACGATGGATTCACGTTTAGAGGCATAACTATTGATGCCCCATTGTTCAGAGAGTTTGCTGTATAGATTCAGGCTTAGGCCGTGTTTTTTATATTCTTTATTATTTGATGATGTTGGATCTTCAAACTCTGCAGCTTCTTCTTCATCGGTAAAATGATAACGTGACCAATCACTTTCCGTGTAGTCGTAAGTAACGGAGCCGTGGATTTTGCCAATTTCAGTATTTGGGGCACAAGTTTCAGCATTAACTACACCACCTGTAAATTCGCCGTATGCTGCAGAAACATTACTATCGATCAATTCTAATTTACAAATTAAATCGGTATTTAGGGCCATCCCTTGTGAGCCACCATCAAGCTTGCCTGAATAGGAGTTGCCGCTTGCCAGAGGGTCAAGGTTATTGGTGGTATTGACGCCGTTAATTACAAATTTATTTCGGTAAGTTTGCGCGCCATTAATAGATATCTCGGATGGTCGTAGCTCAGCCTGTGAATCTGCAGAACGTTGTTCACGGCTAAACTGCACATTTGGATTAACTTTTAAAAAGTCAGTGATGTTTTTAGAGCTATTCGGCGTTTTTTCTAAATCTTCTTTGGTGTAGATGGTTTTACCTACTTCTGGCTTGGCTTTGACTTCAACTTCAATAGGTGTCATCGACACCGTATTGGTTTTGATTTCTTCGGAGATCTGGCTTTCATTTGCATACGTTTGAGATGCTAAAGCAGTCAAAATTGCGATATTAAGGGGAGAATAGGCAAAGCGCATGGCTGTCAACAATTATGCAGATAAAAACGATAGCGATTATCATTAACTTTACAGGAATAATCAATAGAAATGAGAATTATTTGCAATAAGTGATTTTTTAATACACAGCGAATTCAATGAAAATTTTGAATAATCAGAAGAGATGGTGATGTGTATTCAATAGACTTGAATATTCAGCTTGGAGAAAGTCTGAATAAGAATTGGCGTCCCTACGGGGATTCGAACCCCGGTTACCGCCGTGAAAGGGCGATGTCCTAGGCCTCTAGACGATAGGGACGTTTAGAAGATGGCGGTATCTTATTGATCCGCCATCATAGTGTCAAGTAGGTGAGGGCCGAGTTTGTTCAAAATATAACAGAACAGTTCAGCGGTCTTCTGAGTATCGTAAAGTGCAGAGTGTGCTTCTTTACCATCAAACTCAATACCAGCTTGAATACATGATTTTGCCAGCACAGTTTGTCCAAACATTACAGCGCTCAATGTCACTGTATCGAATACGGAAAAACTATGGAAAGGATTTTGATTTTTTGTTCCTGTACGTGCAATAGCTGCCTGTACAAACCCTAAATCAAAATGTGCATTGTGACCAACTAAAACAGCATGAGTGCAGTTTTGTTGACGACGTACTTCATTCACTGACTTAAAAATACGTTTTAATGCTGATTTCTCATCTTCAGCCATGGCCATACGCATCGGATTAAATGGATCTACACCAATAAAATCCAGTGAGCGACGGTCAAGGTTGGCACCTTCAAACGGATTGATATGTGCATGGTGGGCTTCACCCGGTACAAAATTACCTTCTGCATCATACACAATAGGAATAGCTGCAATTTCCAGTAAGGCATCGGTCTGTGAATTAAAACCTGCTGTTTCGACATCGACAACAACAGGTAGGAATCCACGGAAACGTTGACCAATGACTGGTCGAGTTTCATCTGTCACACTTTTCTCCATTGGATGGTCTTACCCGCATACAACGGAATAATTTTTTCGCCATCCAAATAGTCTAAACTTTCAGGGATCATTTGATCTTCTTTTACCAAGGTAATGGTATTGGTATTTCGAGGGAGTCCGTAGAAGTCTGCACCAAAGTGGCTTGCAAAACCTTCTAAACGGTCGATTTTACCGACTTGATCAAATGCTTGAGCGTATAGCTCAATTGCTGTTGGTGCACTATAACATCCTGCACAGCCACATGCATTTTCTTTAGCATTTTTTGAGTGCGGCGCACTGTCTGTACCTAAGAAAAATTTAGGGTTCGCACTGGTCGCGACTTCGAGCAAAGTTTGCTGATGGGTTTGACGTTTTAAAATCGGTAAGCAATAGAAATGCGGTTTAATACCACCCACCAACATATCATTACGGTTAAACAATAAATGTTGCGGTGTGATTGTCGCAGCGACATTACGGTCTTGTTCTAATACAAAATGCGCAGCTTCACTTGTGGTGATGTGTTCTAGCACCAATTTTAATTTAGGGAACTGTTTTAACAGTGGAGATAGCACTTCATCTAGGAAACGTTTTTCACGGTCAAAAATATCGACATGGTTATGCGTCACTTCACCATGTAAGAGTAATGGCACTTGGTGCTCTTCGAGTTGCTCAATCACACCATAGACTTTACTAATGTCGCTGACACCACTGTCTGAGTTCGTGGTTGCACCTGCTGGATAGAGCTTAATGGCATTAACATGCTCAGATTCTTTAATTTTTTTAACTTCACTCGCTGGGGTGTTGTCTGTGAAATAGAGCACCATGCGCGGGTCAAAATGAACGCCTTCAGGAACATGTGCCATGATACGTTCACGGTATGCATTTGCTTCTTCAACGGTTTTTACCGGTGGTACGGTGTTTGGCATACAAATCGCGCGAGAGAATTGTTGTGCTAAATCAGGAACTGTACGCTTTAGGGCTAGACCGTCACGTAAATGTGCATGCCAATCATCTGGCTGAAGAAGAGTAATCGTATTCACAGCGATTCCAAGCTTGGAAATAAAACAAATGATAATGCAAATAATGTGAAAATGGTAACGAGATTTCTGTACAAATGACTGAACAGATATAAATAAAGAATAAAACTGTGGTATTTTTAAATGACTAAAAGAATTAGATAAATGCTTGGAAATGGAATACAAGTATAACCTTGCAAAGTTGCAATACGATAAAGAAAAAATAGAGGAACTGATTACACGGCAAACTCGTCGTGTAGGGGAAATGTTTCCTAAAAAACTGGAAACTCAATTTTGGACTTTAAGCCTCGATCGTGCGCAAACCAACATACGTCATTTTTTTTGGATGGGAGTGTTGATCTACTTTGTGCTCACGATGCTGATCATTCCCGGAGATTACTGGATTATTGATCAACAGCATTTTGTGCATGATTTTATTCGTTGTTTGGTCGGTCAGCTCAATGGTGCGCTGTGTCTTTTGGCTTTATATACCTTTGCCCGTTATGACCGTCTGAAGCCTTATTTTTCACATGCCAGTATGTTTGTAGTGTTTTGGGCTGTTATTTCAATGTCTTGGCTCACCATGACCGTGTATACCGAAGCACTTAAACATCAGGCCATGATGATCCTTTGTATGATTTACATCTTGAGCTATATTTTGACGGGGGTTAAACCAGTCCAAATGTTGATGTCTGGATTGTTGGCTGCTGTGGTCACCATGTTGATGCTTTTTTCATTAGAAGTGAAATTTGATGTGATGGTGTTGGGGCGTGTACTGATTGGAAGCTGTGTATTGGGTTTTGCAATCAGTAAGATGCTCTGTGCGCGTGAACGGATGATATTTTTGAATATGCTGCGCGCGGATATTAGTGAAAAAATCCATCGTATTCATACCACAGAGCTTTTACATTTAAGTCAGCATGATGAATTAACCAAGATTTCAAACCGACGTACTTTTGATGAAATGCTCGATACCTTTTATGAGCAATCTCGACGTAATAACACCTCGCTTGCTGTGCTGTTTATCGATGTTGATCATTTTAAAAACTATAACGATTTCTACGGTCATCAAAAAGGCGATGATGTAATTTCAACCATTGCCAAAACCATTAAAAATGCCATTCGACATATGGATTTTGTAGCGCGATATGGTGGTGAAGAATTTGTGGTTTTATTGCCTGAAACCGATGCGCATGGTGCTTATGCGGTAGCGTCAAATATTTATAAAGCAATCGATCGTTTAGAGATTCCACACGCAAAATCTTTGGTATCCAACCATGTCACCATCAGTTTGGGAATAACCGTATATCGTGCGGAGATGTTGACCAAGGAAGAGTTATTGACGATCGCTGATCAGGCTTTATATCGTGCAAAACAACTCGGACGGAATCAAATTTACTATCAATCGATTCGTTCAGCGCATGTGGCTTAATGTTTAATTTGTCAGTGTAATTTTCTGAAATCGGCAATAAAAAAACCGCGCAAGCTGCGCGGTTTTTTATGACTTAACAAATCTTATTTGTTTTTGTCTTTTAATTGAGGCACTGCAGAACCTGTACCTACTGCAAGTAAGCCAGAGTTTGTGTAGATACCTAATTTAGCGCGAGTATCTGTGATATCCAGGTTACGCATAGTCAATTGACCGATACGGTCAGCAGGACTAAACATAGAGTCACCTTTCTCCATAGTTAAACGCTCAGCTTCATAAGTGAGGTTAGGAGATTCAGTGTTTAGAATAGTGTAGTCATTACCACGACGAAGTTCTAAAGTCACAGTACCAGTGATTGCTTTAGCAACCCAACGCTGCGCAGTTTCACGAAGCATTAATGATTGAGAATCGAACCAACGACCTTGGTAAAGAAGACGACCTAAACGCAGACCGTTAATACGGTATTGTTCGATGGTGTCTTCGTTATGAATACCAGTCACTAAACGTTCATAAGCAATATGAAGAAGTGCCATACCCGGAGCTTCGTAGATACCACGAGATTTTGCTTCAATGATACGGTTTTCGATTTGGTCAGACATACCTAGACCATGACGACCACCGATACGGTTAGCTTCAAGAATGAACTCAACTGGGTTTTCGATGCGTTTGCCATTTAATGCAACAGGGAAGCCTTCTTCGAAAGTTACAGAAACTTCCTCAGCTTTTACTTCTACGTCATCTTTCCAGAACGCAACGCCCATGATTGGGTCTACGATTTTGATACCCGCATTAAGGTATTCAAGATCTTTTGCTTCGTGAGTCGCACCTAACATGTTTGAGTCAGTTGAGTACGCTTTCTCTTTTGACATTTTGTAGTCAAAACCATTGTCGATCAGGAACTGTGACATTTCTGCACGGCCACCTAATTCGTCAATAAAGGTTTGGTCTAACCACGGTTTGTAAATTTTAAGTGCTGGGTTAGTCAATAGACCATAACGGTAGAAACGTTCAATGTCGTTACCTTTATAAGTCGAACCGTCACCCCAGATGTTTACGTCATCTTCTTTCATTGCGGTTACAAGCATCGTACCTGTAACTGCACGACCAAGAGGAGTCGTGTTGAAATAAGGCATACCACCAGTTGAAATGTGGAAAGCGCCACATTGAATAGCCGCAATACCTTCTAAAGCAAGTTGTAAACGACAATCAACTAAGCGAGCTTTAACTGCGCCATACGCTTCCGCTTTTTTTGGAATCGCATCGTAGTCGTCTTCATCAGGTTGACCTAAGTTTGCTGTGTAAGCATAAGGTTCCGCACCTTTTTGTTTCATCCACAAAAGCGCAGCTGAAGTATCTAGACCACCAGAGAAGGCAATACCAACTTTTTTGCCAACTGGGACATTCTGCAAGATAGTTGCATTATCAGTCATTGTTAATCCTAACGATATAAATATAGGCACCGAGAATGGGTGGCCTGAAAGAATACATATATGTGCGCGATTGTAGCACTTTTCTGCACGGTTTTTCTAAAAAATCATGAGATACAAGCGATGAGGTAGAAAAAAATGATCGTTGAAATCTATTGATGAATACTTCATCCAGTTTTTGCGGGCGGAAAAGGCATTTTCTGAAAGAAATAGGTTGCAAATATAAAGAAATCTATTTGATTTTAATAAATGGTCATACCAATATGGTGTTGATTTGGTTTTTATACTTCCAATTGAAATGAGACTGAGGTCAAACAAAGCTTGGTTATTAGACTAAAGTATATTTTATAAAATCTATTCATAAATAATAACTACAAAACAATTATTTAAAAGTTGATATGGATGTTTTTAAACGGACAAATAATGTTTTTGTATTTTATATTGGTCATACCAAAAACAAGAAAAGCTTGAATAATTGAGTTGAAATAATTAAAAATTGCGGAGTATTTCAGCAATTGTATGAGTTTTTATGTCTTTGATTCTTGTGTTGGTCATACCAATGAGAAAAGACCACATGCTGATATTGCTCAATAATTAAATCTTAGTAAGCATTTCAAGGAGATGACAATGCTTCAATGGCAGCAAATATATGACCCAATGGGGAATATATGGATATCAAGTTTAATTGCGCTCATTCCGATTATCTTTTTTTTCTTGGCGCTTGCTGTATTTCGTTTAAAAGGCAGTGTGGCAGGTACGATCACCGTTGTACTGGCACTTTTGGTGTCTTTATTTGCCTATGACATGCCTGCGCTTATGGCATTGGCTTCGATGGTCTACGGTTTCTTCTATGGTTTATGGCCGATTGCATGGATCATTATTGGTGCAGTGTTCCTGTATAAAATTTCAGTCAAAACAGGGCAGTTTGACATCATCCGTTCTTCGATTCTTTCCATTACTGAAGATCAACGATTACAGATGCTGTTAGTTGGCTTTGCTTTCGGTACTTTCCTCGAAGGTGCGGCGGGCTTTGGTGCCCCTGTGGCGATTACTGCAGCACTATTGGTAGGTTTAGGCTTTAAGCCTTTATATGCGGCAGGTCTTTGTCTGATCGTCAATACTGCGCCAGTGGCTTTTGGTGCGATGGGTATTCCAATTATCGTTGCTGGGCAAGTGTCTGGTGTTGATACGATGGAAATCAGTCAGATGGTTGGTCGACAGCTGCCATTTATGGTACCGATTGTACTGTTTTGGATTATGGCGATTATGGATGGCTGGCGCGGTGTGAAGGAAACTTGGCCTGCAGTTGTGGTTGGCGCGAGTAGCTTTGCGATTGCACAGTACCTAACCTCGAACTTTGTCGGTCCTGAATTACCAGATATTACCGCGGCGATTGCCTCTTTAGTGTCATTAACGATTTTATTTAAATATTGGCAGCCTAAACATATTTTCCGCTTTGCAGATCAAGATGCGACGATGAGTGAAGATGTTGCTGCACAAAAACAGCAAAAATATAGCTTAGGTCAAATTGCAAAAGCGTGGTCGCCATTTGCGATCTTAACGGTGATGGTTACGATCTGGAGTATTAAACCGTTTAAGGATTTATTTACCAAAGATGGCGCGCTGCATGACATGGTTATTTCGATCAAAGTGCCATTTTTACATCAATTGGTTCAAAAGATGCCACCTGTCGTACCTGAAATGAAGGACTACGATGCCATCTATAAATTTGATTGGTTTTCGGCAACAGGTACGGCAATTGTCATTGCTGCGATCATTACCATTATTTTCTTAAAAATGAAGCCGAAAGACGCGATAGTGACCTTTGGTGAAACCATTAATGAATTAAAAATTCCAATTTATTCGATTGGGATGGTCTTGGCTTTTGCATTTATCGCCAACTATTCAGGGATGTCAGCAACATTGGCATTAGCACTTGCGCATACAGGTCAAGCCTTTACTTTTTTCTCGCCATTTTTAGGATGGCTTGGTGTATTTCTAACGGGTTCAGATACGTCAGCCAATGCACTATTTGCTGCATTACAGGCAACCACTGCACAGCAAATTGGTGTGCCAGAAGTATTACTCGTTGCTGCCAATACCAGTGGTGGTGTGACTGGAAAAATGATTTCTCCGCAGTCAATTGCAATTGCATGTGCGGCAGTTGGCTTGGTAGGTAAAGAGTCTGATTTATTCCGTTTTACCGTAAAACACAGTATAACGTTCACAATCATGATGGGGATTTTAATCACCCTACAAGCTTATGTGTTCCCTTGGATGATTCCATAACACGCATTGTGTAACAACGTTAAGGAAAGCAGATGAAAGTCTCTGATAAAACTGTTCAAAGTCTTCGTGTATTGATTGAAGAAAGCAATATGCAAGTTGGAGATCGTCTGCCTGCTGAACGGAAACTGTGTGAACAACTTGGCGTCTCACGCACCTCTTTACGCGAAGCGATTTCTCAATTGACCAGCATGGGCGTGTTGGTCAGTAAAGTCGGTGCGGGGACTTTTTTAAAGCAATTACCTGCGACTTGGTCGAGTTATCAAATTGTGCAGCCCATCAGCAGTTTGATTAGTGAAGACCCTGCCTACCGTTTTGATGTGCAAGAGGCGCGCATTATTTTAGAAGGTGGTACCGCATGGTATGCGGCACAACGTGCTACAGCAGAGGACTTGGCACATATCCGACATTATTATGATCAGATCAATCATTTTCAGGCTTTAGGCAATGACGATGAAGCAGCGCGTGCAGATGCCAAATTTCATTTAGCAATTGCTGAAGCATCACATAATTTAGTGTTGATTCAGATGATGCGTGGTCTATTTGATCTGTTGCAATTTAATGTCGTTTTAGGTCGTCGCAAAGTTTATAGCGAAGCACACCGATTTGATCAATTGCATGATCAGCACTTTCAAGTCATGAATGCAATTGAACGTCGTGATCCTGAAGCTGCACGTAAAGCAGTCTGTGGACACATTGAGTTTGTAGTACAACAGGTGCGTATGATTGATGAAGAAGAAGCTCGACGTCAGCGTGCCAGTCGATTAAACAGGATATAAGCATGATTATTTCTTCTGCCAATGACTACCGTGAAGCGGCACGTCGTCGTTTACCGCCATTTTTATTTCATTACATCGATGGCGGGGCGTATGCCGAATATACCTTAAAGCGTAATGTAGAAGATTTATCAAAAATAGCGTTGCGTCAACGTGTGCTGAATGACATGTCACAGCTGAGTCTAGAAACCCAACTGTTTAATGAAACCTTATCGATGCCTGTGGCTTTATCACCTGTGGGTTTAACAGGGATGTATGCACGCCGCGGCGAAGTTCAAGCAGCCGTTGCCGCAGATAAAAAGGGCATTCCATTTACGCTGTCTACCGTTTCAGTTTGTCCAATTGAAGAAGTGGCGCCAGCGATTCAGCGTCCCATGTGGTTTCAGTTGTATGTGCTACGTGACCGTGGCTTTATGAAAAATGCTTTAGAACGTGCCAAAGCAGCTGGCTGTTCAACTTTGGTGTTTACCGTGGATATGCCTGTTCCGGGCGCGCGTTACCGTGATGCGCACTCAGGGATGAGTGGCCCAAATGCAGCCATGCGTCGTTATATGCAGTCGTGTTTCCACCCACATTGGGCGTGGAATGTGGGTTTATTAGGTCGTCCGCATGACTTAGGGAATATTTCTAAATACTTGGGCAAACCAACAGGTCTAGAAGATTATATCGGCTGGTTGGGCAATAACTTTGACCCATCAATTTCATGGAAAGACCTTGAGTGGATTCGTGAATTTTGGGATGGCCCGATGGTCATTAAAGGCATACTTGACCCTGAAGATGCCAAAGATGCAGTGCGTTTTGGTGCAGATGGCATTGTGGTGTCAAACCATGGTGGCCGTCAGCTCGATGGGGTTTTATCATCAGCGCGTGCATTACCGCCAATTGCAGATGCAGTAAAAGGCGATATTAAAATTCTTGCTGACTCAGGTATTCGAAATGGTTTAGATGTGGTGCGTATGCTGGCTTTGGGTGCAGATACCTGTATGCTCGGTCGCGCATTTGTTTATGCACTCGGTGCAGCAGGTGGTGAGGGTGTTTCAAATCTTCTAGAACTGATTGATAAAGAAATGCGTGTTGCGATGACCTTAACAGGTGCAAAAACCATTGCGGATATTACATCTGATTGTTTGGTGAAGTTAGAGAAAGAGTTGGCTGGGTGATTTTTTGAATAGATCTCTTGGGAAAGTTATTCGTCATCAAAAAAAATTAAAAAATGAAAGTTCCCTCTCCTTGTAGGAGAGGGTTAGGGAGAGGTATTTATTGAATAATTCTTCTAACCCTCTTGCGTAGCATTGCTATTCATCCCTAAGGGAGAAGGGATATTCATTATAGATTTTAATAACAATGACTAAAAACTTTTGATATGTGCAAATAAACCTACGTTGTTTAAAATTATTTAAATCAATATTTTTTCATTGCACAACAATGCAATTCCTCTTTAGCGAGGAGAGAAAAAATTGAAAATGGAAAATTCTACGAGCATGCAAACTCAATCATCACAAACCATTCAAAACCTTATCAACATCGTCGGTAAGCAACATGTTCTAACTGAAGATAAAGACACACGTTTATACCGCCAAGGTCGCCGTTACGGTGCAGGAAAAGTATTGGCTGTGGTTACACCGGGCTCATTACTTGAGCAATGGCATGTGTTGCAAGCGGCTGTGGATGCAAATTGTATTGTGATTATGCAAGCCGCCAATACCGGTTTGACAGGTGGTTCAACGCCTTTTGGTGATGACTATGACCGTCCTGTGGTGCTGATAAGTACTCGTCGTTTGGTTGGCATCCAAGTGATTAATGAAGGCAAGCAAGTGATTTGTCTACCGGGTGCGACATTAGACAAACTTGAAAAAGATTTGCTGCCATATAATCGTGAACCTCATTCGGTGATTGGTTCTTCGTGTATTGGGGCATCGGTTTTGGGCGGCGTATGCAATAACTCAGGGGGTGCTTTGGTACGCCGCGGTCCTGCCTATACAGAGCTTGCACTGTATGCAAAAGTGAATGAGTCAGGTGAGTTAGAGTTGGTCAATCATCTAGGTGTCAATCTTGGCAATACGCCTGAAGAAATCCTCACAGCGCTGGAAAATAAAAATTATCAAATCAATGATATTGTGAATAATTCAAGTTGCTGTGCATCAGATAAACGCTACTCACATGATGTTAAACAAGTCGATGAAAATACACCTGCACGTTTTAATGCAGATCCGAGTCGACTATTTGAAGCATCAGGTTCAGCGGGTAAGGTCTGCGTCTTTGCAGTACGTTTAGATACCTTTGAAAAAATTCCTAGTCAGGTGTTTTATGTGGGAACCAATTCGCAAGATGATTTAACAGAAATTCGTCGTTTTCTATTAAAAGATCTTGCACGCCTCCCGATTGCGGGTGAGTACATTCATCGCAAGGCATACGATATTGGGGCTGAATATGGCAAAGATTCTTTTGTATTTATTGAAAAATTCGGCACCGCAAAAGTTCCTGCTGCTTTTGCCATGAAAGATAAAGTCGATGGCTATTTAGAAAAACTGGGCTTGCGAGGTTTGTCAGATAAAATTTTACAACTCGTTACTAAATTTATGCCGAATCATCTGCCAAAACGGATGAATGAATTCCGTGATTTATATGAACATCATTTGATGATTCGTATTGAAAATCAGGATGTTGATCAAGTTGATGCGTATTTGAAAACGTATTTTTTAGACAAAACCTCAGGCAATTATTTTAAATGTACGGATGAAGAAGGACGTAAGGCTTTTTTACATCGCTTTGCGGTGGCAGGTGCTGCCATTCGATATCGTGACACGCATCGTTCAGAAGTGGAAGACATTGTTGCACTGGATATTGCATTACGTCGCAATGATCGAGAATGGGTGGAAACTTTACCGAAAGCCATGGATGAGCAAATTATCCATAAACTCTATTATGGTCATTTCCTCTGCCATGTGTTTCATCAAGATTATATTGTGAAAAAAGGTGTAGATCCTTTGGCAATGGAACATGCAATGTGGCATTTACTCGATGATCGTGGCGCTGAATATCCTGCGGAACACAATGTTGGGCATTTGTATGTGGCGAAGCCTGCATTAAAAAATCATTATCAAAAACTGGATCCGACTAATAGTTTTAATGTCGGAATTGGACAAACCAGCAAGCTGAAACATTGGAAATAATGCTTTTAAAAACAACATGCCGTGATGTGAAAGTACACGGCTTTTTTTATGGTTAAAGGATTAATATATCCGGAGGTATTGACCATAAAGGCGAAGAATATTTTCTAAATTGTCATCCCAAAATATAAAAAAACCGCTAAAGTGTTATGCAACAAGTTGCAAAGCCAAAATAAGGATTCAGCATGACAACGACTAGCTATGCAAATATTTTAAAGCCTTTACATTTGGGTTTTACCACGATTAAAAACCGTGTCGTGATGGGGTCCATGCATAGTGGGCTGGAAGATCGTTTTTATAATTATCCTAAGCTTGCGGCTTATTTTGGTGAGCGTGCGAAAGGTGGTGTCGGCCTGATTATTACAGGCGGTATTTCGCCAAACCGTCAAGGTTGGCTGTTACCTGCTGGCGGTACCATGAATACTTTAGGTGATATTGCTCCACATCGCTTGGTGACCCATGCAGTACATAAACATGGTGCCAAAATTTTAATGCAAATCTTGCATGCTGGGCGTTATGGCTATCAGCCTTTTGCAGTGTCAGCAAGTCCGATTAAATCTCCGATTTCACCTTTTAAACCACGTCAATTAACGGACAAACAAATTCTTTCAACCATTGATGATTATGTCAAAACGGCAAGCCTTGCACATAAGGCTGGCTATGATGGTGTTGAAATCATGGGTTCAGAAGGCTACTTGCTGAATCAGTTTTTAAGCCGTCATGTCAACCAACGGACAGACCGTTGGGGCGGTGAAATTGAAAATCGTATGCGCCTTGCAGTTGATATTGTGAAATCGATACGTGCTGAAGTGGGTGAGAAATTTATTATCTGCTTCCGTTTGTCATTGCTCGATTTGGTTCATGATGGGAACACCATGGCAGAAGTCATTACTGTTGCTAAAGCATTGGAAGCTGCAGGTGTGACGTTATTGAACACGGGGATTGGTTGGCATGAAGCACGTATTCCGACAATTGTAACCTCAGTGCCTCGCGCAGCGTTTGTGGACTATACCGCTGAAGTCAAAAAACATGTTGCGATCCCTGTTATTGCGTCCAACCGTATCAATATGCCAGATACAGCTGAAGAAATTTTAGCTTCAGGCAAGGCAGATATGGTGCAAATGGCACGTCCATTCTTGGCAGATCCGTTTTGGGTAAATAAAACGGCGACCAACCGTGTCGATGAAATTAATACCTGTATTGCCTGTAACCAAGCCTGTTTAGATCATACTTTTAAAAATCAGCGTGCGACGTGTTTGGTCAACCCACGAGCGGCATATGAAACTGAATTGGTTTATTTAAAGACCAAAAAACCGAAGCGCATTGCAGTCGTCGGTGGTGGTGTGGCAGGCATGTCTGCTGCAACGGTTGCAGCAAGCCGAGGCCATGCGGTGACATTATTTGAAGCTGGTGCAGAGGTGGGTGGTCAATTTAATTTGGCAAAAGTCATTCCCGGCAAAGAAGAATTTCATGAAACGATTCGCTACTTTAAAGTTCAAATCGAAAAAACGGGTGTGGATTTGCGTTTAAATACGCGTGTAAACCGTGAACAGCTTGAACGTGAAGGGTTTGAGGAAGTTGTTATTGCAACAGGTGTGGTTCCTCGCAGCTTAAAAATTGAAGGTAGTGATGCACCGAATGTCTTGTCTTATGCAGAAGTGCTGAAAGGCGCAGCTGTGGGCAATAAAGTTGCTGTGATTGGTGCAGGCGGCATTGGCTTTGATGTATCTGAATTTTTACTCAAACCACCACATCAGCCACAACCAATGCCTTTAGCGGATTGGCAGCGGGAGTGGGGTGTTGATCCAAATCCAAACTACATAACAGAAGGTGGTATGCAGGCTGCTGAGCTCGAACCTCCTGTTCGTGAAATCTACTTATTACAACGTAAAACAACTGCAATTGGTGCTGGGTTAGGTAAAACATCAGGCTGGGTACATCGTGCACAATTAAAGAAAAATGCGGTTCGTATGCTGCGTGGTGTTCAATACAAAGCCATTACTGATGAAGGTCTTTGGGTTGAATATGAAGGGCATGATCAATTATTACGTGTAGATACGATTGTCGTTTGTGCAGGTCAGGAATCGGTAAAGCATTTGATGCCAGAACAGGGTGAGAAAACCCTTGCCAATTACCATATTATTGGTGGTGCAAAACTAGCAGCAGAGTTAGATGCGAAACGCGCAATACGTGAAGGTGCGGAGCTTGCGGCTAAACTTTAAGGATTTGGCGAAACAATATTCATTTGAATGGTTTAGTTGTAATTTTTACTTGTCAGATGAATAAAACCTCCGTATTATGGCGCACATGGAAGCGTGGCAGAGCGGTTTAATGCACCGGTCTTGAAAACCGACGAGGGCGCGAGTCCTCCGTGAGTTCGAATCTCACCGCTTCCGCCAAATTCAAAAAAGCCCCTGTAGTGATACAGGGGCTTTTTTTTGTGAAAATTTTTTGAATAAAAGCAATTTATATACAAAAGTTGTCAAAGAATATAAAGGGAGCTGTAAAAACTCGATATTGGAATATTTGGGGTAAAACTGGGCAGGCGATAAGAAATAATTAAGATGAAATGACTTTAGTTAAGTTTATAAAAGATGAGTTAGATTCAAGGTCAATTTCTTTATTTTAAAGATGAATTAAAATACTTGTATATACAAGTTGATTTTGGCTTATACTGCTCTTTATTCTAATGTTTTAATGTAGTTATCTTAGAAATCATATTAGATCTACTTTTGCAAGATTGTTGATCTAAAGATAAATAAAGATTGTGATTGAAGAGAAGCAGATGTTATCAAATTCAGTTTTAGAAGCAACAAAAGGGATAGAAGCGCCATCACCGCTTTATGCTCAGGTGAAGCAGTACATTCAAAGCAAAATTTATAGCGGTGAATGGAAAGTAAATGACAAAATTCCCTCTGAAAGCGAATTGGTCAAATTACTCAATTGTAGCCGTATGACGGTCAATCGTGCCTTACGTGAGTTGACTACTGATAAAGTTTTGGTACGCGTACAAGGTGTGGGTTCATTTGTCGCAGAAGGCCAAGGTCATTCGGCCTTATTTCAAATTCATAATATTGCAGATGAAATTGTGGCACGGAACCATATTCATCGTGCTGAAGTTCTAAAACTAGAAAAAGTACAGGCGGATGTGCAGCAAGCCTTGTTTATGCAAACCAAAGAAGGCGAGACACTTTTTCATTCCATCATTATTCATTATGAAAATGAAGTACCTGTACAAATTGAAGACCGTTTGGTGAATGCAGCATTAATCCCTGACTATTTACAGCAGGACTTTAGCAAGCTTACCCCCAATGCCTATTTAATGGCGCAGGCACCGGTCAATGAAGGTGAACACATAGTAGAAGCCGTTTTAGCCAATGCGCAGGAATGCAAATGGCTGAAAATTACCAAACAAGAGCCGTGTCTGCTTATACGTCGCCGTACGTGGTCAAATAAACAATTAATTTCTAGTGCGCGCTTAACGTATCCGGGCAGCCGTTATTATTTGGAAGGAAAATTCGTGCAATGATTCAAGTATTGAAGCTGCATGATTATCAAAAAATGCCATGGAAGAATGGCTTAGGTTTTACCTTTGAAATTGCACGTCAATCTAGCTTAGCTAAAGATGATTTTGATTGGCGTGTGTCTATGGCGGATGTGGAAAATGATGGTGATTTTTCTTATTTTGAAGGGAAAAAGCGCATTATTTCTACGCTATCTGGTGCTGGAATGCGGCTGCAAATTGCCAAGCAATCACATGTCGAAGTTTGCACACGTGACTTATTTGCCTTTGATGGCGAGTTAGCAGTATTTTGCCAATTAATCGATGGGCCCATTCGTGACTTGAACCTGATTTACAATGCACAAAAAGTAAGGCCACGTATGCAGAGGATGGCAGGGTGTGAAAAACAGACGGTTTTATCTGCAGCACAAGACATCCTGATCTTTAATATGGCAGATCAGTTACAGATTTCCATTCATGAAAAAATGTATCATTTGGCAGCATTTGAATGTCTAAAAATTGCCAATCAAGATGAAACATTAAAGATCGAATTACCACAAGATACAGCGAAGGATTGCTGTTTCATTGAGCTATTTTATTCAGTTGACGTCTTTAAAAATGCCAAATATATCGCATAAATTTTCATACTACAACTAAAGTCATCAAACTTTAAAATCAATTAAAACATTCGTTTATATATTAATTTCACTTTTTTCAATAGTGAGGTCTTTTCAAAGATCGGTAGACATGCATATTATATGTACATGTATATACAAGTAAGCACATGTTTGTATTAGTGCTGAAGGAATGTCATTAGAAAAACAGATTGTTGAATGGAAGGAGTCCAACGGTGACAACAACTACAAAATTTCGTGATGTAGAAATTCGCGCCCCTCGCGGTACAACGTTAAATGCAAAAAGCTGGTTAACAGAAGCGCCGCTACGCATGTTGATGAATAATTTGGATCCAGATGTCGCAGAGAACCCAAAAGAATTGGTGGTGTATGGCGGGATTGGTCGTGCAGCGCGTAACTGGGAATGCTATGACAAAATTGTTGAAACTTTAAAAGATTTAGAAGACCACGAAACTTTGCTAGTTCAGTCTGGCAAGCCAGTAGGGGTGTTCAAAACCCATAAAAATGCACCGCGTGTATTAATTGCAAACTCAAACCTAGTACCACATTGGGCAAACTGGAAGCATTTTAATGAAATGGATGCCAAAGGTTTGGCGATGTACGGTCAAATGACAGCAGGCTCATGGATTTATATTGGCAGCCAAGGCATTGTGCAAGGTACTTATGAAACTTTTGTAGAAGCAGGCCGTCAGCATTACAACGGTGACTTAACAGGACGTTGGGTATTAACAGCAGGTTTAGGCGGTATGGGCGGTGCACAGCCATTGGCTGCAACTTTGGCAGGCGCGTGTTCTTTGAACATTGAATGCCAGCAAGCCAGCATCGATTTCCGTTTACGTACCCGTTATGTAGATGAGCAAGCAACCGATTTAGACGACGCTTTAGCACGTATTGAGCGCTATACCAAAGAAGGGAAAGCCATTTCAATTGCGTTGCATGGCAATGCTGCAGAAATTTTACCTGAGCTGGTACGCCGCGGTGTACATCCAGACATGGTGACGGATCAAACCAGTGCGCATGACCCATTAAATGGTTACCTGCCAATTGGCTGGACATGGGAAGAATACCGTGAACGCGCGCAAACTGAACCAGATGCAGTGGTAAAAGCCGCGAAGCAATCTATGGCTGTTCATGTTCAAGCGATGCTGGACTTCCAAAAAATGGGCGTTCCAACCTTTGACTATGGCAACAATATCCGTCAAATGGCGCAAGAAGAAGGCGTAGAAAACGCATTCGATTTCCCTGGTTTTGTACCTGCTTATATTCGTCCATTATTCTGCCGCGGTATTGGTCCTTTCCGTTGGGCTGCGCTTTCTGGTGACCCAGAAGACATCTACAAAACTGATGCAAAAGTGAAAGAGCTGATTCCAGATGATGAGCATTTGCATCATTGGTTAGATATGGCGCGTGAACGAATCGCATTCCAAGGTTTGCCAGCGCGTATTTGCTGGGTAGGTCTAGGCCTGCGTGCAAAACTTGGCTTGGCATTTAATGAAATGGTACGTACAGGCGAACTATCTGCACCCGTGGTGATTGGCCGTGACCACTTAGACTCGGGGTCTGTGTCTAGTCCAAACCGTGAAACTGAATCGATGCAAGATGGATCAGATGCAGTATCAGATTGGCCATTACTGAATGCTTTGCTCAATACAGCCGGCGGTGCAACTTGGGTATCATTGCATCATGGCGGTGGTGTAGGGATGGGCTTCTCACAGCATTCAGGTGTGGTGATTGTCTGTGACGGTACCGATGAAGC
Organism: Acinetobacter sp. YH12086; assembly: GCF_013419345.1. Classification (NCBI taxonomy): domain Bacteria; kingdom Pseudomonadati; phylum Pseudomonadota; class Gammaproteobacteria; order Moraxellales; family Moraxellaceae; genus Acinetobacter; species Acinetobacter sp. YH12086. The sequence goes on from NZ_VPAF01000008.1 coordinate 143,410, forward strand.
AGCTGAACGTATTGCACGTGTATTAACCAATGACCCTGCGACAGGTGTAATGCGCCATGCAGATGCTGGATATGATATAGCAATTGACTGTGCAAAAGAACAGGGCTTAAATCTGCCGATGATTACTGGCTAAGCCGTAAAAAGGACAACTGCTGATTCATCTCAACTCTCTCCTGATGAGTCAGCAGCGCATAAAAAATAGGAAACAGGGCTGTAAACATGGAACTTTTAATTCAACCAGGCAAACTTAATTTAGCAGAATTACGTGAAGCATTTTTAAAGCCGATCAAAGTTAAGCTAGATCAGCAGGCCATTCCAGCCATTCAAGCCAGTGTCGATTGTGTTGAGCAAATTATTCGTGAAGGCCGCACGGCTTACGGCATTAATACAGGTTTTGGTTTATTGGCCTCAACTAAAATTGCGCAAGAAGATTTAGAGCAATTACAGCGTTCATTGGTTTTATCGCATGCCGCAGGTGTAGGCGAAGCGCTCGATGATTCAATGGTGCGTTTGATTATGCTGCTCAAAGCCAACAGTTTGGCGCGCGGTTTTTCAGGTATTCGTTTAAAAGTCATTGAAGCGCTTTTGGCACTTATTAATGCTGAAGTTTATCCGCATATTCCTTTAAAAGGTTCTGTAGGAGCTTCAGGTGATTTAGCACCGCTTGCACATATGTCATTGGTTTTACTAGGTGAAAGCAAAGCGCGTTATAAAGGCGAGTGGATTTCAGCTGTTGAAGCTTTGAAAATCGCAGGTCTAGAGCCGATTGCATTGGCAGCAAAAGAGGGCTTGGCACTGCTCAATGGTACACAAGTGTCTACAGCCTATGCGCTGCGCGGTTTATTTGAAGCAGAAGATTTATTTGCAGCTGCAACTGTATGCGGCGGTTTAAGTGTAGAAGCAATGCTTGGTTCACGTTCACCATTTGATGCACGTGTACATGAAGTACGAGGGCAGCGCGGTCAAATTGATGTAGCTGCTGCATATCGTGATCTATTGACTGACGAAAGTGAAATTGGTCATTCGCATGAAGATTGTGAAAAGGTACAAGATCCGTATTCGCTGCGCTGTCAGCCACAGGTGATGGGTGCATGCTTAACTCAAATCCGCCAAGCGGCAGAGGTGCTTGAAATAGAAGCCAATGCGGTATCTGACAATCCACTCGTTTTTGCCAAAGAAGGCGATGTGATTTCTGGCGGTAACTTCCATGCTGAACCTGTAGCAATGGCAGCAGACAATTTAGCCTTGGCTATTGCAGAAGTAGGTTCACTGTCTGAGCGCCGTATTTCGATGATGATGGACCGGCACATGTCACAGCTTCCACCGTTTTTGGTTGAAAATGGCGGCGTGAACTCAGGCTTTATGATCGCGCAAGTGACTGCAGCTGCCTTAGCAAGTGACAACAAAGCATTGGCACATCCTGCGAGTGTGGACAGTCTGCCAACTTCTGCCAATCAGGAAGATCATGTATCGATGGCGCCGAATGCGGGCAAACGTTTATGGTCTATGGCAGATAATGTACGCGGTATTTTAGCTATTGAATGGTTAGGTGCATGTCAAGGTCTTGATTTCCGTAAAGGCTTAAAAAGTTCTGTAAAATTAGAACAAGCGCGCAAAGTGCTGCGTGATCAAGTGCCTTACTACAGCGAAGACCGCTTCTTTGCGCCAGATATTGAACAAGCGAGTGAATTGCTTGCAAGTGGATGCTTAAACGCATTGATTCTAGAAGGTTTATTACCAAGTCTAAAATAAGTTTGTGATTGATAAATAGGGTCACATGAAGTGGCCCGATCAAATAAAAATTTCCTCATGGATTGGAGATCAAAATGTCACAAGAAGCATCACAGGGTTCTACCTTACAGCGGGGACTCAATACCCGCCATATCCGATTTTTAGCTTTAGGTTCCGCGATTGGCACAGGACTATTTTACGGTTCGGCAAGTGCCATACAAATGGCAGGGCCATCAGTACTGATTGCTTATATTGTTGCGGGTATCGCAATTTATATCGTGATGCGCGCTTTAGGTGAAATGTCTGTACACAATCCTGTTTCAGGATCATTTAGCCATTATGCAAGTAAATACATCAGTCCGTTTGCAGGTTTTACCACGGGTTGGACCTACGTTTTTGAAATGATTATCGTGGCCTTGGCTGATGTCACGGCGTTCGGTATCTACATGGGCTTTTGGTATCCCGATGTACCGAGATGGATCTGGATTCTCTCGCTGATTATGTTCTTAGGTGCAATTAACTTAATTCATGTCAAAGTCTTTGGTGAGTTAGAGTTTTGGTTATCGATTATCAAGGTCACCGCCATTATAGCCATGATTATTGGAGGTTTCGGTCTGATGCTTTATGGCTTCCATTCAGATCATGGTGCAGCAGTTTCGGGCTTACAAAACCTATGGATTCATGACGGATTTATGCCAAATGGCATTGGCGGCTTGATTGCCTGCTTATCTGTAGTGGTGTTTGCATTTGGCGGTATTGAAATTATTGGTATTACTGCAGGCGAAACAGCAGAACCGAAAAAATCTATTCCAAAAGCGATTAATGCTGTTCCTGTTCGAATTCTATTATTCTATGTACTGACTATTTTTGTGCTCATGGCGATTTTCCCTTGGAACCAAATTGGTACGCAGGGCAGCCCATTTGTACAAATCTTTGAAAATCTAGGGATTGGGTCTGCTGCTACGATTTTAAATATCGTGGTGATTTCAGCAGCAGTGTCGGCCATTAACAGTGATGTATTTGGTGCGGGACGTATGCTGTACGGCATGGCGCAAGACGGACAAGCACCGAAAGTATTTACCAAGCTGTCTAAAAATGGTGTGCCGTGGATGACAGTTGTGGTGATGGCCGGCGTACTTCTGGTCGGTGTCGTATTGAACTACCTGATTCCTAAAAATGTATTCATGATTATTGCTTCAATTGCGACTTTTGCGACGGTATGGGTGTGGCTAATGATTCTGTTGTCACAAATGGGTATGCGCCGCAAATTATCTACAGCAGAAATTAAAGCTTTAGATTTCCCTATTGTGGGCTGGCCATATGCGCCTGCATTTGCAGTGGTCTTCATGTTGTTTGTATTAGGCATCATTGCGTATTTCCCAGACTCTCGACCTGCAATCTATGTAGGTGCAGCTTGGCTAGTGATTCTATGGATTGCCTACATTGTCAAAGTACGTCCAAAAATGAACTTGAATCAGGCGAATTCTACTGCACAGCAATTTGAATCCAACTCTTAATATAACACTTCTTAATTTATACATGTTTCCGTCAAGGCAAATGCTGCGGCGGAACAGGAAATACAACAATGAAGCTTTGGTTGAATTGTCATATTGCGACAATGCAGAATGGTCAATACAGCAGTATTGAAAATGCAGCAATCGTTACAGAAGGTGAACTGATCCACTGGATTGGCAAGCACAGTGAAATTCCAAATGAAGAATTTGTAGAACGCATTGATCTGAAAGGTGCTTGGGTGACTCCCGGACTCATCGATTGTCATACCCATAGCGTATTTGGTGGCAACCGCAGTGTTGAATTTGAGCAGCGTTTGCAAGGTATGAGCTATGCTGAAATTGCGAAAAATGGCGGCGGCATTGCCAGTACGGTGTGCGCAACACGCGAGGCGACAGAAGCTGAACTGTTTCGATCTGCTTATAAGCGGATTCAATACTTGCAGCGTGAAGGCGTCACCGCGATTGAAATTAAATCGGGCTATGGGCTGGATTTAGCCAATGAGCGCAAAATGCTGAAAGTGATTCGTCAGTTAGGTGAAGCTTTACCAATGACGGTACGAAGCACCTGTTTGGCTGCACATGCTTTACCGCCAGAATTTAAAAATGCCAGCGATGAATATATTGATTACATCTGCAGTGAAATGTTGCCGCAGCTGCATGCTGAAAACTTAGTTGATGCGGTGGATGCTTTTTGTGAACATTTGGCTTTTAGCCCCCAACAAGTCGAACGTGTTTTTCAAACCGCACAAGCATTGAATCTCCCCGTTAAATTGCATGCTGAACAGTTGTCTGCCTTAGGCGGCTCGAGTTTAGCGGCTACGTATCATGCGTTATCTGCAGATCATTTGGAATATATGACTGAAGATGATGTGAAAGCTATGGCGGCCTCAGACACTGTTGCCGTGCTGTTACCGGGCGCATTTTATTTGCTTAGAGAAACACAATTTCCGCCCATAGAAAGCTTAATCGCACATGGGGTGAAAATTGCGATTTCGACAGATCTGAATCCAGGAACTTCTCCTGTTTTGTCACTACGTTTAATGATGAATATGGGCAGTACCTTGTTCCGTTTGACGCCAGAACAAACTTTGGCGGCAGTCACGATTCATGCTGCGCAAGCGCTTGGTTTACACAAGATGCATGGCAGTTTAGAGGCTGGAAAATTCGCCAATTTTGTAGCGTGGGATATTCAGCATCCTTCAGAAATCACCTATTGGCTAGGCGGAGATCTTAATCAAAAAATGATCTATAAAGGCCAGCAGGTACAGATCTAGGTTTGAATGGAATAGGAGACTTCTTTCATAAATGATTTTTAGAACTTTTAAAAATAATGATGTTAGTTCCTTCACCTTTCAGGAGAGGGTTAGGGAGAGGTTGTTTTATGCTTAAAGTTCCTCATCCTCTTGCGGAGCATACTCCTCATCCCAAAGGGAGAAGGGATTTTCATTGATAATTTAAATACTGATTAATGATCATTTTTTTCAAAGAACTCTAGTGTCATTCAATTTTTAAACCCAAGGCTTGAGCTTCGCTTTAATCCTGAGTTTTTTATTTTAAAGTGTTGAAGATTTAAAGACGGTATTCATTATGGATCATTCTTTTCAATGGCAAGGGCGGCAGGATGGAGAAGGCGCAGAACATCGGCGTATTTTCCACACCGTTAATCAATCCGATTCAGCCGAATTTGCGATTTTAGGCTTCAGTTCAGATGAAGGCGTGCGCCGCAATCGTGGACGTATCGGCGCAGCAGAAGCACCAGATTTAATCCGTAAACAATTGGCAAATTTGCCTGTGCACTCACAAGTTTCAATTTGTGACTTGGGTACAGTGGTGTGTGCTAATGGTGACTTGGAAAATGCCCAAGCTGCTTTGGCCGAACAAGTCGAAATGTCTTTACAGCAAGGCTTAAAACCAATCGTGTTTGGCGGTGGACATGAGATCGCATTTGGCAGTTTTAGCGGCATTTTCCAATATGCACAAAATACGCATCCAGAAAAAAACATCGGCATTATCAATTTTGATGCGCATCTAGATTTACGTGAAGACGTGCATGCAACTTCTGGCACACCGTTTTTACAATCGGCTCAGCTCAGCGAACAGCACGCTAAATCTTTTCACTATCTTTGTATTGGCGCAGCACAGCATTCCAATACCAAAAAGTTGTTTGATACAGCGGCGCGTTTAGGCAGTCAGTGTATTTTTGATCATGAGCTTGAAGCAGCTCAGCTGGGACATGTTTTATCTAAAATTGATCAATTTATACAAGAGGTCGATTGGCTATATGTCACGGTCGATCTCGATGTTTTTGCCGCATCGATTGCGCCGGGTGTCAGTGCGCCGGCGGTCAGAGGCATAGATTTAAAAATGTTTGAACAGCTGATGTGGCATATTCAGGGCAGTGGAAAAATCAAGTTGTTGGACATTGCAGAATGCAATCCAAAATACGATCAGGATGCAATGACAGCAAGGCTTGCAGCGTTCATTGCTTACAGTTATATATTTAACCAACAATAATTTAAAAATACAGGAACAATAATGTCTAATCTCTCTTACGCTAATGGCGGCAACGGTGCATGGCAAACTTTTTTGGCGCAGGTAGACCGCGTGGCGCCTTATTTAAGTGAAGATCTGGCCGATTATGTTGATACGTTAAAACGCCCCAAACGTGCCTTAATTGTCGATGTGCCGATTATTATGGATGATGGATCTATTCAGCACTTTGAAGGCTATCGTGTACAGCATAACCTTTCACGTGGACCGGGCAAGGGCGGTATCCGTTTTCATCCAGAAGTTGAATTAAACGAAGTGATGGCGCTCTCAGCGTGGATGACCATTAAAACCGCGGTGTTAAATTTACCTTTTGGTGGTGCAAAGGGGGGGGTGCGCGTCGATCCGCGTAAACTTTCAGCACGTGAGCTAGAGCGTTTAACTCGTCGTTATACCAGTGAAATTGCACATATTATTGGGCCGCAAAAGGATATTCCTGCACCAGATGTAGGTACAAATCCAAATGTTATGGGCTGGATGATGGATACCTATTCATCGGGTCAAGGTTATACAGTTACTGGCGTGGTTACAGGTAAGCCTGTACATTTAGGTGGATCTTTAGGCCGTGTAAAGGCTACAGGTCGCGGTGTGTATATTACAGGCTGTCAGGCAGCAGAAAAAATCGGTTTGAATATCGAAAATGCCAAAGTGAGCATTCAAGGTTTTGGTAATGTCGGTAGTGAAGCAGCCAATTTATTTTATTTATCGAATGCGAAAATTGTTTGTATTCAAGATCATACCGGAACGATTTATAACGCAAGTGGACTAGATTTAAATGCTCTACACACTTATGTGCAGGAAACCCTAGGTGTTGCAGGCTTTAGCGGTGCAGACAAAATTGACAATGAAGCATTTTGGGATATTGAGACGGACATTATCATTCCTGCAGCTTTAGAAGGTCAGATTACAGTAGAACGCGCACAGCGTTTAAAAGCCAAAATGATTTTGGAAGGAGCAAACGGACCGACCTATCCTGAAGCGGATGATATCTTAACTGAACGTCAAATTACGATTGTGCCAGATGTAATTTGTAATGCAGGCGGTGTGACAGTCAGTTACTTCGAATGGGTACAAGATATGGCGAGCTATTTCTGGAGTGAAGCCGAAATTAATGACCGTTTAGATAAATTGATGATTCAAGCGGTGGAAGATGTATGGTCATGTGCTATAGAGAATAGCTGTACCTTACGTACAGCAGCTTATATTTTGGCATGTGAACGTATCTTGAAAGCGCGTAAAGAGCGAGGAATATTCCCAGGCTAAACATTTAGCATTTTTTAAAATGATTGATATTTTAAAAAACAATTTAAAAAACAAATGGTTGCATAAGTGTTAGTTAAGACGTCCAATTGAGAACATATTATTTTCTTATAAGATGAGATATTCAATTGTATTTTATTTGATCAATTGTTTTGAAGTGTTAGCAAGGCTTGGCAAGAGAATTGAAAGTGCTATATTTAAATCACGGTAGGTCATAAAACGACGCTACCAATAAGTTGGACGGATCAATGACAGCTCGTTGAGTTTCGTAATATTTTAGTCTTAAGATATTGCAGACAATAAATCAGCACTAGCCTTCCAACATAGAGCCCGCAGCGATGCGGGCTTTTTAATGCCATTTTAGATTTGAAAATATAGTGCTTTTGTCAAACAATAATTAAATAGTCAACCTATGTTATTGATATATAGTTACTAAAGTAAAATAAGTTTACATTGCCATGAAATCTAACATTTACAAAGCAAGTTAATGTGTAAAGGTGTGATATAAAAAATGCAATTATTAAAACAAGTAGAGACGTTACCATGACACAGATGATTGACATAAAGGTAAAGGACCAATTTAGTCAGGTTTATGAAGCACAAGCTTTGGTGCGTAATCCTTCAGAAGAAGATTCAAGAGGGCTGTTTCATCGCATTGAACATATCATTATTGCAGGTGAAATCATCCTACCCAGTATCGAACTACTTTTTGAAAGTCAAAAATCGGACAGTATTTACAAGCTTTTAGAAGCTTAAATTGAATGAATAAAAAACTCACCTTAATGGTGAGTTTTTTATTTTTAGAGATAGAACTTTAAGCTGTTTTATCTGCTTTAAATTGATTCAAAATATAAGAGAGTAACTGATAGCGCGTCATCGGATTGCTAGAAGACAGTTCAACGTCTTGTTTACGCACTTGAATTTCTTGAGTTAAAACTCCAGCTTGAAAACGTTGCACGATCATATGATCTTTTGATACATCATGGTCGGTCAGCACTAGTTTTGGTCCAAGGTGCAGATGCCCAATCGCATCTAGACATTGTTCAAGGCTGCTATATAGGTTGAAAAGGATGAGTGCCTGATCATTAGAATAATTGGCTAAATTCATTTTTATTATCCATGGTCAAAAATTATTGAGCAGGAATAGTGTATACGAATTGAGCAACAATAATCTGTATGGATTATTTTTCATTTAATGTCTATCTAGGTGACTTTGGTTAATTCATTGAGACAGCTTAAATCTTTATGAAAAATAAGTTGGAATTCGCTTTAAATTAAAGCGGCTTGAATACAAGCGGGACATCATAACGGGCAAATTCTTCAATGATACTGTTTAAAACCAATTGAGCTTGAGGTTCCGCTGCTGTAAAGGTGAGTTCTTGGTTCGTTTGGCTGTTGAAGCATTCAACTTGTTCTATACGCCAAATTGTTTCAATGGCTGTATTTTGAATGACCACACGTCTAGGCTGTAATTCATCACTAATTTTTCGTGGCATGACATAGGTAATGGCCAATTGAACATTAGGCAATTCGTCTTGTGAGGTTAAGAAGGTAAATACCCAATTGCCAATTTTGCTGAGTTGCATAGGATTATCGAAAGAATCAAATTCTAAACAAAACTGTTGTGACATTGACATGCTCAAACGCTAGGAGGTCGGTTTTATTCTTGCGATTTTTTACTGTTAATTGACATTAGGGGAAGGTCGTATAAAACAGCAGTTAAAACCATAAAAGAAATAAGTGAATCGATAAAGTTAATAAAATTCAATTCTTTATATTGATTTGTGTGAAGAATAACTCACCTCATTAAGTTGTTTTTTGAATGAGAAGTGAGGAAAAGTCTCTAAGTCAAACCAGTTGTTGCAGATTTTTTATACTGTAATTAATTTGCTGTAATGCATGTTGTAAGAGTTTAGGTTGAATATTGGATTCATTTAGACAGGTTATCCATTGCATCTGACAGGCTTTTAATTCTGCAATGTCCGTGGCCTGTTGAATATTAAGCATTAATTTTTTTGCCATCAGCCCACAATAACGCTGTAAGTAACTGCACATAAAATTCTGTAACTCATCAAAATCGTGCTCGATGAAATCAATGATTTGTTCTGCTAATACAGGGTTGTTTGATGTTATGTTTTCAGGTATGGCTTGATTAAATTGATGGGGTATAAAGCCAATTGCATCCATTGGCAGGGGGTCAGTTATTTCGTGCTGTGAATGAGTATGAGGAACTTCCATCGTTGGCATTGAAATTTTATCAAGTGTGACATTTTCTTGCGCTATGCGATCGGATGTCTTTGTTGACGCTATTTTAGGTGTATTAAAAGCAGAAAAATCGGAGTTTTGAAGGCGTAGATGATCATGTGCTGTAATTGGCTGAATCAGCCCAAGTTCCATTAGTTGCTCGAGCAATGTCTCTTCAGCAATCCGCTGCTGATAATGCACTGGCATTTGGTTAAAGTCATCACTACCAATTAAGAGTAGCAGACGACGTTGTCTTGCATTTAATGCGAGTTGTCGGTCTTTTAAAGTTTGAAAACCCAGCTCAGTTTTTTGATAGTTGAACATGCCTTAATTCCATAGCTCAAAAGAATTAAGGCAATCCTATGCAGTGATAATGACAGTAATATTAAGAAAATATTAAACAATCAATGATTTATAGAGTAATGACAGCAGAGTTTTCTAAAGCTTTGCGTAAATATGGGTCTAAGTCATCTTGACGTAATAGCCATTGCACATAGTCCGCAGGTAATTCTGCAATTGCGGTACCACGGTGTTTACCAAAATTAATACTGCGTGGAATGCGAGCATCTTCCGAAGCTTCGTATAATTCTTCGATGCTGTTGATTTTTAAGTGATGCACAATATGCATCAAAATATTGGCAGTTAAAATAATATCCATATCTGCGCGGTGAGCTTTACGGATCATTTCACGGGCTTTTTCACTGCCTTTGGTGATCATATATATCAAGGCAGAAATATTATGCGCTTCTGCATCAGGCCATACTCGACGAGCTAGCGCAAGGGTACAAATGGCTTTGATTTTTGAACTATCTACACCGCATTTTTCGAGCGCTCGAATATCGTAGTCGATATTATGCCCAATGATATATGTCGTCTCTGATGGGAGTTCAAAACTGCTGTAGTGGGGCTGACCTTCAAGATCTGATTCTAAAATATGATGAACAGCCATCGCTGCAAAAGAAATAGCTTCATCACAACGATATAGTTGATCAAAAATTTTAGATTTATCTAAGGTGATTTTGGCATCTGCCACCTGAATTGGAGCATAGGCAATCTCGATGGGTTGTCCATTTAGTGTATGGGTTTCTGTGTCGAGAATGATGGCTTGCATGTCCAGTTCCAGCATGTTGAATAATGTTTATGAATGTACATGATCACATCCACACTGACAAACCCATGCTGTGATTATTTGTAGGAATATTATGAAGATGGCTGCGCAGTGTTTAAATAATCTGCTTTTATCGCATCTGCCGAAATAAAACCTTTACAGCGGGATAAAGCTAAACCATCTTCTAAATCGACTTATTTTAAAGGCTTTTGTCCATCGTGATATCCAAAAATGTCGCTAAGTGGATTAAGCACTAGAGTATGTTCACGATCAATGGCATGGTGGTTTTTCGGCTTTACTTTTGTGCATATGTTTGTGTAGTTGGCAGGGGGTACAGCATTTTTGTTGATTTTACATTTTGCTTTAACCTCCGAAAAATAGCCCAATCTGTATCCAATGATCAGAAATATAAGTTCAGCCATTTTTCTGAGATCGGGGTGGCTAATTTATTTGAATGCTGTTAATCCATATCGAGCTAAAACAAAGTTTTAGTTCTATATTAATGTGATAAATTAAAATAAGAGTAGTTGCTTAAAAATTAGGCTTGAACAAAAGTTTGTTCCATGTATTTAATGATTCATATTCAATGAAAAATTGACTTAAAAACAACAAACAAAAGGATCATGGAATGAAAATGCTGCGTTTAACGGTTTTAGTCAGCAGTGCGCTATTTTTAGCAGCCTGCGGTAATGATAGTAATGACCAACAATTTAGTAATCCTGAAACAAACGCTGATCTCAATCAGATCAAAAATCCGGTGGTAACTACAACAGCCTATAGTCAAGACAATATGCCTGCTGTGAGTGCAGACAGCCGATTGATGACCTATAAAATGCTAGGAGTAGATGGCAAAGTTGTTCAAGCCACAGCCTTAGTCTTTACCCCAAAAACAGTTGCTCCGGCAGGTGGTTGGAAAATTGTGGCTTGGGCACATGGAACGACCGGTGTGGCTGATAAATGCGCTCCGAGCCGACAAGGTTTGCAAGGCACTGAATATTTATTGCAAATGTTATTGGCAAAGGGTTATGTCGTTGTGGCACCCGATTATGAAGGATTAGGGGAACCTAGTGGACGTGAAAACCATCCTTATCTGAATCTAAAAAGTGAAGCCTTTTCGATTACCGATGCCGTTGTCGCTGCTCGAAGTTACTTAACCAGTCAAGGTAAAGCGGTGTCGAAGGATTGGCTTTCGATCGGACATTCTCAAGGTGGTCAAGCCGTATTAGGTGCAGCTGAATTCGCATCGCGTGCTGACTTAAATTATAAGGGAACGATTGCCATAGCACCTGCAAATAATCTTGCGCTCATTCTTGACGCAGGCGAGAAGTTAGCTGTAGGTAAACCTGCAACCGTGCAAAGTATGATTTATGCACCTTTAGACAGTTTTACTGCGCAGATCATTGCGGGTATGCAAGGGCATAAAAACAGTGTGGATTATTCAAAAGTATTTAGTGGACATCTGGCTGCGATTGCACCTCAGGCTGAAACAGTGTGTTCAGGCGAGTTAACCAAGTTAATTCAAGATGACATGCTCAGTTATGCGAGTCAGAACACGACTTTGGATAACTATGGTCGAACTCAGCCTGATTTCTTAACTTTAAAGCCAATCCAAAACTTTATGAGTGAAGGTTCACAGCCTTTAACGACAGCGGTGAAAACGCCGATCATCATTTATCAAGGTAAAGCCGATCAGATCATTCCAGCAGATGCGACTAAATTTATGATTAGCCTTGCTAAGCCGGGAACATCGATTGACTATCGCGAGCAAGCGACAGCAGATCATATTAGTATTTATACCGATAATCTGGCAAATTTTGTGCAAGATGTAGAGACTCTCATGCCAAATCAATAAGTTGATTTGACTTAAATAGTGCTCGTGCAGATTCAACACGGGCATTATTTATTTAAAAACAGCACAAACTTCCCTCTCTCATTTCTAAAACTTCATGCTACAATACGCGCCAATCTTAGCACGGCTTAAAAGCCCTAATTTAATAGGACCTCGCTAATGTTTGCCAATACCTCTATTGCTCAATTTGACCCTGAATTAGCTCAAGCGATCTCGAATGAAGATGCTCGCCAAGAAGCGCACATTGAGTTAATCGCTTCAGAAAACTACTGTTCACCTGCAGTAATGGAAGCTCAAGGTTCAAAACTTACTAACAAATATGCAGAAGGCTACCCTGGTAAACGCTACTACGGCGGTTGCGAGTATGTAGACGTGATCGAACAATTGGCCATTGACCGTGCTAAAGAATTGTTTGGTGCTGATTATGCAAACGTTCAACCACACGCTGGTTCACAAGCAAACTCTGCAGTTTACCTTGCGCTACTTAACCCAGGCGATACAGTTTTAGGTATGAGCCTGGCTCACGGTGGTCACTTGACTCACGGTGCTAAAGTTAGTTTCTCTGGTAAAACTTACAACGCAATTCAATACGGTTTGAACCCAGAAACTGGCGAAATCGACTATGAAGAAGTTGAACGTTTAGCTGAAGAACACAAGCCAAAAATGATCGTGGCTGGTTTCTCTGCGTATAGCCAAGTTGTTGATTGGCAGCGTTTCCGTGATATCGCGGACAAAGTTGGCGCTTACTTATTCGTAGATATGGCTCACGTAGCTGGTCTTGTTGCTGCTGGTGTTTACCCAAGCCCAGTACAAATTGCTGACGTAACTACAACGACTACACATAAAACACTTCGTGGTCCACGTTCTGGTTTAATCCTTGCGAAAGCAAATGAAGAAATCGAGAAAAAATTACAATCAGCTGTATTCCCAGGTAACCAAGGTGGTCCTTTAGTTCACGCTGTAGCGGCTAAAGCGATCTGCTTCAAAGAAGCAATGGCGCCTGAATATAAAGCTTACCAACAACAAGTTGTTAAGAATGCGCAAGCAATGGCTGAAGTTCTAATCGAACGTGGTTATGATGTTGTTTCTGGCGGTACTAAGAACCATTTGTTCTTATTATCTTTAATTAAACAAGACATTACTGGTAAAGATGCCGATGCTTGGTTAGGTGCTGCTCACATTACTGTGAACAAAAACTCAGTACCAAACGACCCACGTTCTCCATTCGTGACTTCGGGTATCCGTATCGGTACTCCTGCTGTAACAACACGTGGTTTTGGCGAAGCTGAAGTACGTGACCTTGCAGGCTGGATCGCTGACGTTCTAGATAGCAAAGGTGACGAAGCTGTGATTGCTGCAGTGAAAGAAAAAGTTGCTGCTGTTTGCGCTAAATTTCCAGTTTACGCAAAATAAGTCTGACTTGAGAAAGCCCCCTCAAGGGGGCTTTTTTTATGTCATCAGAAAAATTCAAAAGTTATCTAAACATTTATATTTCTGTTATAACGGAATAAGAGATAACAAAAAATTTGCCCATCGCTATAGATCTGTTGGCAAGGTCGCAAAGGAACTTTATATGAAAAAACCCAATATTATTCTTTCAGAACAAGATTTACATCGTTTAGAAACCATGTTGGAGCATCAGTCTAAGCTGACGCCGACGATGGAGCATTTGGAAGATGAGATGGCGCGCGCTGAAGTGGTTGCTCCACAAGATGTCCCTGCCAATGTGGTGAGTATGAATGCCAAAGTTCTCATTAACATTGCACCTGCGACAGAAGCAACCGAAATTACACTGGTCTATCCACATGATTTTCGTGGCGATAAAGGTCAAGTCAATGTTTTGGCTCCAGTGGGCGCTGCCATTTTAGGTTTGGCTGAAGGGCAGGAAATAGAATGGCCGCAGCCTGATGGTCATACCATGAAAGTCAAAATCATTAAAGTGCTCTATCAACCTGAGCGTGAAGGGAATTATCTATAATTCCGCTGTGATATACAGATAAAATCCGCACACAAAGCCATCGATACCGATGGCTTTTTTATTTTTTCTTTATTGCATTTTTAGATATGAAATGTGCAAATGTTGTTAAGCAGATTTCATTACAACCATAGCAGTTTAACTTGGGAAAACTGTCAAATAATTGACAGAGTCATGGGCACGAAGTCGGCACACTTTATTTCAACAACACCATCGTTGCTTAATAATTTGAAGAATAAGGTAGAGCCCTATGACACAATTAGAATCGAATCATTACAATCCAGACTATCAATATCAGCATATTGAAGTAAAACCTGTAACCGGTCGTATTGGTGCGGAAATTTCTGGCATTCAGTTGTCTGGAAATTTAGACAAAAGCGTGGTCGATGAATTTAATCATGCACTATTAAAATATAAAGTTGTATTTGTGCGTGGACAGCAAGATCTCACAGATTTAGAACAAGAAGCCTTTGCACGACTTTTAGGTAATCCGTTGAATCACCCAAGTGTGCCACTCAAAGATGGTACAGCACATACTTTGTCAATTGACTCACGTGGTGGGCGTGCAGACTCGTGGCATACCGATATTACGTTTTTGCCCAATTATCCTAAAGCCACAATTTTAAGAAATGTAGTTGCACCTGAACATGGTGGCGATACGGTTTGGGCCAATACCGTGACCGCTTATGAAGATTTAAGTCCTGAGCTGCAAAAGTTGGCGGAACAATTACGCGCGGTGCATAGCAACAGTTATGACTATGCGGCGCCGAAAGGTCAGTACAATGAAGAAGGTCGCCATTTATTCCGTACTGCAGTAGAAGTGGAAACTGAGCATCCTTTGGTGCGTGTACATCCTGAAACAGGTGAAAAAAGTTTGGTGTTGGGTCACTTCTTTAAACGCTTCAGTGGATACAGTCCGGCACAGTCACGACGATTATTTGAACTCTTTCAAGAGCAAATCGTGCAATGGGAAAATATTGTGCGTTGGCGCTGGGCGGTTGGTGATGTTGCAATTTGGGATAATCGTGCGACGCAGCACCGTGCCATCAATGACTATGGTGATGAGCTACGTATCGCCTCACGTGTCACTATCGAGGGCGATGTGCCTGTCGATGTAAATGGTCAGCCGAGTACTGTACTGAAAAATATTCAAAACACCGACATTTCAAACTTCCGTGCTGAAGCAGGCCGTATTTATGAGAAAGCATCTTAAGTATTAGAGCGTCATTTAAAACAGCATAAAAACAGATAAATAATGCGAAAAACAATGGTTTTACATTTTTCAGCACTTGCCTAAGATCAATGAGATCTTAGGCATTTTTTTATAGACGTGAGCGATCAAAAGAACACAGCCCAACAGCATTTGTTGCAAATTTTGCGTAATGAAGACATCTTTCAGGGCTTTAGCGATCAGACTTTAGAACAGCTTGTGCAACAGGTGAAATATTCACGATTTCATTCGCAGCAGCACATCTTAAAACAACAACAAATCGTGCAAGATATTTATATTTTGCTTTCAGGTACGCTACAAATTGGTTGGTTGCAAAATAATGGTGAATTGATTGTAAATGACTATATCCGTCGCCAGTCGGTATTTAATTTTGTCGCACTCTTACAACAAAAGCCTTTGAATTATGATTATTTTGCTGCGACACACGTCGAGGTGGCAATCATTTCTGGAACAAGGTTTTTAGCAGTTTTACAGCGTGATCCGAAGGCGCTTTGGAATGTCGTGCAATCTCTCAGTCGACGCATGTATTTGATGTTTGAGCATAATCGTTATTTGCGAACGGCAACGCTAGAGCAGCGTATTGCTAGACATTTGATTCGACTCTATGAGCAATATGGATGTCGGCAGGAAATTCCCCTGAAACTCAGTCAGCAGGAATTTGCAGAGTCTTTTAATATTTCACGCCAAACCTTGAATAAACACTTACAGCAATTTGTCCAAACACAGGTGATCGCGTGGAATTATGGACAAATCGTGATCTTGGATCTTGAGCGTTTAAGGCGAATGAGTGAACTTGATGAATAACTAGATTTAAAATTTGACGAGAAGCCATTATCGCAAATGGCTTCATTAACCTTACCTAAATTAGTGCTTACTGATTTTATCCAAATATCCCATCATAAAAGCAGAAAAAACAAAGGTTAAATGCATGATGATGTACCACATGATTTTGTCATTGGGGATGTTTTTCGCATCCATAAAAATACGCAATAAATGAATCGAAGAAATTGCCACGATTGATGCTGCAACTTTGAGTTTTAATGAATTGGCATCCATGGTGCCGAGCCAGTTCAAGCGATTGGTCGATTCATTTATTTTCAGTTGGGAAACAAAGTTTTCATAGCCTGAAAACATCACCATCACAATCAGTCCGCCCACCATAGTCATATCGACCAAAGAGAGGATGACTAAAATCAGGTCAGCTTCTGAATATTCTAAAATATGCGGAAGGACATGAATGACTTCTTGGAAAAATTTAATCGCGAGCAGTAGCAGTGCAAAGGATAATCCAAAGTACACGGGAGCCAGAATCCAACGTGCTGCATACATTGTGTTATGGAAAAAACGTTCCATTTAAGCCTCTAAATTTATTGATCTAATATTTGGTTCTAAAGTATATGGATTAAATTTTACGATAATTTTGATAATAATTCATGTAGAGTCAGTTGTTTAATTTAAATCTAGATTGAATCTTTGGGTATCTTAAGCTTGAATTCATCTGTTTAGGTCATCATATCCATTCAAATGATGCTGTATGGCTGCTTTGGCGGATCTATAGGCAACGGTTGAATTTGATGGCGAAATTTGACTGATGAAATAGATGTATTTTTTGCAAAATACTACAAGACTTTTATGGCAAAACTTGTAGTATAAAAATGATTTTATTGAGTTTAATTGGCTATGTCACAAATTGATGTATTGGTGCCGTTAAAGGATATTACGGTAGATCGGGCGGAAGTGCTTTCGATTAAGCGGAATGACCTTGTGCCATTACTGACCGATCAATATCGTCTAAATCATTATGCAGATCAATTAATTCAAGCACAGTCGGTGCTGCTAGATGGTGTTGACCCTCAATTGACGAAACAACTTAGTCAAACTATTGAACAGTTGATTCAAGCTCTAGCCAATTCAAAAAAATATTTAAAAACACGCAAATTTAATGCCCTGCAAAAATGGTTAGGCATCGATTTGGAATATGGTTCAGGACAAGTTGAATATTACAAAAATCTAGATCAATTACTTGATCGGGCAAATCATCTGAGCCAAAAGTTACAGTTAGAAATTCAAAAGTCCCAAGCACGTTTTAATCAATTGCAAGGCTTACGTGAGCAAATGGCGCGCTATATCGTCGCGGCTGAAGAGTTCTTGGTGGAATACCCACAGTTTGTGAAAAATCAGCATCCGCTTGACAACTTTGCAGAACGTTTATCGAAAAAGGTGAATACGTTGCAAACCTTACAAGCCAGTAATGATATTGCAATTACGCAAATGCAGCTTTCTCAGCAGCTTTCTTTTGAATTATTAGATCGATATAAGGAAGCTCAGCAGGTGTTGATTCCAGCATGGCAATATCATGTGAAACAAAGTCGTCAAAGTAACTCGACAAGTTCATTGGAAAAGCTTGATAATAGCCGTGAAAATTTGATTAAAACTTTAAAAAAATCATTAGAGAATTCCTCTAAGTCTTAGAAATATAAGGTGAGTTATGACCGATTTAGATGCCAAAAATTTACCCGTTGAAGTAAGCAAAGAATTGACTGAAGAAAAATTTCAGCAACTCAATTTGCAGGAAATTGGCTTACAAACTTCCGATTTTCACGAAGTCGAAGCTGCACGTAAGGAATTGGCAGATTTAAGTCATAATAGTGTTGCTGAATTTGGTAAAAACATTGCCACCAAGACGTCGACCTATACCGATGAATTATTAAATTTGGTGCAAAATAAAGATCTAGATGCGACAGGTCAAAAGCTCAATCAGGTGGTCCAAGTCGCACAGCAACTAAACACCACGAGCATTTTAAATAAATCTAAAAGCTCAGGATTTTTTGGTGGTTTACTGAGTAAATTTAAAGGTGCCAAGCAAAGTTTTGATCAGCACTTTAATACCACCAAAGAGCAAATTGATGCGTTGGTCAAAGAAATTGAAACTTCGCAAAATGGCTTAAAAGCGCGTGTAAATACCTTAGATAAAATGTTTGAAGGCGTACAAGACGAATATAAACAATTAGGGGTGTATATCGCCGCAGGTAAGTTGAAAGAGCAAGAAATTCAACAGGAAATTACAAGATTAACCACTCAAGTTCAAGATCAAACCACTACGCAAAAAATCTATGACCTCAATCATTTGGCAAATAATCTTGAAAAACGTGTGAGTGATTTACAGATCTTGCAACAGTCTGCAATGCAGACCTTGCCGATGATTCGCATTATTCAATCCAACAATTTGATGTTGGTCGATAAATTTTATGCTATTAAAAATATCACCTTACCGGCTTGGAAAAACCAAATTAGCTTAGCGATTTCATTGCAAGAACAAAAGAACAGCGTGCAATTGGCAAATAGCATTGATGATGCGACCAATGACCTATTAAAACGCAATGCAGATTTGTTGCATCAAAACTCTGTCGATACAGCGAAAGCCAATCAGCGTTCAGTGATTGATATCGAAACACTTGAACATGTGCAAAATACCCTCATTAAAACCGTTAATGATGTGATTCAAATTCAGAAAGAAGGTGTGCAAAAGCGTGAAGAAGCAACGACACGTATTCGTGCCTTACAAAACAATTTGAATCATTTAGTAATTGAATCGAGTGGTTCAAACCCTTCTTCATAAGCTGTGAGGGAGGTGAAAATATAATCTGAAGGAGTATGTCTTTGCCTCCCATTGATGAATATGCGCTAAATCCGCAGCAACTGGAAACAGGGCTTCAAACCATTAAGAAGCGTCAACGCAATTTGACGTTATTGACCTTAACCAGTGTTTCTGTGCTGATCGTTTCAGTTGTGATGTTGTTTATTCAGCATGATATGGTTTATAGCTTTTTTGGCCTAAGTTCTAGCGTACAGCAACTGCATATTCCCGTTAGTGCAGGTGATTTGACATATCAACTCGGTGAGTCTTCCGACTATTTTTTAAACTTTTTATCCTTTATTGGCTGGTTATTTCTAAAACTCATCGTTTCATTTATTGGCGCATTTTTCTTGGTTGGTTTTCTAAAAAAATTTCAATTTTTTAGAATTCGATTCCAATCTTTTGTATTGAAATTTGTTGGCTGGATTTTATCGTTTATCGTGCTTTGGTCAGGCTTAACCTATGTGCAATATGACCTTAATCATGATGATCGTGCAGCAGATCAAAAATTGGTACATTATGAAAAAAATATTCAGGAAAGCCAGCTGGCTTTCGAGATGGAAGATGCACAATTGGCAAAACCTGTGCAAGACTATTTACTTGCACAAGCTGCTTTGATGCATAAGCCTGTAGATCGTGCGACAGCAATTCCTTTGGTGCAATCCTTAATCAATACCGAGCAACAAAATCCAGCAAAATTCCGTGAATACGGTTTTCAGCCTGAACAGCTCTGGGCGATGCAAAATCAGCTATTTGATAAAACCATGACACCGATGGCGCAAAGCGTGGAAAAACAAGTTCAGCAAGCCAATGTAGTAGAAGTTGTTGTACGTTGGGTGTTGATCACAGTGATGGTACTCACGCTGGTTTTGAGCTTAATTTTGTATCTGCTTTCTCAGCAGTTCAAATCACGGATTAATCGAATTGAGCAGGGACTTCATTAATAGGCCTATTTTCTTTTTACATCATTGCATTGCTCAGAATAAAAATCCCCATCACATTGTATGGGGATTTTTGATCTTGGGTAGATTAACTTGCGCGATGAAACAGTTGTCGAAGTTCCTGTGTAGAAAAAGTCTGATCATTCACTTCGCCATCCACGAGGTAAAAAGGAATGGGGTGCTGTCCCTTTGATTTTACATACTGTGTAATTTCATGCTGACGGTCTGCAATATCTTTATGTTGAATTGAGCGCAGTACTTTTGAGCCATCTAAACCAATGCCTTCAATGATGCTTTTTAAAACGTGAATATCAGCAATATTTTGACCGTGTGCAAATAATGCATGGAATAGGGCTTGAGTCAGGGCATATTGGTCCAGAATATTGTCCAAGGCCAATATAGCTTGATGTGCCAGTTGACTGTTTGGCATACGTTTCATGTGTTCAATATTGACAATCACATCTTCGCTATAAGCGGCAAACTTTGTCATTTCGAGTTTTCGATTTGCGGCACTCGCGCCATACTTATCGGTTAAATACTGCAGCACATCTAAGCCTTGTTCAGGAATTTCAGGAACACGCTGAATCGGCAATAGCTCTACACGCGTTGCGGTATGTTCATTCCAGTTTTGCTTCAACTTTTGAAACGCCACATAACTCATGGGATAAACAATATCAAAGACAAATTCAATTTTCATTATTCTGCTCACTGTTGATTTTTATACATGTAGATCGATGGCTGATTGATGCAAGGAATAGATTGCGGCTTTATTGATGGATCTCAAAAGCAGTCAAATCACCTGATATTTCATTTGATTTAATGCCGACTTGCTGAATTGAAACTTAAAGCTTTGTAAAGATTTTGTAATTGATCAGGGCGTGCGTTGGCTCTTGTATAGGGTTGGTGTAATTTCAATAAAAAAGAAAAAAATGAGGGATTTATCACGATATGTGTGTACGAAATAAATCATTTTAATGTTAATATACGTCCATATATTTATGATTTAGAAAGAAATTTAATCATTTGATTTGTAAAACCGATTAATTTTATAAAAATAAACCGTTTCACCTATTTAATGGTTTGTTCTATCATTCTCTCATCAAATAAATTTACTCCTCTGGAGACGTTAGCAATGTTAGATCAAAATACTTCTGCTCAATTAAAAACCTTACTTGAACGCCTTGAAGGCCCGATTGAAATCGTCGCTACTTTAAACGGCACGGACAAATCAGACAAAATTAAAGAATTGGTGACTGAAGTTGCCGCTTTATCTGATTTAGTGACTGCACGTTTTGACGGTAACAACAGCCGTGCGCCAAGCTTTGGTATTGCAAAAGCAGGTGAAAATCCACGTGTATTCTTCGCAGGTTTGCCGATGGGCCACGAGTTCACATCTTTGATTCTAGCTTTGCTACAAACTTCAGGTTATGCACCAAAAGTGTCTGATGAAGTTCTTACTTCTATTAAAAGCTTAAGTCTTAAAGCTGATTTTGATGTGTTTGTATCTTTAAGCTGCCATAACTGTCCTGACGTGGTTCAAGCACTTAACTTGATCGCAATTTACAACCCGGGTACAACTGCAACCATGATTGATGGTGCATTCTTCCAAGACGAAGTGGAAGAACGCAAAATCATGGCTGTACCAATGGTATTCCAAGACGGCAACCACATCGGTCAAGGTCGTATGACTTTGGAAGAAATCATTGCTAAATTAGACACCAACTCTGCTGCAAAAGATGCTGAAAAGCTAAATGCCAAAGAAGCATTTGATGTGCTTGTGATTGGTGGTGGCCCTGCAGGTAATACTTCTGCAATCTATGCAGCACGTAAAGGTATTAAAACCGGTATCGTGGCTGAACGCATGGGCGGTCAGGTCATGGATACCATGGACATCGAAAACTACACGTCGATTCAAAAGACTCAAGGTCCTAAGTTTGCTGCTGAAATGGAAGCACATGTACGTGAGTACGGTGTGGACATCATGAACTTGCAACGTGTATCTGACATCAAAGGTGCTGACCAAACAGCTAATGGCTTAGTTGAAGTGACTTTAGAGAATGGTGCAAAACTTGAATCTAAAACAGTGATTCTTTCAACAGGTGCACGCTGGAGAGAAATGAACGTTCCGGGTGAACAAGAATACCGTACTCGTGGTGTTGCATACTGTCCACACTGTGACGGTCCATTGTTTAAAGGTAAACGTGTTGCAGTGATTGGTGGTGGTAACTCAGGTGTAGAAGCGGCGATTGACCTTGCAGGTATTGTGGAACATGTAACACTTGTTGAGTTTGATACTAAACTTCGTGCTGACCAAGTGCTTCAAGACAAGTTAAACAGCTTACCGAATACCACTGTGATCATGAATGCATTGTCTACAGAAGTGGTCGGTGATGGTTCACAAGTGACTGCATTGAACTACAAAGACCGTGCAACTGATGAAATCAAAACGATTGAATTGGCTGGTATCTTTGTACAAATCGGTTTGTTACCAAACACTGATTTCTTAAAAGAAACAGCAGTTGAACTTTCAAACCGTGGTGAGATCGTAATTAACGAGCGTAACGAAACCAATGTGAAAGGTGTATTTGCTGCCGGTGACTGTACAACAGTACCGTACAAACAAATCATCATTGCAACAGGTGAAGGCGCGAAAGCATCATTGTCTGCTTTTGATTACATCATCCGTTCGGGTCAATAAAAGAAAGGCCAGTGTGTTTCGAGAAACACACTGGCCGCGCTGAATGTTGTCATTAGAATATTATTTTTCTTAATATTCTCGTTTTACAGGAACTTTGGATGCTAACACCGGAGTTCCTTTTTTTTTTGTCTGCAAAATTAGGATTCAAAAATGTCCCCACACATTTTGAACCCTATTCGTTGCCCAGCTATTTTTGTTTTACAACCTTATTTTTATACTTTCCCCAAGGTTGTTTCTCTATATAAAGTGGATTAAGCAAGTCTTACGCCAATCACACCATGCATTTAAGATTTAAATAAATTCAAACCCTTAAACTTCTCCAATAAATCAGTTTGGCTTTCGATATGCTCCGGATGCGGAATAATGCACTCAATCGGACAAACTGAAACGCAAGTTTGGTGCTCATAGAAACCGACACATTCAGTACAACGTGCGACATCAATTTCATAAATCTTTGAGCCTTCATAAATGGCATCATTGGGACATTCAGGTAGACACATGTCACAATTGATGCATTTATCTGTAATCAACAAAGCCATAAAGCGAACTCAAGCCTGATACGCTAAAGACGAAGCCGAAATATCTACGGTCGAATTGGGTAAATTACGAATCAGTAAGGCGTAGCGCATATCGACATCGGCAGGAACAGGAATATCCACGATATGACCTGAACCTTTGGCATCCTCAATCAGATTACCTTTTTTATCTTTCATTTCAGTTAAAACGAAGGTGATGTTGCCTGAAGTGGTCATCAGTTCTAAAGAATCACCCACAACAAAACGGTTTTTCACTTCGATTTTAAGAGAGTCGCCATTGCGTTCTAAGACTTCACCTACAAACTGTTGATGATCAAAACGTGAAGAGCCGGTTTCATAGTTTTGATATTCACTATGTACATGGCGGCGTAAAAAACCTTCGGTATAACCACGATTCGCAAGGCCTTCAAGCTGAGACATGAGAGCAGGGTCAAACGGTTTGCCAGCAAGGGCATCATCGATAGCTTTACGATAAATTTGAGCGGTACGCGCACAGTAAAAGTAAGACTTGGTACGGCCTTCAATTTTTAAAGAATGAATGCCCATTTTGGTTAAACGGTCAACATGCTGTACAGCACGCAAATCTTTCGAGTTCATGAAATAAGTGCCATGTTCATCTTCTTCGGCAGCAAACATGTCTTCTTCATTGCGTTGTAATAAAACCGGCTCGCCGAATTGGTGTTGTTCTATGGCGTGTTGCTCATCGGCATTTTTATTATTGCAGCATGATGATTCTTCAATTTGTGTGACTGGAATAACATCACCAGTTTCATCTTCAACTGCATCGTGAACTTTATAATCCCAACGGCATGCATTGGTACATGCACCTTGGTTTGCATCACGTTTATTCATATAGCCAGAAAGTAAGCAACGACCGGAGTAAGCCATACATAATGCACCGTGTACGAAAACTTCAATTTCCATATCAGGTACATTGTGTTTAATTTCTTCAATTTCTTCGATTGATAATTCACGTGACAAAATGACACGTGTCAGTCCCATATTTTTCCAAAATTTAACCGTTGCCCAGTTCACCGCATTGGCTTGTACAGACAAATGAATGGACACTTCTGGAAAATGTTCACGCACCATCATGATCAGACCAGGGTCAGACATGATTAGTGCATCAGGATTCATGGCAACCACAGGTTCAAGGTCACGGATGAAATTTTTCAGTTTTGAGTTATGCGGTTGGATGTTTACCACCACATAAAACTTTTTACCTAAAGCATGAGCTTCTTCAATGCCAATTTTTAAATTGTCATGGTCGAAAGCATTATTGCGCACACGTAAGCTATATCGCGGCTGACCTGCATACACGGCATCTGCGCCATAAGCAAAAGCGTAGCGCATGTTTTTCAATGAGCCAGCAGGTGAGAGGAGTTCGGTTACGTGTTGAATCGTCATGTCAATAAAGGCATAAAAAATTTATGGCTTTATTGTAGTGATCTAAAAAAAGGATTCAACCAAGTATTTTAGTTGGGTTTTCAAGATATTCCGTTTTCCAAATGTTTTAAAATTTGGCAATCATTAATTTGACTGGTTTCATTACAACTGGCACGGAGCTTACTTAACTGTATTTTAAAATTTTCTAATTCTTTAATTTTTTCAGAAACTTGACGAATGTGATTGTCAATTAATTCATTCACAGCATGACAGCTTTGCGTAGGGGATTGCTCAAGTTCAAGCAGGGTTTGAATCTCGGTGAGAGAAATATCGAGGTTTCGACAGCGCTTAATAAAAACCAAACGTTTGTACATTTCTTCATCATAATAGCGATAATTGTTGTCTGCGCGGAAGCTAGGTTTCAGCAGTTTTTTCTTTTCATAAAAGCGAATACTGTCAACGCTTACCCCAGATTTGGTGGACAATTCTTTAATCAAATAATGTTTTTGTACGTTCATGCTTGACCTTGGAGTGAGTCCATAGTTTTGAATAAGAATAATACATATCCATTGATTTTTAAATTGGAGCACATTTATGGCATGTACATGTAGTCATGAGCCAGCACCAAGCAAACCCAACAGTAAATTTCGTATCGCGCTTTGGATCGCCTTAATCATTAACGCCATGATGTTTTTGGTGGAACTGATTGGCGGGGCTTATGCACATTCTTCTGCGCTTTGGGCGGACTCGTTAGATTTCTTTGGTGATGCTGTTAATTATGGAGTTTCATTAGCCGTGCTAGGCGCCAGTTTATATTGGCGTGCAACAGTTGCCTTGGTGAAAGGTTTTGTCATGGCAGCGTTTGGGATCGTTGTGATTGCCAAAGTGCTCTATGCCTATGCCAATGGGATCGCACCTGAACCGATCACCATGGGGGGGATTGGTATTTTGGCTCTAGTCGCTAATGTCATCTGTGCATACGTCTTATATGCCTTCCGTGAAGGTGACTCCAATATGCAATCCGTTTGGCTATGTAGCCGTAATGATGCCATTGGTAATGTCGCAGTGATCTTGGCTGCAGTCGGGGTATTTGGTACAGGTAGTCTATGGCCAGATTTGATTGTGGCTGTAATCATGGCGATCTTAGGTTTAACGGGCGGTTATCAGGTGATTCGAAAAGCACTGCAAGAGCGTAAGCAAAAAAATATTCTGAGTACCCCTTGCTCTTAAATACTTACTCTTAAATCCACCGTTAATGGCATTCATTTTATCCATGTTTTTAACGCAGATGAATAGTCGTTAAATCGCTAGTTGAAATAAAATTAGCAGTCAGTTTTATACTAAAATTCCCTGACTGCTAATTTGATAAATCTTCTGAAATCAGACTGTATTTAATGGGGTGCTGAGGTTTTATCTACAGACTCCAATTAAGTTATGCTTTACAATAGCGCGCGAAAATCATGTTTAAAAATTAGGTTTTCTACCTTAAAAGCTTTATGTTTAGGCCCCATTGGTGCATCAGGTAAATTAAATGTCGAAAAAGCAAGACATCATTAACGTTGCGCTCCAACTCTTCAATTCTTATAGCTATAACTCGATTGGTATAGATCGAATTATTGGGGAATCGGGCGTTGCTAAAATGACGTTTTATAAATATTTCCCCTCTAAAGCCAAATTAATTGAAGAATGTCTCGTGATTCGAAATCTTAATTTACAGGAATCACTTGAAGCTGCTATTGCAAAATGTGATCCAGAAGACCATCTTTCGCATATTAAAACCATTTTTGCTTGGTACGATGCTTGGTTTCATACTGCAGATTTTAATGGTTGTATGTTTCAAAAAGCAGTAGAAGAAATATCTAAAGTTTATCCTTCGTCATTGCAACCTGCGATCGACTATAAAGAGTGGCTTAAATCAAAACTAAGTACTGCCTTGCAAAATCTGGGCATTCAGCAAACTGAACAACTCGCTGCATTTCTGAGTAGTATTTTGGATGGCATGACCATTCAAGCTCAAATTGATCCCAACCAAGTGCATTTAGCAGATTATTGGAAGCGAGTTGAAACCTTAATTCGTTTGGAGTTGACCGCTTAAATTTGTTTGTAGGCATCTAGGTTTTAAATCTAGAGACGACATATTTGTATTGATTAACCATCAATTTTTTTCACATGACGTAAGATTCTAAGAAAATAAAAAGCGCAATTATTTGGGGTAATCGCGCTTTGCTGACAATTGTGCGTTCAAATCATTCACTTTGTTAGCTTAAGTCAATGATTTGATTTTCGAACGTTTTATACGTTTTCTCTCATTTATATTTTTACCCTCTGAATGCTAAATTCATTCGGTTTTTGCAGCAAAATAGACAGACTTGTCTGTTTTTTTTGAATTATAGGGGATCTTAGGTGAATTACAAGAGAGGAAAGAAAGGTTTGTGTGTTTTTTAATCTAGCTTAAGTTTAAATTAATCCACTATTTTTAAAGATAATATTAAAAATTTGATCATTAAGCTCGATGTAAATTAGATGATAAAACTATTTTTACACTTGTGTGAATGACGTTGCTTGTTGGATGCAAGTGCATGGTCTAAGACCATTTTGTGAATATTTTATATGCAAGAAGTATTTAGTGAGTGGGTTCTCAGCTTTTTATTTTTAAGTGAATTTTTGAATCGTGGATTTTACATAACGAAACATCTTCTATGGTTTTAAGCATTAAGTTTATTGATGAATTTGACTAAACTAGCAGCAAAATTATTTCCATGATTACAATTTAGAATTTTTATTATGTTAGGCAAAATATTTGCTGTATTAGAACAATTGGGTCTATCCGCCCAAAAACGTGCCATTCATGTGCAATTTTCCAATCCTGCGTTGAATGAAGAGCTTTTTATTCAACGTATTGATGGGGAGCATGTCTTAAACCAAGGCCTGCAAGCGACTTTGATTTGCCTATCTACTAATGCACTTATTCCACTAAAACAATTTATTGGCGCACAAGTTGCCGTTGATCAAGTGACCGATCAGGGCGAACTCTTCCGTACCACGGGTATTATTACCGAAGCCACCCAAGGGCAGAGTGACGGTTCACTCACGCTATATAAACTCACTTTAGAAGATGCAACATCGCTGTGGCATAAGCGCCGCAATAGCCGCGTATTTATGAACAAATCGGTGCGCGATGTCAGTGAAACTCTCTTTAAAGAATGGCAAAGCAAAAGTCCGCTCTTTGCTGCCAGTCTAACGCTAAATCTAAGCGGTTTAAGCCAAAACTATGATGTACGACCTTTCATCATGCAGTCGAATGAAAGCGATTATGACTTTTTAACGCGACTTTGGCGCAGTGAAGGCATTAACTGGCTCATCGATGAAGCACA